>JAYUEP010000148.1:0-13064 GCA_043739165.1 Hyphomicrobiales bacterium
CCTTCAAAGGCTGTGCGGCGGCCCTGAACGCCAAATGAATGCCTCTGCGCTGCTGATCATTGATGTGCAGAATGATTTCTGCCCCGGAGGTTCGCTGGCCGTGGGCGGTGGCGATGAAATCATCCAGCTGATCAACAAGCTGGCGCAGGACCACGCCCATGTTTTGCTCACCCAAGATTGGCACCCGGCGGATCATTCTTCTTTCGCCTCGCAACACAAAGGCCAAGCCCCCTTCACGCAGATTGAAATGCCCTATGGCCCGCAAACGATCTGGCCGGATCATTGTGTGATCGGCTCGCACGGGGCCGCGTTTCGCGAGGCCCTCGATGTGCCACAAGCCGAACTCATCATCCGCAAGGGCTTCCGTAAGGCGATTGATTCCTACTCGGCCTTTTTTGAGAACGATCACAAGACGCCCACAGGCCTTGGCGGCTATCTGAAAGAACGCGGCATCTCGAAGCTCACTCTCGCAGGTCTCGCCTTTGACTATTGCGTGCGCTATTCCGCCGAAGACGCCAAGCACTTGGGCTTTGAAGTTGAAGTGATCGAAGCTGCGACCCGGGCCATTGATCTGGGCGGCACAGCTGCCGCCACCAAGAAGAGCTTCGCAGAGCGCGGCATCAAGCTCTCGTGAACAATACCACACGCGGCATTCTGCTCTTCTGCGCCAATGTGTTCTTTGGCACGATGGTCGATGCGCCGGCAAAACTTCTGCAGCACAATGGTGTGCCGATCTTTACGGTCGTATTTCTGCGTTATGCCATTGCTTTGCTGGCGCTCATCATCTTGCTGCTGTGGCGTGGACAATGGCCGAGCCGCAGCCAGAACATCAGGGTCAATCTGTTTCGCGGGGCCTTGCTCACATCATCTACCTTCGCGAATTTCTATGCGGTGGGTCACTTGCCGCTGGCCTTGGTGGTCAGCATCAATTTTGCCGCACCCTTGATCTCATGCGCACTGGCCCCCGTGTTGCTGGGCGAACATGTCGGCCCACGTCGCTGGGCCGCGGTGCTTGTGGGCTTTTGCGGCATGCTGATTGTTGTACGTCCGGGCACTGCGGGCTTTCAACCTGCCATGCTCTTCAGCTTGTTCAACGCCTTGGTGATGGCGCTCTATCAAATCTTTACCCGCAAAGCTGGCTTTCGCGACGCGCCGGAAACCGGGCTGCTCTGGGTTTTTGCCGTCGGGCTTGCCGTTTCAACCGCCATGTTACCGCAAGGCTTCGCACCGCCGCCTTTGGGTTGGCTGTGGGCTGTGGCGCTGGTGATGGGCACCTGCGGTCTTATCGCCCATCTGGTGATTTCACACGCGCTGCGCCTGGCCCCGGCCTCACTGCTGGCCCCTTTTGGCTATACGCAAATGATCTGGATGACGTTCTCCGGCATCGTGCTTTTCGGTGATTGGCCGGATCAGATCACACTGCTGGGGGCCAGCATCATCATCGCCAGCGGCATCTACGTCTGGCACCGCGAGCGCGTGCGCGGGGCAACGATTGTAGTGGTGAGCGCCGATTAAGCGCTCACATAAGCCGTCTTCACCGACGTATAAAACTCTGCTGCGAACCGCCCCTGTTCGCGCGGGCCCATGGATGAACCTTTGCGCCCACCGAAGGGCACGTGATAATCCACCCCCGCCGTGGGCAGGTTCACCATCACCATTCCGGCCTGGGACTTGCGGCGGAAGTCATTCGCCGCCTTGAGTGAACCCGTGTAGATGCCGGACGAAAGGCCAAACGGCGTGTCATTGGCAACCGCCAGTGCCTCATCATAGCTATCCACCTTGATCACCGTGGCGACGGGCCCGAAGATTTCCTCTTGATTGATGCGCATCGCATTCTGGGTGTCCACAAACAACGCGGGCGAAAGATAGTGCCCCTTGGTGTCACGGTTCAAACGCTCGCCGCCCCAGGCCAGCGTGGCACCTTCTTCGCGGCCGATGCGAATATAATCTTCATCCTGTTTCATCTGGGCCTCATCAACCACAGGGCCGATCTGCGTGCCCTCTTTCAACGCGTGATCGACCTTCAAGGCTTTGAGCGCGGCAATCGCCTTCTCCACAAAGGCATCATGCACTTTGGATTGAACGATGAGGCGCGAGGACGCCGTGCAGCGTTGCCCGGTCTGGAAGAAAGCGCCATCGACAGCACCAGCCACGGCGGCATCAAGATTGGCATCATCCAGCACAATGAGGGGGTTCTTGCCACCCATTTCCAGCTGGAACTTTCCACCGCGCGTGGCGAGAGCCATGGCCACCTTGGCGCCGGTTTGAACCGAGCCGGTGAAGGAAAGTGCGTTCACATCACGCGAGTCGAGCATCGTTTGGCCCACGACAGAGCCGCGCCCCATGACAAGATTGAACACGCCCTTGGGCAGGCCCGAACGCGAGATGATTTCGGAAAGTGCCCAAGCCGTGGCGGGCACCAGATCGGCAGGCTTGAACACCACGGCATTGCCAAAAGCCAAAGCAGGCGCAATTTTCCAGGCCGGAATGGCGATGGGGAAATTCCACGGGCAGATGAGGCCCACAACGCCCACAGGCTCACGCGTGATGGTCACGTCCACATTGGGGCGCACCGAGGCCAGTTGCGTGCCCTCAATGCGAAGCGCTTCTTGCGCAAAGAATTTGAAAATCTGTGCGGCCCGCATGGTTTCGGCAATGCCATTGGCGAGCGGTTTGCCTTCTTCGCGCGAAAGAATGCGGCCAATCTCATCCTTGCGGGCGAGAAGTTCCGTGCCGATCATTTCCAAGGCATCGGCGCGCTGCTGTGGCGTGGAATGTCCCCAACCCACACTGGCAGCTTTGGCCGCGGCAATGGCCTCTTGCGCCTGGGCCACCGAAGCCTGGGTGAATTCACCAACCACATCGGAAACATCCGAGGGATTGATGTCGACGGTGACACCCGCACCATCCATCCACGCCCCCGCAATGAAGTTCTGTTTCGCAGCCATCGTACATCTCCCATGGTCAATTGTACGACAAATAGCAGAAGCGAAGTCTTAGAGCAAAGGGCTAGACATCCAAATTCGCCACGCTCAGCGCATTGTTCACAATGAACTCACGGCGGGGTTCCACCACATCGCCCATGAGTTTGGTGAAAAGATCATCAGCATCATCCATCTCGGCCACGCGCACACGTAAGAGCGAACGGGCGTTGGGATCCAATGTTGTCTCCCACAACTGGTCGGGGTTCATCTCGCCAAGGCCTTTGTAGCGCTGCATCGAGACACCCTTGCGACCAGCGGCAAACACAGCGTCAAGCAAAGACAGCGGTCCATGGATAATCGTATCCGAATCCTTGCGCTTCAGCTTCGAAACACGCGCATAGATTTCCTGCAAATGCGCTGTCTTGCGGTCCAGCCGCAACGCTTCTTGCGAAGAAATCAGCTTGCCATCAACATGCCAGCTTTCTTTGACACCACGCAAGGTGCGCTCAAAAATCAAACCGCCATCATTCGCCGTCAGCCCCTGCCAGCCACGGTCCGTTTCATCAGCGATGGCATCCAGCCGCTTGGCAATATAGGCCGCAGCCCCGGCGGCATTTTCCGACGTGGAAATGACTTCGGGGTTGAGTGCTCCGGCAATCGCCGCCTGCTCAATGATCGAAACCGGATAGCGCGAATGCAAGCCCTCAATCATCGAACGAATGGCCACCGCCTCATCGACTACCGCACGCAGATCACCGCCAACACGTTCCGAACCATCGGCCAGAACCAAGGCCGTTCCCTCAAGCCCCACATCAATGAGGTTTGATTCCAGCGCCTTGTTGTCCTTGAGATATTGTTCCGATGTGCCGCGCTTGATTTTATAGAGCGGCGGTTGCGCGATATAGAGATGTCCACGCTCCACGATCTCGCGCATCTGGCGGTAGAAGAAGGTGAGCAGCAGGGTTCGAATATGCGCGCCGTCCACGTCAGCGTCGGTCATGATGATGATCTTGTGATAACGCAATTTGTCGGCGTTGAATTCCTCGCGCCCAATGCCTGTGCCCAAGGCGGTGATCAACGTGCCAATTTCAGCAGAACCCAGCATCTTGTCAAAGCGCGCCCGCTCCACATTCAAAATCTTGCCGCGCAAGGGCAGAACGGCTTGGTTCTCGCGGTTGCGGGCCTGTTTGGCAGAGCCGCCAGCCGAGTCACCTTCCACGATGAAGAGTTCACACAGGCTCGCATCACGCTCTTGGCAATCCGCCAGCTTGCCGGGCAAGGACGAGATATCAAGAGCACCTTTGCGCCGTGTCAGCTCACGCGCCTTGCGCGCTGCCTCACGCGCGGCAGCGGCTTCCGCCACTTTGCCGACGATGGCCTTGGCTTCAGAAGGATGTTCCTCGAACCACGCACCCAGCTGTTCGTTGACGAGGCCTTCAACCACGGGCCGCACTTCCGATGAAACCAGCTTGTCTTTCGTCTGCGACGAGAACTTGGGATCAGGAACTTTCACTGAAAGCACGCAGGTGAGGCCTTCGCGTGCGTCATCGCCAGTGATGGCAACCTTCTCTTTTTTCGCAATGCCACTTTCGGCGGCATAGGTGTTGATGATGCGTGTCAGCCCTCCACGGAAGCCCGCCAAATGCGTGCCGCCGTCGCGCTGTGGAATGTTGTTGGTGAAGCAGAACACGCTTTCATGGTAAGAGTCGTTCCACCACAAGGCGCATTCAATGGTGATGCCATCCTTGGCACCTGTGATGTAGATGGGTTCCTTGATCAGGCCCTGTTTGGTGCGGTCCAGATAGCGCACAAAAGCCGGAATGCCGCCATCATAGAACAGTTCCAGAATATGAGGCTCAACGCCGCGTTTGTCCGTGAGCGTGATGCGCACACCGGAATTCAAAAAGGCCAGCTCACGTAGGCGGTGCTCCAGCGTGGCGAAATCGAATTCGGTATGTGTGAAAGTGTCCGTCGAGGGCAGGAAAGTTACTTCCGTGCCGCGCTTGCCTTCTGAATCCCCCGTCACTTTGAGCGGCGCATCTGGCACGCCATGGGTGAAGGAGATAAAGTGGCTCTTGCCTTCGCGGTGAATGGAAAGCTTCAGTGAAACGGAAAGTGCATTGACCACCGAAACGCCCACGCCGTGCAAACCACCGGAGACTTTGTAAGAGTTCTGGTCAAACTTGCCGCCTGCGTGAAGCTCAGTCATCACGATTTCAGCCGCCGAGCGCTTGGGCACCACGTCATCATCTTGCTTGATGCCGGTGGGGATGCCGCGGCCATTGTCTGTTACCGTGACCGAACCATCGGCATTCAGGGCCACGGTTACCAAAGTCGCGTGGCCAGCAAGAGCCTCGTCAATGGCGTTGTCGACCACTTCATAGACCATATGATGCAGGCCCGAGCCATCATCCGTGTCGCCGATATACATGCCCGGGCGTTTGCGCACGGCATCAAGGCCTTTCAGAATCTTGATCGATTCTTCGCCATAAGCTGCCGACTTTTCATCATCTGTTGACATCAACTGTTCCGTCTTTCACTTCGAAGCGACAGGCCTGATCGCCCGCCTCTTCAAACAAATTCTCATCCGTGCCTGTCATCCAGGCTTGCGCGCCAATGTCGGCGAGCACTGCAAACAAACCCCTGCGCCGCGCGGCATCAAGATGCGCCGCCACTTCGTCGAGCAGGAGAATGGGCGTTGCCCCCAACACCTCGCGCGCTGCGCGCGCCTGCGCCAGAACCAGACCGATCAACAAAGCCTTTTGCTCGCCCGTGGAACAGAGTTCCGCAGGCGTTGATTTCGGGCCATGCAACACGGAAAAATCGGTGCGGTGCGGGCCGACAAGCGTTCTTTGCTGGGCGCGGTCTGCCCCTCTCGAATCGCCTAAAATCTTAGCGTATTCGTCTTCCGCTTGCACGGCAGGTTTATGCGAAACCAGCTCTTCAATTTGCCCATGAAGCTGCAAAACCCCCCAGGGAAACGGCCCCTGCGCCGCTCCCGAGGCAAAGTGCCTTGCCAGCACGCCAGCCGCCTCATTGCGGGCCACGGCAATGGCCACAGCTTGCTCTGCCATCTGCGTTTCCAGTGTGGAAAGCCAAGTGCGGTCTGCCCCCGGTTGTTGGAGGAGGGCGTTACGCTCACGCATCAGCTTTTCAAACGCCGCCACATGGCTCGCGTGGGCGTCATTGAAACTGGCCACCATCCGGTCAAAGAACTTGCGCCGTTCGGAGCCGGGACCCATGAACATCCGGTCTTGGGCGGGTGTCAGCCACAGCATCTTGAGATAGTGCCCCAGCGCGCCCGATGATTTTTGCATGTGGCCATCAATCGCCACTTTGCGCGAAGCATTCTCACCTTCCGCAGTATGAAGATCATGGCTGGTGCCGAGCCTGAATTCACCCTCAGGCGTTTCAACCTCGGCAGCAACGGCCCAACTGCCATCGCCATCCAACCTTGCCAGCAAATTGAAATTCTGTGCCCGTAGACCACGCCCCGGAACCAGAAGTGAGACAGCTTCAAGAATATTGGTCTTGCCCGCACCATTGGGGCCATAGAGACAGATGAGCCGCCCCGCAGGTTCAAGCCGCAGGGCGGCATGGTTGCGAAAATCCGTCAGTGTCAGGCGGGTGATGGAGAAACTGGTCATCAGATCAATTTGCGCGCGGCCCCTCATCCGCCCTTCAGGCACCTTCTCCCCAGAGAGGAGAAGGGCGAACTATGTTTGTGTTCTCGCCCCTCGCCCCGCTTGCGGGGAGAGGGATAGGCGCGGCAGCGCCAGGGTGAGGGACTCTTTCTTACACCCGCATCGGCATCAACACATAAAGCGATTGCGCGTCTTTCGGGTCGCGGATCACGGTGGGTGAGCCTGCGTCGTTGAATTCGAAGCGCATCGTCTCGGCTTTCACCTGTGCGGCCACATCCAGCAGATAGCGTGAATTGAAGCCGATCTCGATGGGTTCACGCTCATAGGAAACCACGATCTCTTCTTCGGCAGAGCCCGAGTCCGGGTTGTTCACCACCAAGCCCAGGCGGCCTTCGGAGAGATTGAGCTTAACCGCGCGGCTCTTTTCAAACGAGATGGTGGACACACGGTCCACCGCTTCGGAGAACTGCTTGGTATCGGCTTCCAGAATCTTGTCATTGCCGCGCGGGATGACACGCTCATAATCCGGGAAGGTGCCGTCGATGAGTTTAGAGGTCAGCACCAAGCGCCCGAAGGTGAAGCGGATTTTCGAAGATGAAATCGCCACTTCCACATCGCCGTCTTCGCCTTCAAACAATTTGACGAGTTCCAGCACCGTCTTGCGCGGCACGATGATGCCGGGCATGCCGCTTGCACCCGAGGGCAGATCCATCTGGCTCTGCGCCAGCCGGTGCCCATCGGTGGCCACTGCGCGCAGTAACTTGCCAGCCGTCACTTCATGGAAATAAATGCCATTGAGATAATAGCGCGTCTCTTCGGTGGAAATGGCAAAACGTGTGCGCTCAATCAAAAAGCGCAGATCAGCTGCGGCGAGGGAAAACGTATTGCCGAATTCACCGCTGGAAAGATCAGGGAAATCCTCTGGTGGCAAGGCCTGCAGCGCGAAGCGTGAGCGCCCGGCGATAATTGAAATGCGCCCCTTGTCACCCGCCTGATTGAGCTCAAGCTGCGCGCCGTCGGGCAGCTTGCGCACGATATCGTAAAGCATATGGGCAGGCACCGTGGCTGCACCATCCTGCGCCACATCGGCCGGCACGGATTCGACGATTTCGATATCAAGGTCCGTGGCGGTGAGTTTCACTTCGCCAGCCTTGGCCTGCACCATCACATTGGAGAGAATAGGGATCGTGTTGCGCCGCTCCACCACGCTTTGCACATGGTTGAGTGCCTTCAAAAACCCAGATTTTTCGAGTGTGACGCGCATTGCTCTTCAAGTCCTGTTGGACAAAGGACAATGGCGAAAACGCCGGCCCTTTTCAAGCCTATTGCTGTTCGACCAACCTTATCAACAGGGCCAATTCGCGGGCCAGCTTTTCATCGCCCTTCATCTGCTCGTCGATCTTGCGCACCGCATGAAGCACGGTGGAATGATCACGCCCGCCAAAGCGGCGACCGATTTCGGGCAACGAACGCGCCGTGAGCTTTTTGGCCAGATACATGCCGATCTGGCGGGGCATCACCACTTCGCGGGCACGGCGCGCCGAGAGAAGATCATTGCGGCCCACATTGAAATGGCGGCTGACCACTTTGAGGATATCCTCAATCTTGATCCGCCCCAAATCAGCCGAACCCGCCGCATCGCGCAGCACCATGGAGGCAAGGTCCGCTGTAATGGGGGCCTTGTTGAATTGTTGATAGGCCACGATTTTGTTCAAAGCCCCTTCCAGCTCGCGGCCCCCGCCGGTGATCCGCTCGGCCACCAGATCCAGAATTTCAGTGTTGATTGCGGCGGCAGGATCGCTCTGCAACATCATCATGTGCTTGAAATCCAAAATCTTGCGGCGCTGGGTGAGGTCTGGCGCTTCAATATCCACCACCAACCCACCCAACAGGCGCGAACGCATGCGTTGGTCAATGGTGTCGAGCTGGGCCGGCGGCACATCGGCGGCCACCACCACCTGTCGCTTGGAATCCACCAGTGAGTTGAAGGCATGGCAGAATTCCTGCTGCATGGCCTTGCCCTGCAGGAACTGGAAGTCATCAATCAGCAACACATCCACATTTTGGAACTGGTCTTTGAAGGCCAGCGTGTCGCGGCTGCGGATGGCATGGATGAAGCCATACATGAAGCGCTCTGCCGTCAACATCAGAACCTTGCGGTTGGCCTGCGTATCACGGATGCGCTTGGCCAAGGCATTGAGCAGATGGGTTTTGCCCAGACCTGCGGCAGAATGAATGTAGAGTGGGTTGAAGCTGAGGGCCTGGCCTGAGGCAGCGCCCGCCACACGCATCACGGCGGCATGAGCCAGCTGGTTGGAAATGCCGACCACATAGTTGTCAAAATTCTGGCTCTCGTCGGAAGCAGCGCCACGTTCTGGCATCAACAGCGATTGAATTTGCGCCGCAGTGGCCCCATTGCGCTCTGTTGGCGCAGGCCGCGCCACTTCGGCAGGCGTTGGCCGCAGACCTTCACCCTGCAGGCGCACCCGCACCACAACCGCCTGCAGCACACCGAATTCGCCCTCGGCAATCTTGCGCAGCTTGGCCACATAGTGGTTTTCAATCCAGCTCTTGAGGAAGCGGGTGGGCACCGAAACCGTCAATTGCCCGCGCAAAAGCTCTTCGGCGTCCATGCGCGCAAACCAACTGTTATAGAGGTCATCGCCCAGTTCAGCCTTCAGCCGGGCAGCAACGCGCTGCCACTGGCTCTTTAAATCCATCACCACTTGTGTTTCCACTTTTGCCGCAACATTCTTCATTTGTTTTTGCCCATAGCTGTCCGTGCGCTCACGATGTGATCGCACAGCAAATTTGATTGTCCTGAAAAGGGCACCACGCCCTAACAAAAGCTACAGACTGATCGACGCGTCGATACTCATCATAACTCCCCCAAGCCGGGCTCAACTCATGCCCGGCGTGCCGCCTTTGAAATCTGCCGATGTCGAAACGACATCAACGCCCACCTGTTGATCTTGAGTGGATTGGCCTCCGCTCGTCAACTTCCAGAAAACGCTAACCAAGGCACCCGCCCCTGCGCAACAGGATTCAGGCGAAGGTCCGTACACGGAAGATAAAGCGTCACATGAATTGTCGCGGTATTGTTAGGAACTGAACGTAACAAATTGATTTTAATTGAATATTTATGCCGTGTCCTTGGTGCAACAGGCCCAAACACATCGCGGCAAAGGTCAATTCCTTAACGAATTCTTAATGCCGCTGTCTTCGAAACTGACAGCACTTATATAACGCATTGTTTTTAAAACAAATAAAATGACAACAAAGGTCAGTGTCCGGACAAAAGAAAAACGCCGCGAAGGAATTTCAGCGGCGTTTTACTAAAAATTGCGATGTGATTTCAGCGCGGAAGGCGCGAAACGAAGAGGCGCGAAAAATCAACCCTTCATGGCGCGAACGCGGTGCGTCAGGCGCGAAACTTTGCGCGAGGCAGCGTTCTTGTGCATGACACCCTTGTTGGCGCCACGCATCAATTCCGGCGTTGCAGCCATGAGTGCGGTTTCAGCATCGGTCTTCTTGCCACCAGCAATGGCTTCCTCAACCTTGCGCACCGACGAGCGCACCTGGCTCAAACGGTTCTTGTTGACAACGGTGCGACGTGCGGAAGCGCGGGTCGCCTTTTTGGCAGATGATGTATTGGCCATGTATTATCCTGATAAACCTGTGTCTAAGCGTTAATTTGAAATCCGGGCCGGGGCGGATTCAAGGCACCCAATAGGGAAAATCCAAGAAACGCTTCACAGCTTTAGAATGGCGGGCTTATAGTAAGCCAAATCCACGCCGTCAACCGCCGATTCTGGCCTGTTTGAGGAACCTCAATTCGTGTCTCTCTATAGTGAAACCCGCCCTTGGGGGGCTTTTTATGTTTTGGACGAAAACCCGGGCTTCAAGGTGAAGCGTATTGTGGTGAAAGAGGGCGGCAGGCTTAGCCTGCAAAGCCACAAGCACCGCAAGGAACATTGGACGGTTGTGGAAGGCACAGCCACGATCACCGTTGACGACAAAGTCGTGGCCATGACGCGCGGTGGTGCGATTGACGTTCCTCTGGGTGCCAAGCATCGGCTTGAGAACCTGCACAAGGGGGAAGTCACCATCATCGAAGTGCAATTCGGCGATTATCTGGGCGAAGATGACATCATCCGTTACGACGACATCTATGCAAGAGCCTAAGCGCCGCATTGGGATAGACATTGGCGGCACGAAAATAGACGCCATCGTTTTTGACCCCGCCGACAAGATCATTTTCGAAAAGCGCGTGGACACGCCCAAGGCCTATGAGCCGATGATTGCGGCCATCGCCGATCTGGTGAAAGAGGCTGGCGCTGGCAGTGTGGGCATTGGCGCACCAGGCTCTGCCAATCCCACAACAGGCATTTGGCGCAATTCCAATTTTGTCGCTTCCAATGGCAAGCCCATGGCCCGCGATCTCGAAGCCGCCATCGGCCGACCCATTCGCATTGAGAATGATGCCAATTGCTTTGCGCTCTCTGAGGCCAAGGATGGCGCAGGCGCGGGCTTCGGCGTGGTGGCCTTCTTCACGCTGGGCACAGGCCTCGGCGGCGGCTTGGTGGTGGATGGCAAAATCATCCGCGGCGCCAATGCCGAAGCCGCCGAATTCGGCCACACCAGTTTACCATGGATGACGGAAGAAGATTGGCCGCCGATCTATTGTTTTTGCGGCAAGCACGGCTGTGCGGAAATGTATGTCTCCGGCACCGGCCTGATCGGCGATTACAAGCGCGTGGCGGGGCCGGAACTCACCGGCCCCGAAATCATCGCCCGCGCCCGCGCTGGAGAAGCTGCGGCCAATGCCGCGCTCAAACGCCTGCAAACCCGCTTCGCCCGCATCTGTGCGCAACTGCTGAACGTGATCGACCCCGATGTCTTTGTCATGGGCGGGGGCCTCTCAAGTTTGCCCGAACTGGTGGAAGAACTCCCACCCCACATCGCAAAGTACACTTTCTCAGGCGAAGCCAAAGCCAAAGTGCTGCGCGCCAAACATGGCGGGAATTCTGGTGTGCGGGGTGCGGCAAGGCTGTGGGGGTAGAAATCTCCCCTCCATCGGCCCCGCCTCCAACGCTCCCGGATTCTTCCTAACGCTCCATGGCCGGGCTTGACCCGGCCACCCAGACTTTCAGGTTTTCAGAATTCGGCCAAGACTGGATCAGCGGGTCAAGCCCGCCGCTGGAGAGGGAAGGAAACTCACGCCAGTTGGATCAGCTGCAACAACTGCGGTCAATTGTCATTCCCGCGAAGGCGGGATCCAATTTATCAGGACGCTACCAGCATTTGCATAGACTCAGGCTGAACACCATCATATTTCATGGCTTCCCCAGCCGCAGGAGATTGCATAATCTTTGTGAAAGCATCCATGTCCGGCACGTCTACAACGAGGCCCACTTTATTTGTTCCAGCAGGGTCAGTGAATGTCTTCACGGTAATTCCCATGGGTCCGAAAACTTCAACACGCTTGGGTGACGCCAGCCAATGCTTAACATCGGTTACCGTATGGGTAATTATGAGTGTGGTCATCTCTCGGCTCCTTTGCTGACCCGTTTCAACCGCGATGGTTAAATTCGGGTGGTGGGTTGATTGGGTTGCCTCGTATAATCCGTTAGCATCAATGCACAAAATGTATCGCGAAGAAAGAATATTCAAACAAAGTGCACGCCGCTGAAGCGGGCTGCGTGCGCGCGCCCACGCTCCGTGGTCGGGGCTTGATCCGGCCAACCGGAGTTTCACGCTGGAGCCGGTACAATGAGTTCCATTGTGTAGCCTAGAATATTGGCATCGAGCGTCGGCTGAAAAGCTTTGAAATGCACGGATTGCCCATGCGTTTCGTGTGCGGCGGGATTGACGAAGCATTCTACGGTTACAAATCTGTCTTCAATGTCAGAACAGGCGTAAAATTCGTACTGCAAGCATCCTGTTTCGCGGCGCGTGGCTTCAATACAAGGTTTTGCGGCTTCAAGGATTTTAGACCTTGTTCCAGGCTTAGCTGTCACTGTAAAAATCATTTTATACATGACTACGTCTCTTCACTGTTTGCGGAACGACGGTGATGGTGCATCTACCCCACCCTCTCCCACTTCTTGCTCTTCTCGCTCTTAAAAAACGCATCAATGATCTTCATGTTCTTGATCGCGTCATCCACGCCCCAGGCCATTTTCTTGCCGCTTCGTATCGCGCGGCCAAAGGCTTCGGCTTGCAACTGATATTGATCGCTCACCGGATAGCTATGCATCTGGCCCTGATTCATCTCCATGCCTTGTACGAACAACCGGTTCGGCTTGTCGGGCGGGGCGTTGAAGGGGATTTCGACCTCAATGCGGCCCTTGGTGCCCATGATATGCACGCGTTGATAGGGTGCCAGTTGCGTTGAGATCGTAAAGCTCAAATGCCGCCCCTTGCCGAAGTCGGCCAATCCACCCATCAGCCGGTCCGTCTTGAACTTCGGGTCGCGGTCAATCGTGCCCGTCAC
>JAYUEP010000149.1:0-4357 GCA_043739165.1 Hyphomicrobiales bacterium
ATCATCCACGCCTTTGCCTGAGGGACCGTTGACCAGTTCATAGGCAGGATGCTTGTCAGACCAAGCGGTTTTCATGCCAGCGGCCTTGATCACTTCAAAGACGGTGTTCACGCGGAGGAAAGAATGGGGATAGACGGGTTTGCAGCCATTGGCACCGTCGCGCGGCAGCTTGGCTTCATCAATGCCGCCACCGCCATCAATCGCGTCTGGGTCCTTGTCGATGGATTCATCATAGACCACCTCGGTGCCTTTGACTTTGCAATCAGAGCCGGGGGCCGAAAGGGCGCGGTCATAAGAGTCATCATAATAGACGCCAGTGGACTTGGGTGAGCCGCCGGTGACCAGTGCCAGAAGGCCGGGGAATGAGTCTGAGGGCTTGGCGGACGAGGCCGCAGAGAAATGTGTGCCGTGGGCGGCCAGCGTTGCCATGGCAGAGGTGGGGTTGGCTTTGACGAAATTGGAGAGGTCTGTTTCATGCAGGCCGTCCACGCTGAGCAGGAGGACGTGTTTCATCTTCATGGCCTCGGCCGAGGCGGGAAGGGTGGTGCCCAGAGCTAGGGCTGCGGCGCAAACGGCGCCCAAAATTGGTGTGCTGAATTTCATGGCAAATCTCCGAATGCCGCGGGAGCGCGGGTGGCGGAAAGTTGCGGGTTCACTGTTACAGGTTTGCGACAGCGATGTTAAAAACAGGAAAGCCCGCGATTGTGTCGCGGGCTCTTGAAATTGCTATAGGTTGAGCGACTAGCCTTCGGCGCGTTCCTTGCGCTTGAAGTTGCCGCCGGATGGTTTGCTGAAGCCGCCGGGCTTGCCGCCGCCGAACTTGCCACGAGGCTTGCCTGCGCCAGCAAAGTTGCCGCGCGGTTTGTCACCGAAGCTGCGCTCGCCTGCGGGTTTGTCGGTTCTTGGCCGATCACCAAAATTGCCGCGTGGGCGGTCCGCGTTGAAGGCTGGCTTGTCGCCGAAGCTGCGTTCGCCTTGTGGTTTGTCATTGTGCCAAGGCTTGCGGTCACCGCGTGGCTTGTCACCAAAAGTGCTTCCACGTGGCTTGTCGCTGAAATCACGACGTGGGCGATCAGCACTTGCGTCTGCTGGCTTGTCGCCCTGATTGCTCCATGGCTTCTCACCACGTGGTTCACCGCGAGGTTTATCGGCAAAGGTGCCACGAGGCTTGTCGCCGAAGTTGCGGTCACGGCCATTGCCGCCGCGATTTTTGCCATCCTGCGAACGTGGCTTCAGCCAAGGCTGATGTTCACGCACGGGCTTTTCTTCACGAGGCTTTGGCTTTTGATACATGATGGTGGGTTCACCAGCGAGCGGTGTCCACTTCGAGCCTTCCGGCATTTCGCGCTTCTGGGCGATTTGCTTTTCATGCACTGGCTTTTCGCCTTCCGGCTTTTCAAAGCGTGGCTTGGCGGCAAAATCGGCTTGGCCGCGATGGAAGCGGCCGCCTTGGGGGCGGTCACCGCGTGAACGATCACCAGAGCTGCGCTCGCCGCGGGGCTTTGGCGCTGTGGCGCGGCCGTTCGGACGGCGGGCAGGCTCTTTGCCGCCTTGTGGCACTTCGGCATAGCCCATCGGGTGAATCGTTACCGGGATAGGCATGCGAATGGTGCGCTCAATATCGCGCAGCAATGAACGTTCATCACTGGCGCAGAGCGCAATGGCCTGGCCTTCAGCACCGGCACGGGCCGTCCGGCCGATGCGGTGAACGTAAGACTCCGGCACATGGGGCAGATCGAAGTTGATGACGTGAGACACGCCTTCGACGTCAATGCCGCGCGCGGCAATATCCGTGGCTACGAGCACCAAGATCTTGCCGCTCTTGAATCCGGCCAGCGCTTTTTCGCGGTTGGCCTGGCTCTTGTTGCCGTGAATGGCCGAGACAGTGTAGTTCGCTGCTGCCAGACCACGCACAACCTTGTCAGCGCCGTGCTTGGTTCTGGTGAACACAAGGGTACGCGTCATGTTGTTGTCTTTGAGCAGCTCGTTCAGCAGAGGCAGCTTGGCGGCTTGATCAACGTGGATCACCGATTGGTTCACGCGCTCTACTGTGGTGGCAACAGGGGCCACTTCCACACGCACGGGATTGGTGAGCAAGCCTGCAGCAAGGCCAGCAATTTCCTTCGGCATGGTGGCCGAGAAGAAGAGGTTCTGGCGTTGCTTGGGGATCAGCGCAGTGATGCGGCGGATGGCGTGGATGAACCCGAGGTCCAGCATTTGGTCCACTTCGTCGAGCACGAAGATTTCAACCTTGTTCAGGCTGATGGCGCGGCGCTCAATGAGATCAACGAGACGGCCTGGCGTTGCCACCAGAATATCCACACCGTTGCGGCAGGCTTCCACCTGTTTGCCAATCGACGTGCCGCCAAAGACGACAGCGCGCGTGGCTTTCATATATTTGCCATAGGTCTTGAAGCTTTCGCCAATTTGGGCGGCAAGCTCACGCGTGGGGGAAAGGATCAGCGCCCGGCAGGTGCCTTTGGCCACGCGGTCTTCATGGCGCGACAGGCGTTCCAAAATCGGCAAGGCGAAGGCCGCGGTCTTGCCGGTGCCCGTCTGGGCGATGCCGAGCAGGTCTTTGCCTTCGAGCAAAGCTGGAATGCATTGTGCCTGGATGGGGGTGGGGATGGTGTAACCCTCTTGGGTGACAGCATCGATAAGTTTCTTGGACAGGCCAAGATCGGTAAATTGAGTCAAAATACTCTTTCGTTCGGAACAGGGGATGACAGCGCAAACCTTGTCCGAGCGACAGCACACGCGGAAATGCGTTCTGCTGCCTCGGTTGGCGCTGAACTTTCCCACGTGAAAGGAATGTTTTAGGGGTTTGGCTTGTCTGGAACGGTCGCGACTTTCGCGCCTCACGTATTCATCTGTGGATGACAAGCAATGGCGGTCACCTAGGCTTGTTGCAGTGCAATGTCAAGCGGCGTGAGTTTAAGATAGTGGGTCAGGTTGAATTCCCGACGATATAATTCCAAGCCCGATCCCACCTCGGACGGATAATTTCCCATTTTTCATCAGCGATGGGCGCTCTAGCGATAATTTCGGCTACTTGTTTGACGTTATCCATTTTGGAAAACCAACAGTGAAAGAGAATCCCCGCTACTGCGGGCTCATCCTCAGGATAGGCCTTTAGATATTTAGCGGCGCGACGTTCACGCGCCTTGTGAGCCAGATGAGCAAACATAACGGTTCTTGTTTTCTGAATTACCGGCTCACTCTATATGGCCCGCGCTTGCGGTCAACCTTTGCTTCCGCAGCTTCAACTAACGCAATAATGTCACCAATCTCCCACAGCCTATTTGAAACCCCAGCGACCATTGCAGGTGATGTGCGCAACTGGGAATGCAGTTTCCCAAAATTATAGTACATCATGTGACGCGCCACGGCATAGGCGTGGTTCTCAACCTTCTTGGAAAAGCCATCGGTTACTCGCAATGTCCACCATCATCTTTGCGAGCTGGGAATCGTCACGTGGGCGTTTTTCGCCTTTGGGGGCATTTAGGCATTGCGCTCCACCAAACCAAGAATGTGGCCTGCTGCAACCGGCGTTGTCGAGACTCCGGCTATTTGTTCAGCCAGAGAAAGCAGTTCCTCTTGCAGCGATGGCGAGAGTTTTTTCCACGCTAGAACAACCGCAGCGCCAAGCTGGCAAAGCGCAGCCTCATCTTTCTTCGTTTCAACCCCTGTGTTGAACAGAGCTATGTTAAGTTCTGCCAAGTATTGCCTCCATGCTTTCCGCCAAGCATACAGGAAGCCGAAAGCAAACGCGATATGGCTATCAACCATATCGATTTTCAAACTGACCCACAACCGAGTTTAACGGTTTAACTGAGGCCCGCCATTGCAAGGCTTTCCCTGAGTTGGGCCTTGTCATGCTCAAACTGATACGGTTCCTTGTCGATGAATTTCGCCAAATCAAAATCTGTCCGCTGACGATAAACATCTCTGGCATAAATCGTTGCCAAGTCATTCTTGCCCAATCTGGCGCAGCAGCCAGCGCGAAAGGCGGAGACACGGTATGTCGGCACCGAAACGCGCTCCAGTGCTGTCAAGGCTTCGTCATAGCGTGACAGGACCATCAGACTCTGCCCAAGATCAGACCAATACCAATCCGGCCCAAAATAAGGATCGGCAGCGCGCGCCCGTTTGAAATAATGCACCGCTTCATCGGCTTTGCCCAAATAGTAAAGCATGGCCCCCATGTCACCGAGGTTCCACTGGTTGTTGGGATTGAGTGCCAAGGCCCGCGTGGCATGTTCCAACGTGGCATCATGCCAACCCTTGTGCAGGCAGGCGATGGCCAAGGCGGAATAACTGTTGCTGTCACTCTCGTCCAAAGCCACGGCGCGCTTGG
>JAYUEP010000150.1:0-4343 GCA_043739165.1 Hyphomicrobiales bacterium
ACGTACCCTCCATGGCGGCGGCAATCGTGCCGGAGTAAGTCACATCATCGGCAATATTCTGGCCACGGTTTACGCCGGAAAGCAACAGGTCAGGCATGCCCGGCATGATCTTGCGACAGGCCATCACCACGCAATCGGTGGGCGTGCCGGAAACCTCATAGTGGTGCCCTTCGATATGGCGATAGCGCAAGGGATGCGACAGGGTCAGCGAGTGCCCTGCCCCGGAACGCTCAACATCAGGTGCCACCACCCAAACATCATCACTCAGTGTTCGGGCGATGGTCTCAAGCACCTTGAGGCCGGGCCCGTGGATGCCGTCATCATTGGTGACGAGAATGCGCATTGCCTAAGGCCGCTTGATTGTTGTCATGCCGCCCATATAGGGCCGCAACACTTCGGGAATTGTGACAGAGCCATCCGCGTTCTGATAGTTTTCAAGAACCGCGACCATGGTGCGCCCGACGGCAAGACCAGAACCGTTGAGTGTATGCACATAGCGCGATTGTTTGGCATCAGCCGCCTTGCAGCGCGCCTCCATCCGCCGCGCCTGAAATTCGCCGAACTGTGAGCAGGACGAGATTTCACGAAAAGCGTTCTGACCGGGCAACCAGACTTCAATGTCATAAGTCTTGCGCGAGCCGAAACCCATATCACCCGTGCAAAGCACAATGGTGCGGAAGGACAGATTAAGGCGCTTCAAAACCTCTTCAGCACAGGCCGTCATGCGCTCATGCTCGGCCTCAGCCTGTTCCGCCGTTACAATCGAGACCAGTTCCACTTTCGAGAATTGATGTTGGCGGATCATGCCCCGCGTGTCGCGCCCTGCCGCTCCTGCCTCGGCACGGAAGCAAGGCGTATAAGCAGTCATCCGAATGGGCAACTTGGCTTCGTCCAAGACCTGTTCGCGCACAAAGTTGGTGAGCGGCGCTTCTGCTGTCGGGATCAGCCAATGGCCAGAATTGGTTTTGAACAGATCGTCTGCAAACTTTGGCAATTGGCCAACACCATACATCGCCTCATCACGCAGCATGTAGGGTGCATAGCACTCAGTATATCCGAACTCGCTCGTGTGCAGGTCCAACATGAATTGTGCCAGCACGCGTTCCATCCGCGCCAATGCCCCCTTCAGAATGACGAACCGCGCGCCCGACAATTTGGCAGCAAGTTCGAAATCCATCAGGCCCAAACCTTCGCCAATATCGAAATGCTGTTGTGGCTCAAATGCAAAATGCGGCTTCTGGCCCCACACACGCACTTCCACATTACCATGTTCATCCTTGCCATCCGGCACTGAAGCCAAGGGGATGTTCGGGATCACGCTCAAGACATCATTGAGTTCCTTGGTCAGTGCCTTCTCATTTTCTTCCCCCGAAGTGATCGCCTCCTTTAGACCCGCCACTTCGGTTTTCAACTTCTCGGCCAGAGCTACGTCCTTCTTGCCCATGGCAGCGCCGATTTCTTTTGAGAGCACATTTCGGCGGCTCTGCGCGTCCTGCAGCGCCTGCATTTGCGCGCGACGTTTTTCGTCGATGGCGATCAGTGGCGCAGACTGGGCAGCAAGGCCGCGCCGGGCCAAACCAGCGTCGAAGGCGGCGGGGTTTTCGCGAATGGCTTTAATGTCATGCATGAGAGGGTTCCAACTGAGGTATTTTCAGAACCCTATAGGCAGGATTGCACCTTTTGGCGAGGCCGTTCAGTTCGAGGTGGCCCCAAAAATATGGTTCACCACGTGATCGTTCTTGTGGATGCCCAGGCGTTTCACCGTGCCGGCCGCCAGTTCGACGACACCGCGCACGGGTTCCTGCACAGAAATTGTATCCAGCGATTTGGGAACCGTGTTTTCGGCAAGCGCCACGATCGTGCCGTCTTGGCGCACGAACAGCATGTCGAGCGACATGTAAGTATTCTTCATCCACATCGCTGCCGGGCGTGGCTTGCCAAAATCAAACAGCATGGCCTGGCTGTCCGGCATAATGTGGCGAAACATCAAGCCCCGCTCACGGGTCGTATCGGTATCGGCAATTTCAGCTGAGAAAGAAGTTGATGTCGCGGTTGTCACGATCGTGAGCGGTTCGACCCGCATCATCTCCTGCGCCTGAAGCGCTGAAGACGCCAAAACCATCAAAGGCAATAAACCCAAAAGGCCCCGAACGCTGTTCTTCACCACACCACCACGCACAAACGCTAGCGCCCAACCTTAATTGGTATGGGCCGGACCATTTTCAAGACTGTTGCGCACTTCCGAAGCCATCTTACCTCGCGTCGAGTCGCCGTATTTCACATAGATCCACGTCTCAGGCACCAGTTCGGCGATGCCTGTCTTGCGCAGGATTTCCATATGAACGAAAATATCGCCAAGGCCTTCGCCTTCGCTGACAAAACCAAAACCACGCGTGCGGTTGAACCATTTCACCTTGGCACGCACCCAGCCCGTCGTAGCCACAACCGGATTGTGGGTTTTGGCGCGGCGTTCAACCGGGTGGATGGCTGTGGAGTGATCCACACTCAATACCCGCAGGCACTGAAAACCTTTTTGGCGGGCGACCACTTCACAGGCCACACGAGAACCTTCCAGCGGCGCATCAAACCCATCACGCTTCAAACAGCTGAGATGGAGCAGAATATCCGGTAGGCCATTGTCAGGGATGATAAAGCCATAGCCACGCCCAATATCAAACCATTTTACCAAACCATCCACGCGGATGATCGACACGCCGTGTTCATTATCAACAACGGTGGACGCTTTTACAGCGCCTTCCATCTTAGCCGCTTCCGACATTACTGACCCAACCCATCCCTTAAAGGCGATGCCTCACCGCCCCGTTGAGACCAAATTGATCAAATCTTTGGCATTTGTACAGAGCGTTGTTGTGCAAACCCGTTCTTTTCATCAGGTTTCGACAAATACATTGCAAGTGTTGCAATCAAGCAGCGCATTTTTGCAGGATGATTCAGGGCTTTGCATCTTTTTGCATTGCGAAAAGAAAACACATTGCATAGCAATCGACAAATCCTGCCGAACAGCGCAACACAAACGCGCCACCCTCATCAACACCAGAATTTGACAAGCAACCGATTCGCGCCTGATGATCGTGCCACCAATTTGAAAGTGAGTGCACCATGCAATATCTCCACACCATGATCCGGGTTTCCGATCTCGACAAGTCTCTCGACTTTTTCACCCGTGTTCTGGGCTTTGTTGAACAGCGCAGGCATGTTTCCGAGAAAGGGCGCTTCACCTTAGTGTTTGTCGCCTGCTCCGAAACGCCGGACTGCCCGGTGGAACTCACTTATAATTGGGACCCCGAGGTTTACACCGGCGGTCGCAACTTCGGGCACCTCGCCATTGCTGTCGACAATATCTATGACTATTGCGCCGGCCTGATGAAGCAGGGTGTCACCATCAACCGCCCGCCGCGGGATGGCCGCATGGCCTTTATCAAAACGCCGGACGGGATTTCAATTGAGGTTCTGCAGCGCGGCGAAGGCGTACACTTGCCTGTGGCTGAACCTTGGGTTTCGATGCCCAATATCGGCAGCTGGTAACTGACGATAACGTAATGCACCTGCTGGCTTGACTTAAAACATTGGCAGGTTAAGGCCTTGGCCATGAAACGCGCCGTGGGGCAAGCCAAAATTCACAAGGTTTTTGCGGACAATTTGCGCCAGCATTGCACCCGCTTTGACTCCATTGCCGAACTGTGCCGGGCCTGTGACATCAACCGCCAGCAGTTCAACCGCTATCTCTCGGGCCAGAACTTGCCCAATCCGCGCACGTTGAAGAAATTGAGCGACGTTTTGAACGTGTCCGAGGCCTCGCTGTTCCAGACCGAACCGGCCATGACGGCGGCCCCGATCCGCTCAAGCCTTCAGACGCTGGATTTCAATATTCCAGCCCATGCCCTCTCGCCCGCCGGCCACCGTGCGCTGCAGAACAATCTCACCCGCATTGCCGAGAAACAGCAGGTCAGCGATTTCAGCACCGGCTATTATTTCTGCTATATGCCCATCCCCAACCAGCCGGGCTTTGTTCTGCGCACGCTGATCAAGGTGATCAACGCGGGTGGCATCGCCCGCTTTGCACGGCGTACGAGCTATTCCAGAATTGGCGCGCCCAAGAGCCAGTTTGCTATTGGCCGCCATGTCGGCATTTTGATCGCCGATCTTCACGCCACGCTGTTTCTGGGCTTCAACGCCATCTATCCGCATGAAGTTTCGGTGTTGAAGGCCCTGCGCCGCATTGCCGATCACCAAACGCCGACGCCGGGCCTCGCCCTGCTGCGGGCACCGGAGCATGAATTTGCCTGCAAGATCTGTTTTGAATGGCTGGGCACGGGCTTCAG
>JAYUEP010000151.1:0-12916 GCA_043739165.1 Hyphomicrobiales bacterium
CAGGGCATCAAGGATTACACCAACTGGCCCACCGTGCCGCAGCTCTATGTCAAAGGCGAGTTTGTCGGCGGCGCAGATATTGTGATGGAAATGTATCAGTCGGGTGAGTTGAAGCAACTTCTGGCCGACAAGGGCGTGGCACAAGCCTGATGCTCACCCTCTACACGTCGCCCAAGACCTGCTCGCTCGCCTGCGCCATCGCTTTGGAAGAGGCAGGCGCGACATACGATTTGGTGAAGCTGGATTTCCCTGCTGGCGAACAGCGCGGCGCGGCCTATTTGGCCAAGAACCCCAAAGGCCGCGTGCCAGCGCTGGAGACGGACAAAGGCGTCATCACCGAAGTTCTGGCGATCATGGCCTTTGTGGCCCAGACCCACCCCAAGGCCCAGCTTGCACCCAATGATCCGTTTCTTTTCGCACAAGTACAGGGCTTCAACTCTTACCTCGCCTCAACCGTTCATGTGCATCACGCGCATAATCGCCGGGGCGCAAGATGGAGCGATGATCCTGCTGTCGTTGAAGCGCTTAAAATAAAAGTGCCGCAGAACATGACGGATTGCTTCACGTTGATTGAAGATGGCATGTTGAAAGGCCCCTGGGTGATGGGCCAGCAATATACAATCGCTGATGGCTATCTCTTCACGATCTCCGGCTGGCTTGACAGGGATGGCGTGAACATCACCAAATTTCCGCGGGTGCATGATCACTTCAGCAATATGAACGAGCGCCCGGCCGTGCGCCGCGCCGTGGAAAAACATGGCAGCTAGGCGGGTGCACGCGGCCGCGTTTGCCACGGCCTGCGCATTTTTCTCTGCCCCCGCTCTTGCCGATATTCAAATCGGCGTGGCCGGGCCTCTCACCGGAACCTATCAATCTTTCGGCCAGCAAATGCTGGCAGGCGTGCGTGCCGCTGTGGATAGCCTGAATGCCAAGGGCGGCCTCAGCACCGAACAGTTCAGCATCATCCAGGCTGATGACCAATGCGATGCCGTGAAGGCCGAAGAAGCCGCGCAGAAATTGATCGCCGCCCGTGCCGATGTGGTGATCGGGCATTTCTGTTCCAATGCGGCCCTCGCCGCCGCAAAACTCTATGACAAGGCGGGAATCACTATGATCACCCCCGCTGCCACCCTGTCGGCCCTGACCGAGGCAGGCTTGGCCAATGTGATTCGAGTGAGCCCCCGCAGCGACAGCCAAGGGGCCTTCGCCGCCCAACGCATCAAGTCCAAACGGCCAAATGCCAAGCTGGCGCTCGTCGATGACGGAAGCGCGGATATGAAAGCAATGATCCAGAGCTTCGCTGTAGCCTATGGCAAGGGCGCAAGTTTCACCGCCAGTTTCGCACCCGACCAAAAAGATTTCGCCGACATTGTAGCCAAGATGAAGGCCGCCGGGATTGACACGCTTTATATCGCTGCTTCGGCCACCGATGCCGGCCGCCTGGCCGCGCAAGCCCAATCCGCAGGCCTTGCCCTCAAACGCTATGGGCCCGACAGCCTGTTGAACGACACCTTCTGGCAGGCTTCTGGAGCCGCAGGCGAAAACACCTTGGTGAGCTTTCCAGAAGACCCCCAAATCCATAAGGAAGCCAAAAGCTTGACAGCGGATATGAAAGCATTGGGTGAAACGGCCGACGGCCCAACCTTGTCCAGCTATGCAGCAGTTCAGCTTTACGCCGCTGCGGCAGAGACCAAAGGCGCACATTCGGGCACCAGCATCGCCAGCTGGCTGCGCTCAGGCCAAGCGAACCCCACCGTGCTTGGCCCCCTGTCCTTCGATGCCAAGGGCGACCCACAGGACTTGCACTTCGCCTGGTTTTCGTGGAACAACGGCACCTATCAAACCATCGCAGCCGAGAGCCAATAATGCGCGCCTTTTTCGTTCAGATCAAATGTGACCTCGGCAAATCCTATACCGTGGCCAACGCCATCGCCGATGCCGAAATCGCCTCCGAGATTTTCTCGACCGCTGGCGAACATGATTTGCTGGTCAAGTTCTACCTGAAAGACGGCGAAGACATCGGCCATTTCATCGCCCAAAAGGTCCAAACTATTCCGGGGATCAGAGACACTTTCACCATCGTCACGTTCAAGGCGTTTTGATCGTCCCCATGAGGGGCAATTCAAGACTGGCACCCTCCTGTCCAATTTGTTAGACGGGGCCAGAATTTTATCCTTAAGGCAACCGATGATCCCGCGTTACTCCCGCAAAGACATGGCCCAGATCTGGGCTCCCGAGACCCGTTTCAAGATCTGGTTTGAGATTGAGGCCCATGCCGCTGACGCGATGGCAACACTCGGCATCGTGCCCAAAGCCGCCGCCAAGAAAATCTGGGCCAAGGGCAAGGATGCAAACTTTGATGTAGCCCGCATTGACGAGATTGAATCCGTCACCAAGCATGATGTCATCGCCTTCCTCACCCACCTCTCAGAAATCGTCGGCCCCGAAGCGCGCTTCGTGCACCAGGGCATGACTTCCTCGGATGTGCTCGACACCTGTTTCAACATCCAACTTACCCGGGCGGCCGATCTGTTGATGGCCGATCTTGATGAGTTGCTGGCCGCCCTGAAGAAACGCGCCTTTGAACACAAGATGACGCCCTCGATTGGCCGCAGCCACGGCATCCATGCCGAGCCTGTCACCTTTGGTTTAAAGCTGGCTTTCGCCTATGCCGAATTCACCCGCGCCAAGGCGCGCCTCAAAACGGCGCGAGAAGAAGTGGCCACCTGCGCCATCTCCGGCGCGGTCGGCACCTTTGCCAATATCGACCCCTCGGTCGAAATCTATGTCGCCAAGAAACTGGGCCTGAAGCCAGAACCGGTTTCAACCCAGGTGATCCCGCGTGATCGTCATGCCATGTTCTTTGCCACGCTGGGTGTGATCGCCAGCTCGGTTGAACGCCTCGCCACCGAAATTCGCCACCTACAGCGCACCGAGGTTTTGGAAGTGGAAGAATATTTCAGCCCCGGCCAAAAAGGCTCCTCCGCCATGCCGCACAAGCGCAACCCGGTGCTCACCGAAAACTTGACCGGCCTCGCTCGCCTCGTACGCTCCGCGGTCTATCCGGCAATGGAGAATGTGGCCCTCTGGCATGAGCGCGACATTTCACATTCAAGCGTTGAGCGCGGCATTGGCCCTGATGCAACTGTGCATCTGGATTTCGCCCTAAAGCGCCTTGCTGGTGTGGTTGATAAGCTGCTCGTCTATCCTGACAATATGAAGCGCAATTTGGAAAAGCTCGGGGGGCTCATCCATTCGCAGCGCGTGATGCTGGCGCTCACCCAAAAAGGCATGAGCCGCGAGGCCTCCTATGCCGCCGTCCAACGCAATGCCATGCCGGTCTGGCGCGGTGAAGGCCAATTCCTCGATCTGCTGAAGGCTGACAAGGAAGTGTTGGCGCATCTGTCACCCAAAGAACTCGAGAAATTGTTTGATCTTGGCTATCACACCAAACATGTGAACACGATTTTCAAACGCGTGTTTGGAAAGGTGTGAAGCGATGTTGAACAAGCCGCACAAAACCGAAGCGCCGATTCACACGATCACCACAACGGATGATCTCGCTGCCTTCTGCCAGCGCTGGGCATCAGACGTCTATGTCACGGTGGACACCGAGTTCCTGCGTGAAACGACCTATTATCCAAAGCTCTGCCTCATTCAGGTGGCCGGAGAAAAAGAAGCGGCCCTGATTGATCCCCTTTCTGCAAACCTTGATCTGGCACCCTTTTTCACGCTGATGGCCGATACTAACGTGCTGAAAGTATTCCACGCAGCCAAACAGGATTTTGAAATCCTCATGCTGCTGGCAGGCGGTCTTCCCCAGCCTGTGATCGACACGCAAATCGCCGCGATGGTCTGTGGTTTTGGCGATCAGGTGGGCTATGAGGCGATCGTGCGCAAACTGGCAGGCGCTTCCATCGACAAGTCTTCACAGTTCACCGATTGGTCGCGCAGACCGCTGACCCACAAGCAGCAGGCCTATGCAGTTTCAGACGTCACACATCTGCGCACGGTCTATGAAAAGCTGGTCGGGCAACTGAAAGAAAATGGCCGTGAGACCTGGCTGAATGCTGAGTTAGGCAATTTGACTGACCCGACAACCTATAAAGTGGATCCAGAGCAAAGCTGGCGCCGCATCAAGGCCCGCATTCAAAACAAGAAGCAACAGGCGGTGTTAATGTCTGTCGCGGCCTGGCGTGAGCGCGAGGCGCAAACCAAAAACGTGCCGCGTGGCCGCATCTTGAAGGATGAAGCGGTCGCTGAAATCGCCATTCAAATGCCCCAGACACCGATGGATGTGAATGAGTTGCGGCTGGTCTCGCGCGGCACCGGAAACTCCGCCATGGGCACAGGCATTCTGAAAGCCGTGGCCGAAGGCTTGGCCCGCGACCCCAAAACCATCCCCGATGGCCGCGGCAAGCAGGATGAACTGTCCTCAGCCGCACAGGCAGCAGCCGAAATCCTGAAGCTGGCTTTGAAGATCACCTGTGAAGTCCACGGCCTCGCCCCCAAGCTCATTGCCTCAAGCGCCGATATCGAAGCGCTGGCGGCGGACGACAACGCCGATATCCCGGCAACAAGGGGCTGGCAGCGCGAAGTCTTCGGCCAAGTGGCGTTGGATTTGAAACACGGCAAGGCTTGCATCGCCATGGAAGACGGCAAGGCCGTGATTGTGAAGCGCTGATTACTTAATCACGACCTTCGGCGTCAGGCCCATTTCAAAGGCAAGCTCACTCAAACGCTTTTCGACGCGCTCGCCCATCAGATCCTTCAAACCCTTTGGCAAGGTGAGAACAAGGCTTTTGCCCTCGCCCATTTTCAGGCCAATCTTCGGCAACATGCCGGGCATGGCCGCCGAGAGGATATAGGCGAGCCTGAACAGCGAGCTGATCAAATGCGCCCGTTCAATGTGGCGATCATCGAGCAATCGCGTCATGTCCTCACGCATCGCCTCGCCGTCGTAACGATAGAAAATCGTCAGCGCCAGAAACACGCGTCCCGGGTGGTCAATGCCGACAAAGGCCGCCTGCGAAATCATGCCAAGTGAACGCTCGGCGCGGTAGTCCGGATGTGCCCGCCAGCCGATGTCAGCCAGCAAACACGCTGCATAGCGCAGGCGCTTTTCTTCTTCGTTTTCAGCCAGACCCTTCTTGCCGAAAATCTGGTCAGTCCAATCACACAGCTCAAGCTCATGCGCCGGTGAGCGGGCATAGCGCCGTGCAAAATCCCAACAGGAAGAAAGCAGCGCGTCATATTCCATCTTTTTGCGCGGCAGCTTGGAGAACAGCAGGCCCTCGCGCACACCGAAAACTGAAATCACCACATCCTTGGCCTGGCCAAAATGCATCAGCCGATCAAGGATCATCGCGCCAAACGGCAGGGTATCAACGCGGGCGCGCGACATGTCTTTGACATCCTTGAGTGATGCCGCCGTCAAATGTGACAGCACTTCCGAAATCCCTTCGGCCTGCTTGCGGCTCATCTGATAGTGGTGCAAGACATGCAAGGGATAATCCACCTGCGCCATATGCACCCGCGCCAAGTTGCGCCAAGCCCCGCCAACCGCAAAGAACGTACGCCCTTTGAGCTGTTTCAACAGCGGTGTCTTGGCAAGATATTCATCCACAATGGCCTGCGCCCGCGCCATCGACCCGCCGGAGAGATCAATGAGGCGCAATGGACCAATCGGCAGCGTCACACCATCGTGCAACTTGCCATCCTTGATATCGATCAGTTCGAGGGAGCCGCCGCCCAAATCTCCCGCCAGCCCATCGGCTTCTGGCGTACCAGAGAGAACACCCAAGGCCGCAAAGCGGGCCTCTTCCTTGCCGGTCAGAACCCGGATGCCTGCGCCCAGGGCTTTCTCGGCCTTGTCGATAAAATCCTCGCCATTACTGGCCTCGCGCGCCGCCGCCGTGGCCACGGCATAGGTTTGCTTGACGCCAATCTGCCGTGCCAAGGCCCGAAACCGTTTCAGGCAGGAGAGGGCCCGAGAGATCGCCGCCTCATTCAACTGCCCGGTTATCGCAACGCCCTTGCCCAATCCACACAGGACTTTTTCATTGAAGATCGGGGCGGGCGAACGGCGCAATCCATCATAGACGACCAAGCGCACAGAGTTGGAGCCGATATCTACCACTGCCACCGGGCGGTAGCTGGGAGGTTCAGTTCGAAATCCCGTGTGCCAACTCACTTGTTCCGCGCCGCCTTCTTCTTGTCTTTGGGCACTATCTTGCCATCAAGGGCACTGCCGCGTCCAGAGAGAGAGGGATTTTCCATGAAAAACTGATGCGCATTAAAGGCCGGATGTTCCGTATCGGGCTTGCGCCTAATAAATGCACCATCCGGCTGCAAATCCCAGCTTTGCTCATTGTCGCGCATATTGGCCACCATGATCTGCTCGAGGATTTGCTCATGGACTGTGGGGTTGTCGATGGGGATCAGTGTTTCAACACGCCGGTGCAAATTGCGCGGCATCCAATCGGCTGAACCAATGTAAACTTTTGCCTTGGGGTGCGGCAGCCCATGCCCTGCCCCAAAACACACGATGCGCGAATGTTCGAGAAAACGTCCGACAATGCTTTTGACGCGGATATTTTCTGAGAGCCCCGGAATCCCCGGCCGCAAACAGGAAATGCCCCGCACGACGAGATCAATCTTCACACCCGCATTGGAGGCACGGTAAAGCGCGTCGATGATGCCGGGATCGACAATCGAATTGAGCTTGGCCCAGATCTGCGCTGGCTTGCTCGCCTTGGCATGGGCAATCTCTTCGTCAATATGTTTAAGCAAACGGTCTTTGAGATTAATCGGCGACAGCGCGATCTTCTCAAGGTCTTCCGGCTGTGCATAGCCGGTAATGAAGTTGAACACTCGGGCCGCATCGCGCGCCAATGCCGGGTCACAGGTGAAGAACGAAAGGTCGGTATAGATTTTGGCAGTGATCGGATGATAATTGCCCGTTCCGAAATGCACATAGGTGCGCATCGATCCCTGCTCGCGCCGCACCACCATTGAAACCTTGGCATGAGTTTTGAGTTCGATGAATCCAAACACCACCTGAACGCCGGCGCGTTCCAGATCGCGCGCCCACTGGATATTGGCCTCTTCGTCAAACCGCGCCTTGAGTTCAACAAGTGCGATGACCGACTTGCCCGCCTCTGCCGCCTTGGCCAAAGCCGCCACCACGGGAGAATTGCGCGAGGTGCGGTAGAGCGTCTGCTTGATCGCCACCACATCAGGATCATTCGCCGCCTGGCGGATGAATTGCACCACCACATCGAAAGATTCATAAGGGTGATGGACCACAAAGTCCTTCTGCCGGATGGCCGCAAAAATATCGCCGCCATGATCGCGCACCCGCTCCGGGTAGCGCGGTACATAGGGCGTGAAACGCAAATCCGGTCGCTCATCAAGGATCAGCTGCTGCGTATCGGCAAAGCCAACGAGGCCCTCGGTCATGATCGTCACATCGCCGGAAACATCAAGTTCGGCAGCCATAAAATTGCGCAGTTCGGCCGGGCAGCCTCCATCCACTTCCATGCGAATGACCACGCCCCGGCGGCGGCGCTTCAATGCGCTTTCAAACAATCGCACCAGATCTTCGGCCTCTTCTTCAATTTCCAAATCACTGTCGCGGATGATGCGGAACAGGCCCTTGGCCAAAACCTCATAGCCGGGGAACAGGCGTGGCAAAAACAGGCTCAGCATGTCTTCCAGCATGATGAAGCGAACGGTCTCGCCCGGCAGGCGAATGAAACGCTCCAGCTGCGGTGGAATGGGCAGCAGTGCGCGCATCGTGTTGCCGTCGGCCCGGCGGCGCAATTCAACCGCCATCACAAAGCCACGGTTCAGGATGAAGGGAAAGGGATGCGCCGGGTCAATGGCAATGGGCGTGACAATGGGCAGAATTTGTTCAAGAAACCGCAGGTCCAACCAGTCGCGTTCCGGCTTGTTCAGCCCTGCGCCCGTGATGATGGTGATGCCATTGGCAGCCAATTCATCTTTCAGCTTCAGCCAGCGCCTGTCCTGCTCCGCCATTAATTCTTGCGCGCGCTTGCGGATTTGATCGAGCTGTTCGGCCGGCGTCAAACCATCCTGGCTGATTTCCGCCACCTGCTCGCGCAACTGACCGACCAAGCCTGCCACACGCACCATGAAGAACTCATCGAGATTATTGCCAGAGATGGAAAGAAAACGCAGACGCTCCAGCAACGGATGCGCCGGGTTGCGCGCTTCTTCCAGAACCCGCATGTTGAATTCCAGCCAGGAAAGCTCACGGTTGAAAAAGCGGCTCGGATTGGCAAGCAAATTTGGCGCGGGGCTGATGTCATTCATGAAGCTGCCATATTAACCCATCTTGACGGTTTGATGAATGTGCTTCTCACGGTGTCGTAAACAAATCTGGCGAGGTCATTTGCGCCATCACCCGCGAGACAAAGACCCGGCTCACCTCAGCTTTTTCGACCATGGCCACCCGGTCAATCTCTGCCACCAAGGCCCGCGCCGCCGCCAGCGAGCGTGGCATGCGCAGCAGGATGAAACTCAAAATGCTTTCATCAATACTGATCTGCCTGTCGGCAAAAAGCTTGGCCAAGACCCCGCGCAACAACGCATCATCAGGTGCCAATATGCTCAACACGGGCAAGGCCCGAAGCCGCGAGGCCAGATCCGGCAATGCAATGCCAAGCGCACCAACGTCAAACCGCGTTGACAGCAACACATGCCCCTGCCGCTGCGTCGCCAAATTGAGGGCATGAAACATGGCCCGCTCATCAAAACCGCCGGGCTGCAAATCTTCAACACACAGTGCAGAACCGGCAAAGAACTGGTCCAACCCATCCACCTTCAGGGCGGCGGCCTGCACGATCACAGCCTGAGAACGCGCCTGCCAAACCTGTGCAAGGTGGCTTTTGCCGGAACCTTCCGGCCCCAGAAGAATGGCCCCATAGGCGGGCCACTGCGGCCAGCCATCAACCAGCCGCACCGCTGCTTCATTGGAAGGTGTGACCAAGAAATCGTCCCGCCCCCGCGCGGCCCGTTGCGGCAAGTCCAACAACAGCTGGCGCGGCGGCGCGGTCACGGGGCGACCACCCGGTTCATGTGCGTGACCCAGGCGCGGACATAGGCAATGCCTGAAATGACCGTCAACACGCCAACGCCATAAGCCGAAATCAGGCTGACCAATGCTGGCACCATGCCAAAACTCACCTGCCACAGAATCAGGACCACATAGCCAAACTGCGCCAACGTGTTGGCCTTGCTCACCACCAAGGGCTTGATCGCCACGGGCTTCTCCAGCATCCATGCGAGAAGCAGGCCACCAACGATCAGCACATCCCGGCTGATCACCATGATCACCAACCATGTCGGTATCACATGGGTCACGCCCAAGGTGGCATAGGATGAAACCAGCATGACCTTGTCGGCCAGCGGGTCGAGATAGCGGCCAAGCTCACTCAAGGCATTCAGGCGGCGTGCCAGCCAGCCATCGGCTGCATCACTGAGCGCTGCAAGGCCAAACAGGCCCAGCGCCACTGGATAGGCTTCCGATATCAACAGCCAAACGATCACCGGAACCAAAAGCAGCCGTGCAATCGTGATGAGATTGGCAATGTTCATGGCGCTAGAGCGGAACCACAAGCCAGGCCGCGCCGTTATGTGTCAGTTTGAGGCCCGTCGCCTGCAGCGAACTTCCAAGGTCATCGACATTGCCTGAATAGAGCAGCCGCGCCGCAGCCCCCTGCCCGTCGAGCGAGGTGACATCAAGCCCGACAACCCCCGGCGCCGCCAGAATGCGTGATCGTAAACCATTCCATTCGGAAGGCCCGGCAAAGGGAATGATGACAGCCAAGGCTTGCGGCCCGGCGACAGCCTTCATCCCCGCCCGCGCCTGGTCCGACCGGAACTTGTCGGTGATCAACTGCTGGAAGCGCTGTGCTGCAAGGGTGGTTGAATCCGCCAAAGTATGCGTATCTGCCGTGTATATCTTGTCGATGGTGATCTTGCCCAAGGGCGAAGTTCCCGTCACATGAACATGAATGCCATTGTCAGGTGCCGACTGCGCAAAGGCCAAGAGCAACGTTTTAACGTCATAGCGACGGCGCATGGCCTCAATCTTGACGGCATTGTTGCTCACCACATCTTGTGACGACAACGTGGACGTATCATCCTGATCGCCCAGCGGCACGATCAAGGGAATCTGCGACTGCGCAGCGTGAAGCGCCACCCAGGCTTTGCGCCAAGGGTTGTCCTCCCATACGACAACCTGCGCCTTGTCATCTGTCCACACCGGAATGACCATCATCGCCGGGCCCTGCTCATCGGGAATCTTGACACCCAACGCCACCAACATCGGCTTCAGCTTCTCCGGCAGAAAGCGAACCGTAAACGTGCCCTTGTAATGGCCGGGACTGATCAGTTCTTTTTCGATGGAAAGCGATTTGAGTAGGGGCATCACCTGCTTGACCTCAAGCTTGGCCAATTCCGCCGATACGCCAGCCCCTCCAAGGTTTTCGCCCAGCTGCGCCAGCGCCTTCATCTGCACGATGACCAGGGCTTTGTCCTTGGCGGCCTTGGCCGAAACATCGGATTGATCAACCTCGACACCCTGCACGGCATAGGGGTTGGTCTCGACAGGGCCAGCCGCATGGGCCAAAGTTGCAGCCCACAATCCCACGATCAGCAATACGGCGGCGAATTTCATCAAGGCTCTTTTGGCTTTATTCCGGATTAGAATCTGCTAGGGAAAACCCATTACCACAGATTGAGGCAAACTAGCGGCATGAACCAATCGAAACAAGCACTTCGCAATTCTCTCACCTATGCCGATGCGGGTGTGGATATCACCGCCGGCAATGATCTGGTGAATTTGATCAAACCCCTTGCCAAAGCAACGCGTCGCAAAGGTGCCGATGCAGCGCTAGGCGGCTTTGGTGGATTGTTTGACCTCAAGGCCTGCGGCTTCAAAGACCCGGTTCTCGTCGCCGCCAACGACGGCGTTGGCACCAAGTTGAAACTCGCCATCGATACTGGAATTCACCGCGACGTGGGCATTGATCTTGTTGCCATGTCGGTCAACGATCTGGTGGTGCAAGGCGCCGAGCCTCTGTTCTTCCTTGACTACTATGCCACGGGCAAACTCGATGTTGCGGCGGCGCGTGAGGTGATCGCAGGCATCGCTGATGGATGCAAGCAGGCGGGCTGCGCCTTGATCGGCGGCGAAACCGCAGAAATGCCCGGCATGTATCACGGCGGCGATTATGATCTCGCAGGCTTTGCCGTGGGCGCCGTTGAGCGCAAGAAAATACTGCCCGCCAGCAACGTGAAGGCAGGCGATGTCATCTTGGGTCTCGCCTCCTCCGGTCCACACTCCAATGGCTATTCGCTGATCCGTAAGATTGTCGAGATGAGCGGTGAAAAGCTTTCCGCACCCGCCCCCTTTGCCAAGGGCCATACCTTGGCCGAAGCCCTGCTCACACCGACGCGCATTTATGTGAAAGCAATCTTGAAGCAACTGAAAAAGGGAGCGAGCATCAAGGCATTGGCGCACATCACCGGCGGTGGCTTCACCGAGAATATTCCGCGCGTGCTTCCCAAAAACTGTGTGGCAGCCATTGATCTTGCTGTCGTGCCATACCTGCCCGTTTTCATGTGGCTACAAAAGTCCGGCGGCGTAAGCGAAAGCGAAATGCTGCGCACTTTCAACTGCGGCGTGGGCATGATTGTTGTCGTCAAAGCCAAGGAAGCCAAAGCCGTTGCGGCAAGTTTCAAACGCGCCGGAGAGAAGGTTGTTACACTTGGTGTGATCCGCGCCCGCAAGGGCAAGGAAGCCCAAGTGGCATATGCGGGCGCGCTTCCTGAATGAAAAAAAAGCGCGTCGGCGTTTTAATCTCCGGCACAGGCTCCAACATGAAAGCCCTGGTCGCCGCTGGCCGCGCTGAAGGCAGCCCTTTTGAAATATGCTGTGTCGTCTCCAACAAGCCTGATGCCGGCGGCATAGCTTGGGCGCGGGAAAATGGCATCGCCACCCATGTGATCAGCCACAAGGATTACGCCATGCGTGAAGAATTCGATGCAGCACTTAATCTCTATCTAAAATCACAAAACCTCGACCTCATCGCCTGCGCCGGTTTCATGCGCATCATGACGCCAACGCTAATCTCGCCGTGGCAGGGGCGCATGGTCAACATCCACCCGTCGCTCTTGCCAAACTACAAGGGCCTGCACACCCATGCGCGCGTGATCGCTGACGGCGGAAGGTCCCACGGCTGCACGGTGCACTATGTGACGACGGAACTCGACGATGGCCCCATTATTGCGCAGGCCTTTGTGCCGGTGTTGCCCGGTGACTCGCCTGATCTTCTGGCTGCCCGCGTCTTGGTGGAAGAACACAAACTCTATCCGGAAGCCCTGGCAAAAGTGGCGCGTGAAATCTAGCGCAGCCTGAACTTGCGATATTGCCAAACCAATCCCGCAATCACAAAGATGAAAAGCGCGCCACGCACAGGCACCAGATTTGGGTCGGTCGGCGAGGCTGCAAAGGGGTGATCTTGTGGCACACGCGTCAAAGTCTCCGTTGTGGCAAAAACCCAAATGAGGAAATAGAGAAGACTTGAGGCAATAACCTCCAAAATCCAAAAGGACTTCAGGCTGGCCACTAGAGCCACAATAAACAACACCAGCATGAACAAACTCAAAACATGGCCAACACCAAATCCACCATGATGAAAGATGGTGACGCCCGTCAAAATTCCGATCAGTGTCACAGCATAAAATATCTTGCCCGACAACCGCGTGCCCGAAATCCGGCCACCATCAATCCAAGCCCAAATTCCCGCAGCCATCGATAGAACGCTGATGAACGTGTGCATGTAGCCATAGGGGGTTATGACGGACGGGACGAAAGATTCCATTG
>JAYUEP010000152.1:0-12914 GCA_043739165.1 Hyphomicrobiales bacterium
GCGGGCGAGCCCTTGCCTGTCATCACGCCAAATTGGCGGAGCACTTCCTTGGCCTGATATTCGTGAATGTTCATTTATTTCTCCCTGAGAGGTGATGCCCTCCCCCGCCGGGAGAAGGCTGGGAATTCGCGTTACGCCAAATCCGGTGACAGTGTTTTCGCCGCTTCCATCAAACTATGAACCGCAGCAACTGACTTATCAAACCCGGCCTTGTCATTGGCATCAAGCTGCACTTCCACAATGCGCTCAACACCCTTTTCACCAATCACCACGGGCACACCCACATAAGTGCCCTTCACGCCATATTGGCCATCGAGATAGGCAGCGCATGGCAACACGCGGCGATAATCTTTCAAATAGCTCTCCGCCATCGCAATGGCCGATGAAGCTGGTGCGTAATAAGCCGAACCCGTCTTCAGCAAGTTCACAATTTCAGCGCCGCCATCACGCGTGCGCTGAACGATCTTGTCAATGCGTTCCTGCGTGCTCCAGCCCATCTTGATGAGATCCGGCACCGGAATGCCAGCCACGGTGGAATAGCGCGTGATCGGCACCATGGTGTCGCCATGCCCGCCCATCACGAAGGCATTCACATCCTTCACCGAAACCTTGAATTCCTCCGCGAGGAAATGCTGGAAGCGCGCCGAGTCCAGAACGCCAGCCATGCCGATCAGCTTGTGGGTGGGCAGGCCTGAATATTTCTGCAAGGCCCAAACCATCACATCCAGTGGGTTGGTGATGCAGATCACGAAAGCATTCGGCGCATGGGCCTTGAGGCCTTCACCGACTGACTTCATGACCTTGAGATTGATGCCGACGAGATCATCGCGGCTCATGCCGGGCTTGCGCGGCACGCCCGCAGTGACGATGCAAACATCAGCGCCTGCAATGCCTTCATAGGAATTGGTGCCAGAGAGTTTTGCATCAAAACCTTCAACACCGCCGGATTGCGAAAGGTCCAAAGTCTTGCCCTGTGGCAGGCCTTCGGCAATGTCGAACACCACGATATCGCCCAGTTCACGCAGGGCCGCGAGGTGGGCCAAAGTGCCCCCAATCATGCCGCCGCCAATGAGTGCAATCTTCTTACGCGCCATCAAAAACCCCTGTGTTGCGATGCAATATGGCGGGCTTCCTAAACCTGTTGGGAAGCCGCATCAATAGTCATTTCATGAGCTACGCCCCTCAACCACCAGCTTTGCGACTGCATCTCCCGCAAGCGTGAGGCGGTTCGAAGAAACTCGCCCTTATGCGGGCCTGTTGTGCAAAGCCGCTCCGGTGCCGCCTCAGCCGAGATCACCACGCGCGTGCCGGCGTCGTAAAGCGTATCGATCAACAGAACAAAGCGCTTGGCCTCATTGCGCTCCGATGCCTTGAAAACCCGCAGGTGATCAATAAAAACAGTGCCGAAATTTTGGGCAATGGCCAGAAAGTCTGGAGCGGCCAGAGGCCGCTCACACAGATCAGCAAAATCAAATCGCGCGCAAGAATGTGCGGCATGGGGCACCGTGAGCTTGCGCCCCAGCAGAGGCAGCTCCACCGGCGCACCCACCTCGCCATCGGCCAATTTAGCCCAGAGCATATCAAGGGCAGCATCCGCAGCCGCACCAAGCGGCACGACATAGGTTTCATCTGCCGTCAGGCGCCCGAGGCGGTAATCCACGCCGTCTGCCAGATGCACCACCTCCAGCGCCGCCTTCAGCTTGATGATGAATGGCAGAAACAGCTGGCGGTTGAGGCCATCCTTGTAAAGCCCATCCGGCGGCTGATTGCACGTGGTCACAATCACCACATCCCGCGCCAGCAAGGCTTCAAACAACCGGCCCAAAATCATCGCATCGGCAATGTCGGTCACCTGCATTTCATCAAGGCACAGAAGCTTCGTCTTGGCGGCCAGTCCAGCTGCAATCTCGCCGATGACATCGTCGGATTTCAACCGGGTCCGCGCCGCATGGATCTCCTGCATGAAAGCATTGAAATGCACCCGCCGTTTGGCCCTCATCCGAACCGTGTTAAAAAACCGGTCCATCAACATGGTTTTGCCGCGCCCGACATTGCCCCAGACATAAAGGCCGCGCACCGGTTCAACTTTTCGCTTCAACAGCCGCGCAAACGGGCCCGGCCGCGCCACACCATTCAGGCGCTCAGCCAACGCATCAAAACGCCCCGCCACAAGACGCTGCGCTTCATCAAACACAGGCAAAGGGTTCAAATCCCGATCTGTCCAAGGAAACCGTAGAACATCGTATAATGGGCGCTGGCGATGGCGCTATAGCCAAAAAACGCAATGCACACCTGAAGAGACGAGAGCGGGGCGAGGCCCGGATCAATCTTGCGGGGCTTGAGATTGGCCAGAATGGCCAGGCCGCCAAACATGATCAAAACTAGCTGACCCGTAAAATAGCCGAGCAGAGCGATGACGACGCCGATCCCCATCAGGCCGAGGGGCGCATATTTGCCAATGAGGCGCGACAACACCGAACGCAGGGCCACGCCACCATCAAGCGGCTCAGCGGGCAGCAGATTGAAAAGATTGAGGCCTGCGGTCAGCGCCCCGATCATTGCAAACAGTGATGCACTCGGCCAGCCCATGATATAGGGAACCGCGCAAGCTGCAGCGAGAAGGCATGAAAATCCCGGCCCCATCAGGGCCGAGAACACGCTCTCGCCCTGGCTTTCCAGCGGCAGGCGCGGAACCGCGATGGCCCCCAGGAAGGGCAAAAACACCAAGCGCCCCCAAGGCTGGCCGATGAGGCGGAAGGCCAGCAAATGCCCAAACTCATGCACCAAAAGCGCAAACACCAACACCAGCGCAGGCCAGAAGCCGAGGCTGAAGCCAAAGGCGGCAACGCTGGCAATCCCCGTCAAGAGCGCAACCCCGGCACTGATCCAGAGAAAGGGCCGATTGTTGGGAACACCTGTTTCAGCAAGGCCCTTGAGTCTAAAGGCCCCTCCCCAAAGGTCAGCACGTGCCAAAACCTGGGCCAGCAGGGGCCGTGAGCCCCACAAATAGCGCGTGGTGAGCCGTGTGCCCTGCGCTTCAGGCGTCAGCACATGATGGATTTCCAGCAATTCATTGTTCTCGGATTTGCCCTCCAGTCCGGCGCGAACCATGAGGACGTTGCGATCGGTGATGACGTCGCGGGCTTGAAACAGCGCCGAAACGGGCCGTATGGCCCCACTGGGTGTGGCGGTCGCGAAAGTGATCTCATAGGTCTGGGTTTCAGGCACGGCCAGACGCGTCACAACCGTGGTGCGTCCCCAATTATCCACCTTGCCGTCTTCCGGATTGACAAGCGCCCAAAGGCGCTCAGGACTGGCCTTGACCAGCAGGGAGACCGTGCAATTGACCCGGGCCCGCAAGCCAAGCGATGCCATCAACAGCAGGGCCAAGGGAACTTCAGGGCCAACGTGCTGTAACATTTCAAAAGTGAACATGCTCAAGGTTAAAGCATGGGATGAGGTACTTAATTCTTAACAAGACAGCCGATATCAATCATTTATCAATGGTACATGCGGTGCAGCGCGAAGCGGCAAATGCCCGGAAAGCCGCGGATCATCATGCACTTCAACCATCACGGCATAGGGTTTGAAACCGGAAGCTTGGTAAAAACCCAGTGCGCGCGGGTGATCATAATGACACGTGTGAACCCATAAACGCGAAATCGGTCGCGCCCACGCCCGGGCCAAACCCTCTTGCATCAAAGTCCGGCCCAGCCCTTGGCCTACCTTGCCCGCCACCAGCCCAAAGAATGCCAACTCGCATTCGCCGGCCTGTTCAAAGTTCAATTCCAAAAGCCCAACAGCCTCATCGCCATCCAGAAGCGTAAATGACGCGACCGACGAGTTGGCCAAGATCGCCCGCAGCTTCTCGTCCGCCATGATGAGGCGCGAGAACCACATCAAGTCTTGGCCGACTTTGCGGAACAAGGCGCGGTATCCGGCCAGATCATCCGGATCGCATCGCTTTAAACTGAATCCCTTCGGCCAGACAGGGGCCGCAACCCCCGGCGCCTGCAGCATCTCAAGGCAGGTCACCACATTGACAAGCCTGCCCTTGGGCAGCTCGTAATAACCATTCGGCAGGTCTAACTGTGTCATGAGAGCCCAGGAAAACTAGAACTGGGCAATCGTGAGATGCTCTTCGCCACCCGCCCGCCAGGCCACATGGCAAAAGCGCGAGGCTTGTTTGAGATCGAGCCCTTTCTCGCGCACCGCCAGCAGGAAAAAAGCGGCCATGTCCGACGCAAGGTCATCCACCGCACACGTGTCGTCATCTTCCAACGCAGCGGCAATGCGATGCGCTGCCCGTTCCATGAGATCATGCGCCTTCTTGCGACCCAGGGCGCACGTAGAAAGCCAGCTTTCCACCATGTCACTGCGCTTCAACTCAACCACCAAATCTTGCTGTAAAACCAGTGGGATATTTCCACGCTTGCGAATGTCGCGCACCGGCGAGGCGCCGGTTGCTGTTACCGGACAGGAAATCACAAAACCATCAGCCAAGGGAAAGTCACCCCGCATGACAAACTCCACTTACATACCCAGAAAAGAGTGTGCGCCTATCCGGTTGCGATTTGGTTAAGCCAAGCTTTCTGATACTGCTCCAATCCAACCAATCCAGCGGGCTTGGCTTGTTCCATGACAATGGGGCGCAAGGGCAAGGCACCGTCTGTCATCAAGGCGAGACAGGCCGCACCCGTCGCCGTGCCATTATGTTCGGTTGAGGCAGAAACGGCCTGCCCCGGGCGTAGCTGCGCCAAGAGTCGCAGAAAGATCGGATTCTGTGAAAAGGGTCCATCCACAATGATCTGGTTTTGCGATTGCGCCGCATCAAGCTGGCAAGACACCATCAAGGCGCAATAGAGAATGGCGAGGCTGGCCTTCTCGTCATCGCCAGCAGAGGCAGGTCCGGCAAAGCGCCCCTTAAGGCCTGTCCCCACAACGGGCCCGCCAGAGTCGCTGAAGGAAGGAAGTGCGTAACTGCCCTGCGCCACCACTTTCTGCACCGCTGCAAGTGTCGCGGCGGAAGCGGCAGCACCTTGCGACACCAATTCCAATTCCTTGCCGGCAAAGAACCGGCTGCAACCCACGGGCCTTCCAAAGACATCCGTATTCGTGTTGGTATCTTTCTCGGGGACGAGCTTGGCAATATCTGCCGCACTGTTGAAACAAATGCTCCAGGTACCGGTGGAAAGCAGCGTGAAATCCGATAGCCCCGCCGCCCGATAACGCAGGTAATTGGCATTGGAATCGTGGATGCCTGCCAGCACCGGAACAGGCCGCCCCAAGCCGAACTGCGGCAGGCATGGCCCCAACACATCCCAAGCCTTGCGGTGCGGCGCATAGAGCCTGTCCCAGCCTTGCGATTTGGCAATGGAAGAAGCCTCGCCCGTGTTCACATCAACCAACTGCGTCTGGCATCCCATCGAAGAGATTTCACAAGCCGCCACACCGGAAAGTACCAAGCCCCAATATTCAGCCCACGGCACAAAAGTGGTGGCGCTGGCAAATGCAGTGGGATCAATCCGCTGCATCCAGAACAGTTGCAGGGCATTGGTCAAAGCCACAGGCAGCAAAGGGCAATAGACTTCAGAAAACGGAGGTTGAATGCGTCTGTAGTCCGCCACCACATCAGCGGGCGGCGCACTCATATAGTCCATCACCGGAAAGGCCAGTGTGTGGTTATCGCGCAAGAGCGCTTGCGCCGCCCCATGGGCGCAAGGCACGATGCAATCAATGGGCAGAAGCGCATCAAGCTCCGGCAACGCCCCCTTCAAGAAAGCTTCAAAAGGTGCCGGATCAATTTCTTTATAAGTCTTGCCTTCAACATGCTGGCTGGCCAGCTTGCGCTCGGCAACAAGTTTAAGATCAGCGTCAAACAAAACTGCTTTACTGTTGGTATAACCCACATCTACCACGAGAATGCCGCATGGTGATTTTCCAGTGTTCTTTTCCATGCCGTATTAATTTCACGGGCGCGCACTGGACGCAAGGGTGCATGCGCTTTAACTTCGCCCAAAAGGAAGTGCTCATGGCCAAACTGAAACACGACAAGCTTCGCAGGGCGATCATCGACACCTGTCTGGCCATGAATGAGGAAGGCATCAACCAAGGCACGTCAGGCAATGTCAGCGCTCGCGTGCCGGAAGGGTTTTTGGTCACCGCGTCAGGTGTGCCTTACAAGAAGATGAAGCCGCAGCACATCGTGCTGATGGATTTGGACGGCGGCTACCACGGCGACTATCTGCCTTCAACCGAATGGCGCATGCACATGGATATTTACCGCGCCCGCCCCGAGGCCAAAGCCATCGTCCATGTTCATTCGCCCTATGCCACGGCTTTGGCCTGCCTGCGCAAGGAAATCCCCGCTTTTCACTATATGATCGGCATTGGCGGCGGCAACAGTTTGCGCGTGTCAGGCTACGCCGAATTCGGCACGCAAGAATTATCCGACACCATGCTGAAAGCGCTGGAAGGCCGCACCGCCTGCCTTCTTGCCAACCATGGCCAGATTGTTTTCGGCAATGATCTGGATCAAGCCCTTTGGCGCGCCGGAGAGGTTGAAGCCCTCGCCCGACAATATTGGGCAGCGCTGGCAGTTGGAAAACCGGTGATCCTGACCGAGACCCAAATGACCAGTGTGCTCAAGCGATTCAAAACCTATGGCCGCCAGCCGAAAGATTTGAAGGGCGAAGATCCATCAGCTCTTGCAGTGTTTGCACCTGTGAAAAGGTAGTTTCAAAAATTGCCGTCACCCCGGCGCATGGCAGTGGGAGATGTAAATTAATCTACGCCTTCAACAGCCACTCATGTTCTTTGGCATTGTTGAACTTCCACACACGCTTCGGCCCCGCCATCACATTGAGATAATAGAGATCATAGCCATGAATGGTGGCGCACGGGTGATAGCCCTTGGGCACCATCACCACATCACCATCTTCAACCGCCATGCTTTCATCCAGCTTGCGGTCATCGGTGTAGACGCGCTGAAACGCAAAGCCCTGCGGCGGGTTCAGGCGGTGATAATAAGTCTCTTCCAACAAGCTTTCATGCGGCAGGTTATCCTTGTCATGCTTGTGGCTTGGATAGGATGACGTGCTGCCATTAGGGGTGATCACTTCGACAACCAGCAAGCTTTCTGCAGATTGATCCCATTCCGGCATGATGTTGCAGACATAGCGCGTGTTGGAGCCCTTGCCCCGCGTGATCACTTCAAGATCATCCGGCTTGATCACTTTCAGCGGTAACGTGCCCTTGGCAGGCGCGCTGCACACATTGATGACGAGATCAGTCTTGGCCTTCACCGACCACTTGGCGCGTGGCGGAATATAGATGCTCCACGGCTTGCCTTCGAACACGCTTTTGCGCTCACCCAGCGTGCCAACCTCTTTGCCGTCAACTGTGACGCGGCCCTTGCCCGAGATGAAAACAATGCAGGTCTCGCGCTTGGCTTCAAAGCCCTTGGCCAATTTGCCCGGTGCCAAGGACCAAACCTCGTGGCCCACATATTTCCATTTGGCGGATGCAGGCGTCACATCAACAGTCTTGCCAGATTTCTTTTTGGCCTTGATCAACAGCTTTGGCATCATTGCGCTCCCTGACGCGCATCATCCCAAATTTTGATCAGCGATGCAAATTTCTCTGCCATAATCGTAACGGCCGCATCATCGCTGAGCTCGCCTGCAAACCAGCCTTCAGCAGCGGCGTTGAAAATCGTGCGCCCGACGGCAAAGCCTTTGACACGGGTCTTGCCCGCCACAGCCTTGAAGCCCTTGGCCAGTTCTTCCGCGGGCGCTTCGAGGCCGAGGAGCACAATGCCGCGACACAGTGGATCGTGGGCGTCGATCACCTTGCTGATTTCATCCCAAGCTACGCCATCGGCCTGTGGTTCCAGCTTCCACCAATCGGGCTTGATGCCCAGCGCGTAAAGCTCCGTCATCGCCCGGGCAATGGTCATCTTGTCCATCGGGCCATTCTTTGAGGCGATGATTTCAACCAGCAATTCGCGGCCCACCTTGGTGGCCGCTTCATAAAGCGTACGCAATTTCTGCGCTTGCTCGTGTTTCAACTCCTTCGGATCATCAGGGTGATAGAAGGCAAGGCACTTGATGCAATGCGTGATGGGCCAATCCACCAGACGCGATCCCACATCCTGCGTGAACTCAAAACGCAACGGGCGAGAGCCCGGCTGTTCGAGGGGCCGGCCAATCCACAGCCCCAGTTTTGCTGCGTCAAACATCGCCTCGCGGCCATATGTGTCGTCAAGCAATGTGCCAAAGCCCGGCTTGCCGCCGGAGACTTTGCCAATGGCTTTCATAGCCAACCGCTTGAACGGCGAAATCTTGGCGCGCGAAACGCCAAGCCTGTCAACCATGTCTTCCAGTTGCTTGCGGTGATCGATGGCGAAGCTGAGAATTTGTTCAGGCTGCGGGCGGCGCGTCAAAGCCCAATGCAAATGGTTGATCGTCTCGTCCCTGCGCAGTGCCCGTTCTGGCGAGCCCTTCTTGAGGAAATATTGCAGCTCATCCCATTTCACATATTCCGGCGAACACAAAAGCCGCGACACGGCAAAAGCCCCGCACGCATTGGCCCAGGTGGCGCAGGTTTCAAAAGGCTCATCCTTCAGCCAGCCGCGCAAAAAGCCGGACATGAACGCATCACCAGCGCCCAGCACATTGTAAACTTCAATCGGGAAGCCCTTTCCGACAATCCCTCCGTCAAGGGACGAAGGGATTGCAGCAGGATAAACCACGCAGCCCATCGGCCCGCGTTTCAGAACAATCACACCCTTGGAAATGGCGCGAATGCGGCGCAACGCTTCCAGCGTATCCTCGGTGCCGCCAGCGATGGCCACTTCTTCTTCCGTGCCGATGATCAAATCACAATCGGCCAGAATGGTTTGAATATGCGCCGTCACCTTGTCGGACTTGATATAGCGTTCCTCGCCAGCGGCGTGGCCAGCAAGGCCCCAGAGGTTGGGACGATAGTCAATGTCGATCACAATGCGTCGCCCGTTGGCCTTGGCAATCTTCATCGCCTTCCTTTGGGCGGCGTCGGTATTGGCCCGGGCAAAATGCGTGCCCGTCACCAAAAGCGCACCTGCCGAAAGCACATAGGCCTCGTCCACATCATCTTCACACAGGGCTGAATCCGCACAATTGTCGCGGTAGAAAATCAGCGGAAACGTTTTGTCATTTTCAACCGACAGCAGAACCAGCGAGGTCAGCCGCTGCGCGTCGGTCACAATGCCTTGGGTGGAAACGCCTTCGCGCACCATCTGTTCGCGCACAAAACGGCCCATCTGTTCATCACCCACGCGGGTGATGAGGCCGGATTTCAAACCCAATCGGGCCGTGCCGATGGCAATATTGCTGGGTGAACCCCCAACCGACTTGGCAAAGCTCGCCACATCTTCCAGCCGAGAGCCGATCTGCTGGCCATAAAGATCAACCGAGCAACGCCCCATGGTGATCACATCCAACGCAGGAACTATGGGTTTAGAAGACATGGCGCATCCTATGAATTGAAGCCATATTGAAACAACAATTCCAATATCAAGTCAAGTTGGAATGTCTATTCCACAATCTTTGGACCGCGCCTTTCAGCCACAGCCACCGTCAGCGTCATGGCCAGCGCCAACGTGGCGGACATGGAGCGGAAGCCCTCAAAATGTGATTCCGTCACTTCAAACCACAGTTTCGAAACGGGGGCGAGGGGTGAAAAGGCAGAATCGGTAATCGAAATCACCGGCACGTTCCGCCCATGCGCGCTTTGCGCCAATTTGACGGTTTCAGACGCATAGGGCGTGAAACTGATCGCCAGCACCACGTCGTCCTTCGTCGCAAAGCTCACATCTTCCGCAGCCAACCCGCCCGTCGCCCCAATCAGTTGGTTTTTCACCCCCAGCTTGCCAAAGGCATAGGACATATAGGAGGTGATCGGGAAGGAACGGCGCAGGCCGATGAGAAATATCGTCTCGGCTCTGGCCATGGCGTTGACAGCTGCCTCCAGTTTCTCGCCATCCAATGTGTGGCTCAATTCCTTCAGGGACCGCTCTGCCGCCTCCGCAAAGCCGGAGAACATCAAACTCGCCTTGTGCGCCTTGGCATCGGCGCGCAGATGCGAAAGCCTTTCATCATAACTCAACACCCGCTCGCGCAGCCGCGAACGGAACACATCCTGCAAATCCGAAAACCCCTGAAACCCCAGGCTCTGGGCAAAGCGCACCAACGTCGAAGGCTGCACCGAAGCCGCCAGCGCAATCGAGGCCGCCGTACCAAAGGCAATCTCGTCCGGGTTGGTCAAGGCATAGGAAGCCACCTGCGTCAGCCGCTTGGGCAGCTTGGGCGCCCGCGTTGAGATCAGTTGTTGCAGGGATTGAAAATCACGGGGAAGGTCGGTTGCGCTCATCCCAGCAAATCAGCACAAGTCATGGAACAAGCCAAGCGAAATGGAATGGGTGTTCCAGATAATCCCTCCAAAATGAAATGCCCCCGGGACGCGGGCGTCCGGGAGCATTTCTTCAATGTCTTGAAATATCAGCTCAGGGGTTTACCGCCGCATCACAAGACACTTTGGGGTTCATGTCGGCAAAAGTTCCGGTGGGATTTTCGCGCCAGGCCCAGACATGCATTTCGTAGAACTTGTCGAGGCCATAGCGGTTGGGCTCGCTCACAAAGTTGAACAGATGCCCTTCAAGGGATGCAGGCCCCTTGAAGGCGATATATTCAACGGCAATCAAATCCAGTTTCCCGCCCGCTTGCGGCTCATACATAATGGCTTGCGGATGCTCGACATCGACTTTGCCGGATTTAAGAAATTCACCATTCACATAGTGAATGCCCATGGCCCCGCCGGTGAGCCCGCTGGCGCAGGGGATCGGGCTATAGCCTTCGGCAATGGCCACTTTCACATCCCTGAAGCGATCATTGGCTTTGCGGACCTTTTCAACCAAGGGCCCATCCGCCGCCATGGCTTGGCCAGCGAAAAGGAGAAGAGCAAGTGCGGAAAGATATTTCACAATGAGTTCCTTTCGCTCAATGATAAAAATAGGGGTCAAGCACACGGACTTCGGTGATGGTGTTCACCGGCAGCTGGTTCTTTTCAGCTGTCTTGCGGATGGCTTCGGGGTTTGGCGCGTCATAGATGCAGAAGGTTTTGGATTTGTCCGCCGAAACAAAAGACTGCACCCAAGTGACGCCCTCACCGCCGTTGCGAGCAATCACGCCGCCGCAGACATTGGCGCCATCCTTGTTGGTTGGAATATGCAGTCCGTCTTTGAAATCGCGTTCAACCATATAGCGGGGCATTGTAGTCTCCATTTTCGCTGGCGTGATTGCCAATGGACAGAGGTTTACCGCACCGCCGCAAAAAACTTGTTTGAGGAGCGTAAAACCTGCATAAAAAGAAAGCAAAATCGGGGGTTTGGAGCGTAAAAAGGTGGCCGACAGATATTTCACACTGCAACTGATGGGGGCCTTTTCGCTGCTGGCGCCTGATCGCGCAGCCATTTCGATTTCATCCAAAAAAAACCGCGCATTGCTTGCAATCCTCGCCCTGTCGCCTGGCCTCTGCGCCACGCGGGAGAATTTGGCCAGTTTGTTGTGGGGCAATTTTGCCGAGGAACAGGCGAGGTCTTCGCTGCGGCAATCACTGGCAGTGTTGCGCAGGGAGCTTGGCGCGCATGAAGTGCTGCTGCTCAGCATCAGTGACAACATGGTTGCGTTGAATGGCAATGCAGTGGCTGTGGATGCGTTGCAGGTGCTGCAAGCAAAAGCTGATGCAGCTTTGCCTGAAGGAATCCTTTTGGCTGACATTGGCCTGCACGAAGAAAGCTTCGAAAACTGGCTTGATGAGCAACGACGCCAAATCCACGCTGCCTCCATTCGCCTACTTGAAACACGCATCAAACCTGAAACTGGCGCTGCAAAAATTAGCCTCTGCGAAAAATTGGTGGCGCTTGATCCCTTGCGCGAGTCCGCCCAACGCGCCTTGATGCAAGCCTATGCTCACGCCGGAGAGAAAGCACTGGCACTTCGGCAATATGATGTTTGCACCAAATTACTGCGCGCAGAATTGGGCGTGGAACCCGCAACTGAGACGCAAAGCTTGCGGCGCGAAATCATTGCAGATGTCCACGCATCAGGAATGGCACAAGAGACTCCGCTGCCAAATGACAGGCCCAGCGTCGCACTTCTTCCTTTCGACGGCCTGGGCGGTGACCAACAGCATTTGCATTTTTGTGACGGCTTCCGCGCCGAGATCATCATGGAGCTATCGCGGTGGAAGTCCCTCATCGTGCGGTCACGTTTTTCGTCCAAACCATTTGCTGCTGGGCAAGAGCGCGACCTGGCCGCCATCGCACGACAGTTGAAGGTAAAATACCTTGTGGAAGGTTCGGTGCGACGAACGGCCAACATGCTTCGCATTTCAGTGCAATTGATCGATGCCGAGAATGACAAGTTGGCCTGGAGCGAAAAATTTGATTTGAAGGCTGATGACATGATTTCGGCGCATGACCGGGTAGTGCATGAGATTGTGTCCACGTTGGTCGGGCGCCTGCGCGCGGCCGATGAGCAGAAAGTAGGCCGCAAGCAGGCTAACAACTATAGCGCCTATGAATGTCTATTAATCGGCAATGCGCTCAACTGTTGCATCGATGCGGAGTTGCTGGAGGCGGCAAAACTGTTTGAACAGGCCGTCTCGCGTGATCCCGGTTATGCCGCAGCGCACAGCTTGCTAGTGCACAACTACATCATGCGTTGGCAATTGTTTTTCGACGCGCCATCACGGTTTATTGATAAAGCACTCGAACATGCCAAGCGCGCCGTGGCTTTGGACGAGAGTGACAGCAACAGTTATTCCGCCTTGGCCATCGCCTGCCTGCACAAGGGTTGGCATGATGCCACGTTGGA
>JAYUEP010000153.1:0-4296 GCA_043739165.1 Hyphomicrobiales bacterium
ACAATACCGGCAGGATCGCAGTGGTTGAATTCAATTGGTATTGTCTTGGTGTAAGTCAATGCTCAGCCTCCGAACACAGCGCGCGCTATGACAATGCGCTGAACATCTGACGCTCCTTCATAAATGCGAAGCGCCCTGATTTCGCGGTAGAGTCTTTCAACTGCAAACCCGTGCCGCAAACCATCGCCACCATGCAACTGCAAGGCTGTATCAATCACACGCTGTGCGGCTTCTGTTGCAAAGAGTTTTGCCATGGCTGCTTCGCGCGTGACGCGCGCAGCACCCATGTCTTTTGTCCAAGCCGCGCGGTAAACCAGAAGTGCTGCAGCATCAATTTCCAGGGCCATATCGGCAATGTGACCTTGCACCATTTGCAATTCTGCCAGCGCCGCACCGGCGATCTTGCGCGTGGCAACGCGGGTCAGTGCTTCATCCAGTGCACGTCTTGCAAATCCCAATGCTGCTGCACCCACTGTGGCGCGGAACACATCCAGTACCGACATTGCTATTTTGAACCCTTCCCCACGTTTGCCAATCAACGCATCTCCAGAAAGTTTGACGTAATTGAACCGAATGCGGGCGAGAGGATGCGGTGCCATGACATCAATGCGCTCGACGATTTCAAAGCCCGGTGTTGCGGCGGGAACCAAAAATGCTGAAAGGCCCTTGGCACCAGGAGCTTCGCCCGTGCGCGCAAAAACCACATAGATATCAGCGATGCCGCCATTGGAAATATAGGTCTTCTCGCCGTTGAGAACATAACCGTCATTCACAGGCGTGGCCGTCATCGTCATGGCCGCCACATCCGATCCCGCGGCAGGTTCGGTCATTGCGAAGGCTGCAATTGCACCGCCGCTGCGCGTTTTGTGAAGCCATTGACGCTGTGCTGCTGAACCAAACAAGCTGATGGGCCCCATGCCGAGACCCTGCATGGCAAAGCTGAATTCGGCCAGCCCATCATGTTGCGCAATGGTTTCGCGGATCAGGCAAAGGGTGCGCACATCCAGTTTTTCACCTGAGTCCGCGCCGCTGTGTTTTAGCCAGCCGTCACGGCCCAGTTTGTGCACTATTTCTGTGCAAGCGGCATCCACATTGTCATGCGGAATTGGCAAGTTGGCGCTGCACCAACTCTGCAGTTCTTTGACCAATTGGCGGTGGTGGTCGTCGAAGAATGGCCAGGAAAGATATGTTGTATCTGCCATTTTCAATTGCCCTCAAACACAGGCTTCTCTTTAGCAACGAAAGCACGGTAGGCCCGTTCGAAATCTTTGGTTTGCATGCAAATGGCTTGGGCCTGCGCCTCTGCTTCAATGGCCTGTTCCAGCCCCATGTTCCATTCATGATGGAGCTGAGTTTTGGTCATGCCATGAGCGAAGGTCGGGCCTGCCGCCAATTGTCGGGCCAGTTTCATCACTTCTTCATCCAGTTTTTCAGCATCATGAAGGGCATTCCAAAACCCCCAGCGTTCGCCCTCAGCGGCGGTCATCGTGCGGCCTGTGTAGAGCAGTTCTGCAGCGCGTCCTTGCCCGATAATGCGAGGCAGCATGGCGCAAGCACCCATGTCACAACCCGCCAATCCGACGCGGTTGAACAGGAACGCGGCCTTCGCAGTGGGGGTGGCCAGGCGAAGATCAGATGCCATCGCCACAATCGCGCCAGCCCCAACACACACGCCATCAACAGCGGAGATAATTGGCTTGCCACAGCCAATCATGGCCTTGACCAGATCGCCCGTCATCCGCGTGAAGGAGAGGAGTTGTTTCATGTCGAAATCAATCAAGGGGCCTATGATGTCATGGACATCGCCGCCCGAACAAAAACTGCCACCATTGGAACCAAATACCACAACATCGATGTCGGAGACATCGGGAAGCTTGCGAAACATGTCGCGCAGTTCTGCATAGCTTTCAAACGTCAGTGGATTCTTGCGGTCGGGGTTGTTCAACCGCACCACGGCGATGCGGCTTTCAATACTCAGTATAAAGTGTTGCGGATTGAGCTTAGCGAGTTCGATCATGGCGTTTCTCCCTGGCTAAAGCGTTTGAGTGTCTCTGTCAGTGTATCGACATCAGAATCTGAAAACCCAGAAAACAGCTTGTTCACCTCGCGCTCGTGATCGGCGGCAAGTTGTTCAAACTGGGCTAACCCTTTGGCGGTCAACGCGACTGAGACAGAGCGCCGATCTTTCACTGAAGTCTTACGTTTGACCAAGTGTTCTTTCTCAAGCCGATCAACAACAGCTGTTGCATTGCCATTTGAAACCAGCAACAGCCTGCTCAATTCTGACATGGTAACGCCGTCTCGTCTGCGGAACAGGGCGGCCATCACGTCAAAGCGCGGCAAGGTGGACTCGTGGTTCACCCGCAAATATTCGCGCAAATAACTTTCTGTTTTGCGTGTGACGCCCAGAAGCCTGATCCACATTTTTAAGCGGCGTTTGGAGTTTGGAGTTTCGTTGATGTCGGTCATCACATTGGCCCGCCATCAATTGCAATGGCTTGGCCATTCATGGTGTCGCTACCGTTGGAACAAAGACGCAAGGCAGCAGTAACTACGTCTGCTGGAGCGATAAGTTGGCCGTTTGAATTTTGCGAAGCCAGCGTAGTCAGAGCTTCCGCATGTGAGCGACCTGTCTTTATCATTAAATTTTCGATTGAGCGCTCGGTCATTTCCGTGTCGAGAAATCCGGGGCAAAGCGCATTGACCGTGACAGTCTTTTTGCCAAGTTCAAGAGCAAGCCCCCGCACCAAACCGACTACGCCGTGTTTTGCTGCAACATAAGGGGCCACATAGGGGAAGCCTTTGAGACCGGCTGTCGATGAAATGGCGATGAGACGTCCCCATCCCGTCATCTGCGAAAGGCCTTCACGCAGTGTTAAAAACACGCCAGTCAGATTGACTGCCAGCACTGTGTTCCACTGTTCAAGGCTTGTGCGGGCGAAGGGCCCACTTTCAGCACTTCCCGCATTGGCGATTACAATGTCGCAAGGACCGGCGCTCGCAAACAGGGCTTTGACACTAGCTTCGTCGGTCACATCTGCCGTAATTGCGCGGATCAGCACGTTATCCGCTGCCGTCTTGACCAAGGCTTCGGCACGACGACCGGCAATCACGACGCGCGCGCCTTGCGCGGCAAAACCTTTTGCTAGTTCCGCGCCCAAACCAGACCCTCCGCCTGTGATCAGGACCTGTTTGCCCGCAAGCATCATGCGCGACCAGTTTCTTGGGAACGTTGGCGCAGGCGCACCGCTTGCTCGCGGCCATTGAGATAGGGCAGGGGGCAGAAGGTTTCTTTGTCGTCCAAAGCAATTGCCGCGTGAAGCGTCCAATAGGGGTCATTCAAATGCGGTCGCGCCAGACACACAAGGTCAGCGCGCCCTGCCATCAAAATAGAATTTACGTGATCCGGCTCATAGATATTGCCGACGGCCATAGTGGCAATATGTGCGTCATTGCGAATACGATCGGAAAAAGGAGTTTGGAACAAGCGGCCATAAACCGGGTGCGCATCGATTGAAGTTTGCCCCGCAGACACGTCGATAATGTCGGCTCCCGTTCCCACAAACATTTGAGCAATCCGTACCGCTTCAGAGGGGGTCACGCCTTTGTCCCCCACCCAATCATTGGCTGAAATTCTTACGGACATCGGCTTTTCTTCGCCCCATGCGCTGCGCATTGCTTTGAATATTTCCAACGGATAACGCATGCGGTTTTCAAGGCTGCCACCATATTCATCGACACGGATATTTGACTTGGGTGAAATGAAGGACGAAACTAGGTAGCCGTGCGCCGCGTGGAGCTCTATCATGTCGAAGCCCGAACGAGCCGCCATTTTTGTGGCTACAACAAACTCCGCCTTCACTTTATCCATGTCTCCGCGATCCATGGCCTTTGGTGTTACATTTGCACTAGACCACGCAATGGCCGAGGCGGACATGATGGGCCAGTTTCCGGAGGTGAGCGGCGTATTGTCGTCTTCCCAGCCCACTTGCGTTGAACCCTTGCGACCTGAATGACCAATCTGGCAACAGATTTTCGCGGGTGTTTCGGCATGCACAAAATCCACCAGTCGTTTCCATCCGGCTTCGTGAGCGGAATCATAAAGCCCCGGGCAGCCCGGCGTGATCCGCCCCTCTGACGAAACGCAGGTCATTTCTGTGTAGATCAAACCTGCGCCACCCTTGGCACGCTCGGCATAATGCACAAAATGCCAGTCTGTCGGGCAGCCATCCACCGCCTTGTATTGCGCCATGGGGGATACGACCACCCGGTTGACCAATTCGAGATTGCGCAGTT
>JAYUEP010000154.1:0-4295 GCA_043739165.1 Hyphomicrobiales bacterium
CAGGTCTTCACCCGTGGCTTGATCTACTGCTTTCATCGACAGCTTGATCTTGCCGCGGTTGTCGAAGCCCATGAGCTTGACTTTCACCATGTCACCCTCTTTCACCACGTCAGAGGTTTTGTTCACGCGGTTGGAGGAGAGTTCCGAGATGTGGACGAGGCCGTCTTTGGCACCGAAGAAGTTGACGAAGGCGCCGAAGTCCATGACCTTGACGATCTTGCCTTCGTAAATTTCGCCCATCTCTGGTTCTGACACGATGCCTTTGATCCACTTCAGCGCAGCTGCAATGGCCGCACCTGACGACGAAGCCACCTTGATGGTGCCGTCGTCCTGGATATCAACCTTGGCACCGGTCTTTTCCACGATTTCGCGGATGACCTTGCCACCGGTGCCGATCACTTCACGGATCTTGTCCGTTGGGATCTTGATCGTCTCAATGCGCGGCGCATGTTCGCCGAGGCTGGTGCGCGCGTTGGTGAGGGCTTCTGCCATCTTGCCCAGAATGTGCATGCGCCCATCCTTGGCCTGCCACAGAGCGACCTTCATGATCTCTTCGGTGATGCCGGTGATCTTGATGTCCATCTGCAAGGCGGTCACGCCATTCGATGTGCCTGCCACTTTGAAATCCATATCGCCCAGGTGATCTTCATCACCCAAAATGTCGGACAGAACAGCGAAGCGTTCACCTTCCTTGATCAAGCCCATGGCGATGCCTGCCACGGGTGACTTCAGCGGAACGCCCGCATCCATCAGTGCAAGCGATGCGCCGCAAACCGAGGCCATTGATGATGAGCCGTTGGATTCAGTGATCTCGGACACCACACGAATGGTGTAGGGGAACTGATCCTTCGGCGGCAGCATCGGATGAACCGCGCGCCAGGCCAATTTGCCATGGCCGATTTCGCGGCGGCCTGTGGCACCCATGCGGCCCACTTCACCCACCGAGAAGGGAGGGAAGTTGTAGTGCAGCATGAAGGTTTCCTTATACATGCCATCCAAGCTGTCGACATATTGCTCGTCTTCGCCTGTGCCCAAGGTGGTCACCACGAGGGCCTGGGTTTCACCACGGGTGAACAAGGCTGAGCCATGGGTGCGTGGCAGTACGGAAGCTTCGGCAATGATGGCGCGCACCGTCTTGGTGTCGCGGCCGTCGATGCGCAAGCCTGTATCAAGGATGGCGTTGCGCACAATATCCTTTTCCAGATGCTTGAAGGCTTCGCCGACTTTCTGGGATGATGGTGCTGCAGCGTCATCGGGCTTCACCAGCGAAGCAACCAATGCTTCTTTGGTTTTTGCCACGGCGTTCTGACGGTCTTCTTTCTTGGCGATGGCATAGGCAGCGCGCAAATCTTTTTCGGCGTGCTTCTTCACGGCCTTGAAGAGCTTTTCTTCATCCGGCGGATTGAAAGCGCGCGGCTCGCGGGCTGAGCGTTCGGCCATGCGGATGATCGCTTCAATCACGGGCTGGAAGCCCTGATGACCGAAAGTGACAGCACCCAGCATCATCTCTTCGCTGAGTTCCTTGGCTTCGGATTCCACCATCAAAACGGCATCATTGGTGCCGGCGACGACGAGATCCAGATCAGATTCCTTCATCTGGTCTTTGGTCGGGTTCAAAACATATTCGCCGCCGATCACCGCCACGCGCGATGCACCGATCGGGCCCATGAAGGGAATGCCCGAAAGTGTGAGCGCTGCAGAAGCAGCTACCAGCGCCACAATGTCGGCATCATTCTCGAGATCGTAGGACAGCGTCGTCACGATCACCTGGGTTTCAACGCGGAACCCTTCTGGGAAAAGCGGGCGGATCGGACGGTCGATCAGGCGCGAGATCAAGGTTTCGCGTTCGGTGGGGCGGCCTTCACGCTTGAAATAGCCACCGGGGATTTTGCCCGCGGCGTAAGTCTTTTCTTGGTAGTTTACGGTCAGGGGGAAGAAGTCGATCCCAGGCTTTTCAGCGCGGGCGGCGACGGCTGTCGCCAGAACGGTGGTTTCACCGTAGGTTGCCAAGACAGCGCCATCAGCTTGGCGGGCCATGCGGCCGGTTTCGAGGCGGAGCGTTTTGCCGCCCCATTGAATTTCTTCAACATCAATATTGAACATGCGATATCACTTTCCATTGTCCTTCGCCGCCACTTTTGTCACCGAACCATCTGGGCAGCATCCCCTTTGGACAGACGCCTTTGGCCCTATTGCCAAAAGCTTTTGTCGGGGACGCAGGCGGCGTTCCGGTGTCCGCCTGCTCGTATCATTTGAAAGGCCCCTCACCCGCCCTTCGGGCACCCTCTCCCCCGTTGGGGGCGAGGGGCAACGTTGTTCGTATTCGCCCTTCTCCCCACAGGGGAGAAAGTGGCCGAAGGCCGGATGAGGGGCTTTCGGTGAATTGTTTTAGCGGCGGATTTCCAGGCGCTTGATGAGAGCAGCGTAACGCGCTTCATCCTTGCCTTTGACGTAATCCAGCAAGCTGCGGCGGGTTGCGACCATGCGCAGCAGACCACGGCGGGAATGGTTATCCTTTTTGTGGGTCTTGAAATGGTCGGTCAGGTAGTTGATGCGTTCCGTGAGGATCGCCACCTGAACTTCAGGCGAGCCGGTATCACCGGCCTTGGTTGCATATTCTTTTACAAGCGCGTTCTTGCGCTCAGCGGTCATTGTCATAGGTCTTCTCCGGACATCGCTAGAGGTTGAACAATCGTTTTGTCTTGAGAGCGCCTTGGGAGACTTCGCCGATACCGACAAGGTCTGGGCCACAACGCACCAAAACCGCCGCCTCGCTTATGGGAGCATTTGCCCCGCGCAGCAGAACCTTTTGGCCCTGCCTCAGTTTAGCGGCATCACTTCCCACAACGGCCAGTGCAGGGATGCCGTCCAGCACGGTCTCAATAGGAAACAAGGCCTTTTGCAAGGCCTCTGTGCCGTCCCTATGGCTGATTTCCTCCAGCATTTCCAGCGAAATCATCTGGCTTTCAAGGAATGGGCCCACCGCGCTGCGACGCAGCTTGGTGACATGGCCGAAGCACCCCAAAGCCCGGCCCATATCGCGCGCCAGTGAGCGGATATAAGTGCCTTTGCCGCAGACCACTTCGAAATCGGCATGGTCAGGGCTCGCGGCATCGCTGAGGCGCAGGGTTTCAACGATGACGGGACGTAATGCCATTTCCGGGGCCTCGCCGGCACGGGCCAGATCATAGGCACGCTCACCGTCGATCTTGATTGCGGAAAATGCGGGCGGAGCCTGCATGATTTCGCCAGTAAAGTATGATAGTATCGCTTCGATATTACTTTGGGATGGGCGCGATGCGGATTGGGCCGTGACCTGACCCTCGAGATCGTCGGTATTGGTTTCAGCGCCCCATTGGACGCGGAATTGGTAGAGCTTCCGGCCATCCATAGCGTAAGAGACGGTCTTGGTGGCTTCGCCCAAAGCGATCGGCAACAGGCCTGAAGCCAAGGGGTCCAAGGTTCCACCGTGACCCGCCTTTTTCGCGTTAAAAAGCCAGCGCACCTTTCCCAAAGCCTGGGTGGAGGACATGCCATAAGGCTTGTCGAGGGCGAGCCAGCCAGAGATTTTGTTGCGGGCTTTTTTCACCTATTCACCGTCATTCCCGCGAAGGCGGGGATCCAGCTAGCCGCGCTTTCGGCCGCCACAAGAAAGCTGGGCCCCTGCTTTCGCAGAGGTGACGACCACAAGAAGAAAGAAATTTGAAACACTCAATCCTTCTTTAAATCCCGCGCGACTTCGGGGCGGTGGAGAAGGTCTTCAATCTTGTTGGCGTAATCCAATGATGTATCGATCCGAAACCTGATTTCGGGCATGTATTTCATATCGAGCTTTGGCGCCAAAAGGCCGCGGATGAACTTGCGGTTTTTGTTCAAGACATCCAGCGCTTGTTTCTCTTTGCCAATGATCAGGCTGCGCACATAGGCGGTGGCGATTTTGAGGTCAGGCGAAAGCTGGACCTCGACGACAGTGGGGGCCAACCTGTCGATCTCGGGATCGCCCACCTCGCCGCGCGCAATCACTTGCGCCAAGGCATGGCGGATCAGCTCTCCGGCGCGGAGCATACGTTGCGAGGGGGCGTTGCTGGACATGGTTGCATGACATAGTCGCTGGTAGCGGGCAACGCAACCGCCTGACTGGGCCACGGTGACAACGTCCTCCAATGCGCCACCGCTTTATGGATTGCCACCCTGCCTAGCTTCTATTCGGCTCCTCACCCGGCATGGTGCAGTGCAAAGCTCACATTTGTGTCTGGCTCACAATGCTGCTAGCGTTACTGCATGTTCTTCGTCGA
>JAYUEP010000155.1:0-4262 GCA_043739165.1 Hyphomicrobiales bacterium
TTCAAAAAACGGCCATGACAGAAAACTTGCATCAGCCATTTCAGTTGCCCTCGAACACAGGTTTTTCCTTGGCCAAAAAAGCCCGGTAAGCGCGCTCGAAATCCTTGGTCTGCATGCAAATGGCTTGGGCCTGGGCCTCGGCCTCAATGGCCTGCTCCAGGCCCATGTTCCACTCTTGATTGAGCTGGGTCTTGGTGATGCCGTGCGCAAAAGTGGGGCCTGAAGCGATACGGGTGGCGAGTTTCATAGACTCCTCTTCAAGCGATGCTGCCTCAAAAATTGAATTCCAGAAGCCCCAGCGCTCGCCTTCAGCAGCACTCATCACACGGCCTGTGTAAAGTAATTCCCCTGCGCGGCCGTGGCCGACGATGCGAGGCAGAATGGCACAAGCACCCATGTCACAGCCAGCAAGACCAACACGCGTAAACAGAAAGGCGGTCTTGGCCTCTGGCGTGGCCAGACGCAGATCAGAGGCCATGGCAATGATGGCCCCCGCCCCCACGCACACGCCATCAACGGCAGAGATGATCGGCTTTCCGCAATTGATCATGGATTTTACCAAATCACCGGTCATGCGGGTGAAGTTGAGCAGGCTTTTCATGTCGAGTCCGATCAATGGACCGATTATATCATGCACATCGCCGCCCGAACAGAAATTGCCGCCACTGGATGCAAAAACAACCACGTCCACATCATCGGCATAAACCAGCGCACGAAATGTATCGCGCAGCTCGGCATAGCTTTCAAAAGTCAGCGGGTTCTTGCGCTCTGGGCGATTGAGCCGGACGGTGGCGATGCGGCCTTTTACACTCCACAGAAAATGCACGGGCTTGAGACCTGCGAGTTTGCTCATTTTGATTTTCCTTTGGGCATACGCATCAGTAACTCCGCCATGCCCTCCAACTCTTCTTTCGTGACGCTTCCGAAAAGATTGTTCACTTCGCGCTCATGGTCAACGGCCAGTCGCTCAAACAGCTTCAGACCTTTTGCTGTAAAAGCAACAAAGACCGTGCGACGATCGGTTTCGGATGCGGTGCGCTTGACCAGCCCTTCGCGCTCAAGTCGATCAACGACAGTAGTGGCATTGCCATTCGACACCAGCAACATGCGGCTCAACTCCGACATGGTAAGGCCCTCGCGCTTCCGGTAGAGGGCGGCCATCACGTCAAAGCGCGGCAATGTGGTTTGATGGTTCACGCGCAAGAATTCGCGCAAATGATTTTCTGCAGCGCGGGTGACACCAAGCAGCCTGATCCACATTTTCAGGCGGCGCTTGGAGAGGGGGTCAATGTCTGGGGCGTTCAAGTGTCAAACTCCGGAATCGCAATGGTTTGGCCGTTTATACTTTCTGAACCGTCTTCGCAAAGGCGCAAGGCTATGGCTGTCACCTCTTTTGGTTCGATGAGGCGGCCATTGGCGTTCTGTGACGCAAGGGCTTTCAGCGCTTCTTCTCTTGAGCGTCCGGTTTTCCGGACGATGGCTTCAGCGGATCGACCCGTCATTTCCGTATTGAGAAAGCCCGGGCAAATGGCATTTACCGTAATTGGCTTTTTGGCTACCTCCAAAGCGACAGATTTAACAAGGCCAATCACGCCATGTTTGGCCGCTGCATACGGGGCGACGTACGAAAACCCTTTAAGGCCCGCAGTGGAAGCAATGGCGATAAGGCGGCCCCAGCCTGGCATTTGGTTCAGGCCCTCACGAAAGGTGAGGAAGACGCCTGTCAGATTTACCGCCAGCATGGCATTCCATTGATCGAGCGTTGTGCGCGTGAAAGGCGCACTATCGGCAGCGCCAGCATTGGCGATGATAATGTCACAAGGGCCTGCAGCGGCGAACATGGCTTTGACGCTGTCTTCGCTTGTTACATCGGCGGCTACGGCCCTGATGTTTTGGTGCTTCGCTGCAACAGCATTTAGTGGTTCGGTCCGCCGTCCAGAGATGATGACTTCAGCTCCACGCTGCGCAAAGCCAAGCGCGAGATCAGCACCAAGCCCTGTGCCACCACCAGTGATCAATACCCGTCTGCTGTTCAATGTTTGATTTTGCGTCATGCGCGCAGTGTTTCCTGTGCTTTCTGGGCCAGCCTGCGCGCTTGGTCACGGCCTGCCAGATAGGGCAATGGCCAATGGGTTGCGTCATCGCCTTGGGCGGCTGCAGCATGCAGTGTCCAATAAGGATCAGTCAAATGAGGTCTTGCCAAGCACACCAGATCAGCGCGACCTGCCATAAGGATCGAGTTCACATGGTCGGTTTCATAAATATTGCCGACAGCCATGGTCGCAAGACCTGCTTGGTTGCGGATGCGGTCTGCAAATGGGGTTTGGAACATGCGGCCATAGACGGGCTTGGCCTCATTTGACGTTTGGCCTGCCGAGACGTCGATGACGTCGGCGCCAGCTTCGGCAAACATGCGCGCAATTAAAACTGCTTCTTCTGGTGTAACACCATTGTGGCCAACCCAGTCATTGGCGGATATGCGCACAGACATGGGCCGCTCAGTGCCCCATGCATCTCGCATCGCACCGAACACTTCCAGCGGATAGCGCATGCGGTTTTCCAAACTGCCACCATATTCGTCGCTGCGAATGTTTGAGATGGGTGAGATGAAGGATGAAATCAAATAGCCATGCGCTGCATGAAGTTCGACCATATCAAAGCCGCAACGCGATGCCATTTCGGTAGCGCTCACAAATTGCGCCTTCACGAGGTTCATGTCGTTGTGGTCCATAGCTTTGGGCATTTGATTGTTGAATGACCATGGAATGGCGGAGGCCGACATGACTGGCCAATTGCCTTGTGCCAGCGGGGTATCGCCCTCCTCCCAACCCAATTGCGTGGAACCCTTGCGGCCCGAGTGGCCGATCTGGCAAGATATCTTGGCTTCGGTTTCACTGTGAACAAAATCAACAAGGCGCCTCCAACCCGTTTCGTGCGCAGGCGCATAAAGACCCGGGCAACCTGGAGTGATGCGGCCCTCGGGGGAAACGCATGTCATCTCGGTACCGACAAGGCCAGCACCACCCTTGGCGCGCTCAGCATAATGGATGAAATGCCAATCACCCGGTACACCATCAACGGCCTTGTATTGCGCCATGGGTGAAACCACGACGCGGTTGATCAATGACATATTGCGCAGTTTGAAGGGCGCGAACATCGGCGCGCGGCCGGCTGTGCCGCCTGCCTGTTTCTGGAACCAGTCTTCCGTTTGCCGAAGCCATTTGGCATCACGCTGGCGCAAGTTTTCATGGCTGATGCGCTGGCTTCTTGTGAGCAGCGAATAGGCAAATTGTTCGGGCGGCATGTCGAGATAACGCTCGACCTGTTCAAACCATTCGAGCGAGTTGCGCGCGGCTGATTGCATGCGCAGCACTTCCACGCGGCGCTCGTCTTGATAACGCTGGAAGGCTTGTTCCATTGTGGGTTCGGAATGCAGGTAATCAGCCAAGGCGATAGCGGAATCAAATGACAGCCTTGAACCTGAGCCGATTGAAAAATGGGCGGTGGCGGCAGAGTCTCCCATGAGCACTACGTTCTTGTGATACCAGTGCTCACAAATAACCCGCGGAAACTGCATCCACACAGCCGAGCCGCGCAGGTGAGCAGCATTGGACATGAGGTTATGGCCGCCCAAATGTTTGGCAAAAATGCGTTCGCAAGTCGCCACAGTTTCTTCCTTCGACATATCTTGGAAGCCCCAGCGATCCCAGGTTTCGGGCAGGCATTCAACGATAAAGGTCGCCGTGTCGGCATCGAATTGATAGATATGGGCCCAGACCCAGCCATGTTCGGTCTTCTCGAAAATGAAAGTGAAGGCATCATTGAATTTCTGGTGTGTGCCAAGCCATACGAATTTGCAGCGACGGATATCAATATCGGGTTTGAAAGTTTCGGCATATTCTTTGCGCACTATGGAATTAATGCCGTCGCTGGCCACCACAAGGTCGTAGTCTTTGCGATAATCTTCGGCGGACTTGAACTCGGTTTCGAAGCGCAATTCCACGCCCAGTTCGCGCGCGCGTTCTTGCAGCAGAATGAGCATGGTCTTTCGGCCGATGCCAGCAAAGCCATGGCCGCCGGAAACCGTGCGATGGCCGTTATGGACAACGGCAATATCGTCCCAATAGGCAAAATTGGCCCTGATGGCATTGGTGCTTTTGGGGTCGTTCTTTTGCATGCGGCTCAAAGCTTCATCTGACAGCACCACGCCCCAACCAAACGTGTCATTGGCGCGGTTGCGCTCCAAAACAGTGACCTGATGG
>JAYUEP010000156.1:0-4260 GCA_043739165.1 Hyphomicrobiales bacterium
CAGCCGCCGCCAGGTAAAGGCGCCAGAGTGGCCATGCCCAATCCTGTTCCGGGGCCCAGCACCACTTTCACTTCTGGCGTGGGCTTCACTTCGCCTCCGATCTGCACCAAGTCTGTGAGCGCGATATGGGGCAGCGACCAGGCCAGAGCCTCAAAATCGTTGAGCAGGCGGAACTGCTTGGCCTTGGCGGCCAGACGCAGGCTTTCGGCGCTGAAAGTCCAGGGCCGGTTGGTCAGGGTGATCAGTTCGCGGTCCACGGGCGCTGCCACGTCCACAGCGGCGGCGGCCAGCTCGGTCACACCATGTTTGCCCATATAATGGGAGATGGCGGCCTCCAACCCTGCGAAATTGTCATTCTTCAAGACCTCGACGTCACGCACATCCATGCTGCCCAGCTCTAATAAGCCGAAGCGCGAATTGGTGCCGCCGATATCACCCACGAGAGCAAGATTTGTCATGGGAGCTTAGTGCCACAGAGTTGCGGCGGGGGCAACTTTGGTTACTCAGCGGCTAAAACTTTTTCTCTTGTGCTGTCACCTTTCCCAACCAACAGCCCTGCCACAGAAATATCCTCGTCCAGACCGTCCCAATGAATCCCCATTGGGCTGAGCGAGACCTGCTGCCTTTGCTCAAGCGTCGCATGCAAGAGGCGTGGAAACCAAGCCAAAGGCACGCCCAGAATGCGACCATCTGACAGCTCGACCCACATCGTGTTGTCGTCAAATCTTACCGCCTTAGGCGAAGTGCTCATGCCATGCCCTTTCGATCAAGTTATGGTTTTCTTCGACCACTCTCGTTAATTCGCGAAGAGTGCGCGCGCCAAAGCCAAAGCTTTCAGCCACAGAGAGTGGATTGACCCAGAACTTCGCTTCGCCATCGCTGCTTCTCACATGAATATGCATCGGTTCACGCGGGTTTCCCTCATTCGAGTAAAAGAAGAATTTATAGGCTCCATAGTGAAAAACAACTGGCATTTTCTGACCTCGTGCCCTTAATCGCCAATCTGTGGCTTAATTCAGGAATTGGGTCAAGCAAGGCCACGGGCAACACTGGACGCAGCCGAAGCCCTTCGCTAAGCCCCTGCTCAGCCATGACCGACATCGAATCCGAAGCCAAGCGCAGGCGCACTTTTGCCATTATCTCGCATCCTGACGCGGGCAAAACCACTTTGACCGAAAAGCTGCTGCTGTTCGGCGGGGCCATCCAGCTGGCGGGGCAAGTGCGCGCCAAGGGCGACAGGCGGCGGACCCGGTCCGACTGGATGGCGATTGAACGGGCGCGCGGCATTTCGGTTGTCACTTCGGTGATGACGTTTGAATACAACAACGTCGTCTTCAACCTGCTCGATACGCCGGGCCACGAGGACTTCTCCGAGGATACGTATCGCACACTTACAGCGGTGGATGCCGCCGTGATGGTGATCGATGGTGCCAAGGGCATTGAAGACCGCACCCGCAAGCTCTTCGAAATCTGCCGCTTGCGCGACATTCCGATTGTGACTTTCATCAACAAGTTTGACCGTGAGGCGCAAGAGCCTCTCGCTTTGCTTGACGAAATTGAAAAGGGTCTGGCGCTCACCGTTGTGCCGATGGTCTGGCCCATCGGCATCGGCAAAACTTTTGCGGGCACCTATGATTTTATCAACAAGCGGGTACGCCGAATTGACGAAGACCCGGCTGGCGTTTCTGTCTCTGGCCCGCAAGATAAATTGATCGACACTTTGCTGCCCGCCGCTGGTGCTGCGCATTTCCGTGAAGAGCTTGAACTGCAAAGCATGGCCGGCCATGTGTTTGACAATCAGGCCTTCCTGGAGGGCCATCTCTCACCGGTGTTCTTTGGCTCGGCGATCAAGAATTTCGGCGTGCGCGATTTGCTGGATGCGCTGATCAAATATGCGCCCCCGCCGCGTGACCAGAAAGCCCGGCAGCGCGTGGTAAAGGCCAGTGAGCCCAAGCTTTCGGGCGTGGTCTTTAAAATCCAAGCCAATATGGACCCCAACCACCGTGACCGCATCGCCTTCATGCGCGTGTGTTCCGGCAAACTGACACGGGGCATGAAAGTGAAGATCGTGCGCTCAGGCAAGCAGTTGGCTCTGAACGCGCCGCAGTTTTTCTTTGCACAGGATCGTTCGCTCGCCGAAGAGGCCTATGCTGGCGATGTGGTCGGCATTCCCAACCATGGCGTGTTGCGCATTGGCGACACGCTGACGGAGGGTGAAGATTTGGTGTTCACTGGGGTGCCAAGCTTCGCGCCGGAAATCCTGCGCCGGGTACGGCTGGGCGATCCGATGAAGGCCAAAAAGCTGAAATCGGCGTTGGAAGAATTGGCCGAAGAAGGTGTGGTACAATTGTTCACCCCCATTGATGGCTCGGGCGCTGTTGTCGGCGTGGTGGGTGCCTTGCAGCTTGATGTGTTGGCCGACCGTCTTGAACACGAATATAGTGTGCCCGCCACCTTTGAAACCACCCGCTTTGATATTTTGCGTTGGATCACCGCGCCGGATTCGAAATCCATGGAAGGCTTTATCGATGCCAATAAGTCCGGCATTGCGCATGATCTTGACGGCGCACCGGTTTTCATGGCCTCATCGGCCTTCAACCTGAACTATGCTTTGGAACGCGCGCCGGGGATAGCGGCTGCAACGATCAAGGAAATTCACGCATGAACCTTTCGGCGTTGCCTTATGATTTTGATCTCGTGCATCTGGGTGCGGCTGCACTGATTTTCTTGATGTGGTGGCTTTATGGGCCAGTGCTCAGGGTTCTGGGCCATGGCACATTGAATGGCCAGCTCCATGTGGTGCGCCTCAAATGGATGATGATGATGGTGAACAGTCGGCGCGAAAACCGGGTGTTTGATGCCATTCTCATGGGGCAGATTTCAAGCGCCATGTCCTATTTCGGTTCAGCCACATTGATCGTGCTCGTCGGCTTTGTCGGCACGCTGGCCTCGATCAACCACGTCCATGCCTCGCTCACCCAGATGGCCTTCTTCCCGCCGATCAGCCTGGGGCTGTTTTCGATCTACTTTGGTTCTCTCACCATCATCATGGCGATCTGCTTTTTTTCATTCACCTATGCGCTGCGCAAGATGGCTTACACGCTGGCGATGATCGGGGGGTTGGATGAAGCCCCCGCGGCCACGCCGCAATCGGAAGTGATGATTGCGCAGACGGCCACGGTTCTGACCGAAGCGTTGAAGAGCATGAACAACGGCATCAGAGGCTATTATTTCGCCGTTGCGGGGCTGTTCCTGTTCGCTGGCCCATTTGTATCCATCATCGCAACGCTCTTGTTCAGTTTCATGCTCTACTACCGGCAGGGGCTTTCAACCGAGGCCTTGGCCATTGAGCGCTATGTGAAAGCGATGCGTGAAGAGCAGGGTTAACTGCGCAATGCCGCAGCGACGCGGGCCAGTTGCTCGATCTCGGCCCACTTTCCTTCATTGACCATGGCTTTCGGGGCCATCCATGAGCCGCCCAATGTGATCACATTGGCCAGTTTGAAATAGCTTGGTGCCAAGGTCGGCGTGATGCCGCCTGTTGGGCAGAATTTGATTTGCGGCAGGGGCGATGAGAGGCTGGCGAGATATGCAGCACCCCCGGCCTGTTCGGCGGGGAAGAATTTCTGCAGAGCATAGCCATGTTCCAGAAGTGCCATGGCTTCACTGGCGGTGGCGGCACCAGGCAGCAGCGAAATCTTGTAATCCTTGGCGGCCTTGATGAGTTTTGTTGTGCAGCCGGGCGAGACAGCAAAGACGCAGCCGAATTTTTCCGATTGCTTCAACTGCTGCTCGGTGAGCACCGTGCCGGAGCCAACGATGGCCCCTTCCACCTCATTCACGATGGCCTTGATGCAATCCAGTGCGGCGGCCGTGCGCAAGGTGATTTCGAGAACGGGCAAGCCGCCCTTCACCAGCGCGCGGGCGAGTGGCACTGCATGTTTCACGTCATCGACCACCATCACGGGAACGACGGGGGCCTTGCGCAGCGCTGCTTCGAGACCTTTTTGCGGATTGGTTTTTGCCATTTCAATTCATCCTGAATATTGATGCGCCACTGTCAGCGGGGCCGATCAAGTGGCGGAAGCCTTGGAACAATTCACGGCCCGTGCCCACTTCATTGGCGGTTAGGTCTTTCTGCGCGGGCACGCGTGCCGCAAAAACTTTTGGATCGACGAAGACTTTCATTGTGCCCTTCTCGGCATCAATGCGGATAATGTCCCCATCACGCAGTTTGGCAATGGGCCCGCCTTCCGCCGC
>JAYUEP010000157.1:0-4227 GCA_043739165.1 Hyphomicrobiales bacterium
CCACATGGGCCGTGTTGATCGTGATGCCACGGGCCTTTTCCTCGGGCGCCTTGTCAATCATGTCATAGGCCATGAACGTGGCGCCACCGCTCTCAGCCAGAACCTTGGTGATCGCTGCCGTCAATGACGTCTTGCCATGGTCAACGTGACCAATCGTGCCGATGTTGCAATGCGGCTTGTCGCGGTTGAATTTCTCTTTGGCCATGGCGGTCTCCTAAAAGGAACGTGTCAAACAAAAGGGGTTACGAGTATTTCTTCTTAACTTCTTCGGCCACTGCAGTTGGAACCTGCTCATAGTGATCGAATTGCATGGTGTAGGATGCACGGCCCTGGCTCATCGAGCGCAGGTTGTTGATGTAGCCGAACATGTTGGCGAGTGGCACCATGGCATTGACGATTTGCGCGTTGCCGCGTGTCGATGTGCCCATGATTTGGCCGCGCCGTGAATTCAAGTCGCCGATGACGCCGCCGAGATATTCATCGGGAGCTGTCACTTCGACCTTCATGATCGGTTCGAGAAGAACCGGGCCTGCTGTTTCAAAAGCTTCGCGCATTGCGGCGCGGGTGGCAATTTCGAAGGCGATGGCGGAGGAGTCAACGTCATGGTAGGCGCCGTCAATCAAAGCCACTTTCAGGTCCACAACCGGGAAGCCGATCAGCGGGCCGCTGTTGAGAACCGAGTTCAAGCCTTTTTCAACGCCGGGGATATATTCCTTCGGCACCGAGCCGCCGACAACCTTGGACTCAAACGAGTTGCCTTCGCCCTTGCCTGCAGGTTCGATCTCAAGGATCACGCGGGCATATTGGCCCGTGCCGCCGGTTTGCTTCTTATGGGTATAGTCTTTGGTGATCTTGCGGGTGATCGCTTCGCGGTAGGCCACCTGTGGTGCGCCAACCTGAACTTCAACCTTGTGCGTGCGCTTCAGAATGTCGACTTTAATGTCGAGGTGAAGTTCACCCATGCCCTTGATGATGGTTTCACCAGACTCAGAGTCGGTCGAAACGCGGAAGGATGGATCTTCAGCAGCAAGCTTATAGAGGGCCACGGCCATCTTTTCCTGGTCAACCTTGGTCTTCGGCTCAACCTTCATTTCGATGACAGGCTCAGGGAATTCCATCTTTTCGAGGATCACTGGCTTGGATGCATCGCACAGCGTGTCGCCGGTGCGGGTATCTTTCAGACCAACGAGAGCGACGATGTCACCGGCATGGGCTTCAGCAATTTCTTCACGGTTGTTGGCATGCATGAGAACCATGCGGCCCACGCGCTCAGTCTTGTCGCGGGTTGAGTTCAAGAGCGAGGTGCCCTTGGCCAACACACCAGAGTAAATGCGGCAGAAAGTGAGAATGCCATATTGGTCATCCATCAACTTGAAGGCCAACAGCGCCAGAGGTTCAGTGTCGGATGAAGGACGGGTGGTTTCGCCACCAGTTTTCACGTCGATGCCCTTGATGGCAGGACGATCCAAAGGAGAAGGCAGATAGTCGCAAACGGCGTCGAGCAAAGGCTGAACGCCTTTGTTCTTGAAGGCCGAGCCACACAGAACCGGGAAGAACGAGGCGTTCAACACGGCCTTGCGGAGCAACTTCTTGATGGTGACGTTGTCCATCTCAATACCATTGAGATAGTCATCCATCGCCTTGTCATCGAGTTCGGCACAGGCTTCGATCATGTCGGCGCGCGCCTGCTTGGCGGCATCGAGCATGTCGGCCGGAATGTCTTCATCGTGGAATGATGCACCGAGTTCTTCGTTGTCCCACACGACAGCTTTCATGCGGACGAGATCAACGATGCCTTTGAATGCAGCTTCAGAGCCGATTGGCAATTGAATGGGAACAGCGCGAGCGCCCAGACGTTCCTTGATATCTTTCAGGCACTGCTCAAACGAAGCGCCGGTCTTGTCCATCTTGTTGCAGAACACGATGCGTGGAACAGCATATTTGTCGCCTTGGCGCCAAACGGTTTCGGTTTGTGGCTCAACGCCCTGGTTTGAATCGAGCACGCAGACAGCGCCATCCAGCACACGCAACGAACGTTCAACTTCAATGGTAAAGTCCACGTGGCCGGGGGTGTCGATGATGTTCAAGCGCATGCCATTCCAGATGGTGGTGGTGGCAGCCGAAGTAATGGTAATGCCGCGCTCTTGTTCCTGCTCCATGAAATCCATGGTGGCAGCGCCGTCATGCACTTCGCCGATTTTGTGAGTCTTGCCGGAATAATAAAGAATCCGCTCGGTCGCCGTCGTCTTGCCAGCATCAATGTGGGCCATGATGCCGAAGTTGCGATAGTCTTTGAGTTCGTGCGTGCGTGCCATGATATTCTCTGATTACCAGCGGTAGTGGCTGAAAGCGCGGTTGGCTTCGGCCATCTTGTGGGTGTCTTCGCGCTTCTTCACCGCGGTGCCGCGGTTGTTGCCGGCATCGAGGAGTTCAGCGGAGAGACGTTCAACCATGGTCTTTTCATTGCGGCCACGGGCCGCCGTGATGATCCAGCGAATGGCGAGAGCCTGGCGGCGCTCGGTGCGGACTTCAACAGGAACCTGATAGGTGGCACCACCCACACGGCGCGAGCGAACTTCAATGGCAGGCGCCACGTTTTGCAATGCGGCGTGGAACAGCTGGATGGGATCAGCCTTGGCTTTGGCCTGAACGATATCGAGAGCACCATAAACAATGCCTTCGGCGACGGACTTTTTGCCATCAACCATCAGGTTGTTCATAAATTTGGAAACGATCAGATCGCCGAACTTTGGATCGGGATTGATAACACGCTTTTCAGCTGAGTGACGACGAGACATGCTGTGATCCTCTTACTTCGGACGCTTCGCGCCGTACTTCGAACGACGCTGACGGCGCTTTGGCAGGCCTTGGGTATCCAAGATGCCGCGGATGATGTGATAACGAACGCCTGGCAAATCCTTCACACGGCCGCCACGGATCATGACAACGGAGTGTTCTTGCAAGTTATGGCCTTCGCCCGGAATGTAGCTCACCACTTCAAACCCGTTGGTCAAGCGCACCTTGGCAACCTTGCGCAGGGCCGAGTTCGGCTTCTTTGGTGTTGTCGTATAAACGCGTGTGCAAACGCCGCGCTTTTGCGGGCAGGATTGCATGGCCGGAACCTTGTTCCGGTAGGTCGGTGCAAGGCGGGGCTTGCGGATGAGCTGGTTAATTGTCGGCATGTGCCTCGAAAACCTTCAAATTCATTCGAACCGGGCAAACGAAAAAAGCACTGAAGCGCCCCGGTCCGGGTCCACTTAGTGCCAAAACCAGAGGCCCAGACAAAGAACCGGCCAGGTTCTCAGGGGCATGACCTTGAAATCATTCTCTTTTTACATTCCCAACAGCGTTTTGTGAGGCGAACCCACAACGGCCTGCGTCTGGAATGTGGGCGGTGTCTAGGCGATGAGTCGGCGAAGGTCAACTGGATTCTTCGCGGGGATTTGGGAAAACCATTGCCATGTTATCCACGGCACGGAAAACTCGTGCTGCAACGCACAAGCCCGCCGCAATTGACACAATCGGCACCGCCGTATTTCGGCGAATGCCAACCAGAACACTCCCGCTGTACACCAAATAGCAGCGTGTTAGGTTTGATTGTCGTCATCCGCGAATCGTCGCGCTGATTATCTGCAGGGATAAAAAATGATTTTGAACCTCTTGGCCAGACTCGTGGCCATTTCATTGCCAGTTGCACCTACACCGTCATGCTATTTGAAAGGCACCAACATTCGCACCGCAAACGGCGAAAGCGCCGTCGAAGCGCTTAAGATCGGAACCCTCATCACCTTGCATGACGGAAGCCTGGCACCCGTGAAATGGGTGGGACGCACGACATTCCGAAAACGCAGCCAACTCTGGCAACGGCGCATCCTTCCTGTGATGATCACCCAAGGCGCCTTGGGCGACAACCTCCCTGCCCGGGATCTCCACGTGTCCCAGAGGCATATGATGTTTGTTGCCGGGCACCTCGTCAAGGCCAAGCATTTGATCAACGGATCAACCATTCGTCTGGCGGCGTTGGCAGATGCCAACACATTGGAATACTATCATGTGGCAGTCGAAGGCCATTCGGCACTTCTGGCTGAAGGCCAGCCCGCCGAAACCTTGCGTAGCAGCGCCATTGACCGCGAAAGGTTTGAGAATTTTGCGGAATACGCCAAGCTTTACCCGAACGACAAGCCAGCACGCCCCAAGGCCTTTGCACCTGTGCGCCATGCCCTGCCT
>JAYUEP010000158.1:0-12686 GCA_043739165.1 Hyphomicrobiales bacterium
AAAGGCGGCAACCGAACCCTTCATGTCAGAAGCGCCGCGCCCATAAATCTTGCCGCCATGAATCTCGGCCGCAAAGGGCGGATGCGACCAAATGCTCTCGTCGCCTGGGGGCACCACGTCGGTATGGCCCGCAAAGCAGAGATGCGGAGAAGCCGTTCCAAAGCGTGCAAACAAATTGTCGATATCCGGCGTGTTCTTGTCTTTGAAAACCAGGCGGTGGCATTGGAAGCCAGCCGCAGAAAGCAGCCTCTCCAAATAATCCAAAGCCCCACCCTCATCAGGCGTGACAGAGCGGCAGCGGATCAAATCTTGCAGAATGGTGACAGGCTTGGAATTGGGCATGGGGACCAATTACCACCCTTCTCCCTCTGGGAGAAGGTGGCGCGAAGCGACGGATGAGGGCCTTGTCACCAGTTCTATTTTGCAGATCGAAACCGCGATAAGACCCTCATCCGCCCTCCAGGCACCTTCCCCCGGAGGGGGAAGGGCGAAACCTCGTTATTTCCCCGCCAAAGGATCAGCGCCGAAACGGTTGTTGCCATCCGTGCCGCGCAGGAAGCCAAGCTCAACCAGCAGCCAGATTCCGACGACGAGTGAGATCACGCTGAGCAGCCAGGCAAGCCCGCTCATTTGCGGCATCATCACGCCATTGCCGATGTCTGAAACCGTCCATCCCAAACCCAGCAATCCAAGCAGGGTCATCAGGATGTTGGGAATCCAAATGGCAAACTTCACCCATTCCGGGCGGTCGCGGTCATTCAAACGCTTTCCCATCAGGGCCGTCGCCGGATAAATGAAAATCGCCAGCATGATCAGCCGTTGGAAAGCCGCCGCTCGCATGAAGCCAGACCAGAAGTTGGGGTCCTGCATTTTGGTGGGGTCACTCATCATTCCCATCGTGCCCATCCCCAGAATGGGCCACAGAATGAAATTAAGGACGATTGCCGCAACAATAAAGATCACCACGCCAATCCACCAAGACTGACGTCCAATGCGGCCATCGAAACTTGTAAAGAGCCATTTCCAATCCATCACGATCTCCCTGTGAATCAAGCCCCCGGTGGGAGATTACAGATAAACAAGCAAAGGGGACAGGGGTCAATCCCGCAACAGCTCATTGATGCTCGTCTTGCTCCGCGTCTTTTCATCCACGCGCTTGACGATCACTGCGCAATACAAGCTCGGCGATGGCGTGCCATCCGCAAAAGGTTTCTGCGGCAGCGAGCCGGAGACCACCACTGAGTAAGGCGGCACTTTGCCCATGTGCACTTCGCCCGTAGCGCGATCGACGATCTTGGTCGATTGGCCAATGAAAACGCCCATCGAGATGACCGAGCCTTCGCCCACAACAACACCTTCAACCACTTCTGAGCGTGCGCCGATGAAGCAGTTGTCTTCGATGATGGTCGGGCCCGCCTGCATCGGCTCCAACACGCCGCCGATGCCAACGCCGCCGGAAAGATGCACATTCTTGCCGATCTGGGCGCAGGAACCGACGGTGACCCAGGTATCCACCATCGTGCCCGTGTCGACATAGGCGCCGAGGTTCACAAACGAAGGCATCAAAATCGCGCCCGGCGCAATGTAAGCCGAACGGCGCACGATACAGTTAGGCACAGCGCGAAAGCCTGCGTCACGGAATTTCTTGGCCGTCCAACCCTCAAACTTGGATGGCACCTTGTCCCACCATTTCGAAGCGCCCGGCCCACCCTTGATCACTTCCATGTCGTTCAAACGGAACGACAGCAACACGGCCTTCTTCAGCCATTGGTGCACAACCCAGTTGCCACCTTCTTTGGACGCGACGCGCAGCTTGCCGGCATCAAGCTGGGCAAGTGCAAATTCCACCGCCTTGCGCGTGTCGCCCATGGTCTTGAGGTTGACCTTATCGCGGGCCTCCCATGCGGCTTCGATGATGTTTTGCGCGTTCTTCATTTCAAGACTCCGTCCAAGAATTCTGCCAAATCGTCCGTAACATAATCAACATGGCCGGGCAACAAAGCCGCATCCTGCGCGCCCACCAAAACAGTGGTCATGCCCATGGCGCGGGGCACCAACAGGTTCTCGGCCAAGTCTTCAAAAAATGCTGCGCGTTCTGGCGCAACGCTGTGGCGTTTGAGGAAAATCTCATAAGGCCGTGCGTCAGGCTTGGGAATGAAGTGGCAATCGGAAATATCAAACACTTCCTCGAAAGCCCCGGCGCAACCAAGGTTGTTCAAGACATTCTTGGCATGGGCCCGCGTGCCCGCAGTAAAAACCAGCTTGCGCCCCGGCAAGCGCGTGAGCGCCTCACCCAACGCCGGGTGGTGTTTCACCGCGCCATAGTCAATCTCATGCACATAAATCAGAAATTCATCTGGCTCGAGATCGTGCTCCAACATCAAGCCGCGCAAGGTTGTGCCGTATTTCTTGAAATAACCGTGGCGCATTTTGGCAGCTTCCGTCGAAGTCACGCCCAACTTGGCGACGATATAGTCCGTCATCCTGACCGCGATCTGGTCGAAGAGCTTGCAGGAAGCCGGATAGAGCGTGTTGTCGAGATCAAAGATCCACGTATCGATGTGGCCAAACCCGCTCATGCGCCATCGCGCGAAACACGTGTGCCAACACCATGCGGTGTGAGCAGTTCGAGCAGCACCGAATGCGGCACGCGGCCATCGAGAATGATGACACCTTCAACGCCGGAATGGACAACGTCGGCAGCACTTTCGATCTTGGGGATCATGCCCGCCGTGATCGTGCCGTCATCAATGAGGCCCTGAATGTCAGTGAGCCGCAATTCGCGGATCAATTGCTTGGCCTTGTCGAGAACGCCCGCCACGTCGGTGAGCATCAGCAAGCGTTTGGCCTTGAGTGCCGTGGCGATTGCCCCCGCTGCCGTATCAGCATTCACATTGTAAGTCTGCCCATCCCAACCAATGCCCACGGGGGCGATCACCGGAATGGCATCACTCTTCATGATGGTATGAAGGATTTCCGTGTTGACGCGCGCCGGTTCGCCCACCTGGCCAAAATCCATCTTGGTGATGGCACCGGTCACAGGGTCTTTTTTTTCTTTCACATAGCGTTCAGCGATCAGCAGATTGCCGTCCTTGCCGGAGATGCCGACTGCCCGCCCGCCGGCTTGCTGAATGGAGGCGACAATAGCCTTGTTGATGGAACCTGCCAGCACCATCTCGACGATTTCCATCGTTTCATTATCTGTAACGCGAAGGCCATCGCGGAATTCTGCCTTCACGGCCAGCTTGTCCAACATCTTGTTAATCTGCGGCCCGCCACCATGCACGACGACAGGGTTCAGGCCGCAAACTTTCAGCATCACCATGTCGCGCGCGAACTGTTGGGCCAGCTTGGCATCCACCATCGCATGGCCACCGAACTTCACCACAATCACTTCATCATCATAAAGCTGCAAGAAGGGCAAAGCTTCCGAGAGGATGCGGGCCGTTTCGGAGACGTCAGCGTTGGACATGGGATGCGCGGTTCCTGATTTGCCGTGAGGTTATAGGGGAATTTGTGACAAGGGGAAGAAGCTAATCACCCTCAACACGTCTTCACCCTTCCCCCATCGGGGGAAGGGTGGTTGTGATTGTGCAGCTACGCCGCCTTCTTGTCGGCCTCGGCCCACCGTCCGCAACCTGCCACCAACCCTTCGGCCCCATCCAAAGCGCCTTCGATCAGCTCCAACCCAAGAAAGCGCGCGCGTTCCACCGGCCCCGGCAGGTGCAGTGAGCGCGTTATGCCCTCGCCAAAACCAAAGCGGCTGTAATAGGGGGCATCGCCCACCAGCCAACCGCGCCATGGCCGCGCTTGGCTGCTTCCGCCAGCGCATATTCCATCAGGGCGGCCCCCACACCTTGGCCACGGGCTTTGTCATCCACCGCCAAAGGCCCAAGCAGAAGTGCTGGACCAGCCGAACCGGCAATCACGTCCCACAGGCGCACCGTCCCCACGAGCTTGCCCTTCGCATTGACAGCCGAGAAGGACAGGCCCTCAGCGGCCAAACGGCCAGCGCGCAGCTTTTCCGAAGTCTTGCGAAACCGCTTCACACCGAACGCACGGTTCAGCAGCGCCTCACGCGCGGCGAAGTCAGAGGAATTTTCAGTGCGAATGGTGACCATAGTGGTGCCTCCAAACTGTCTGCTCCGTTATCCCGGCGAAGGCCGGGATTGGGCTTTGGAATGTGCGGAGCTTGCGAGTTTAAGCCCGGCCCCGGCCTTCGCCGGGGTGACGGTGTTTTGGGGATGGGTAGAAAACGTGAAAGTTAGATGACGTAAGCCTTCAGCGGTGGAAAGCCATTGAAGGCCACGGAAGCATAGGTCGTGGTGTAGGCCCCGCAGGCTTCGATCAACACCTCATCGCCCACGCTCAAAGACAGCGGCAGCGGATAAGGCGTCTTTTCATAAAGCACGTCAGCCGAGTCACAGGTCGGGCCAGCGATCACGCACAGGCCCTTCTCAGCGTCATCCTTTTCAGTGACGATCGGATAGCGGATTGCTTCGTCCATGGTTTCAGCCAATCCGCCGAACTTGCCGATGTCGAGGTAGACCCAGCGCACATTGTCATTGGCGTGCTTCTTGGAAATCAGAACCACTTCAGATTTGATCACGCCGGCATTGCCCACCATGCCGCGGCCCGGCTCAATGATGGTTTCAGGAATGGCATTGCCAAAATGCTTGGCAAGGCCATCATGAATGGCATTGGCATAGGCATTGGTGCCGGGAACGGCCTTGAGATATTTGGTCGGGAAGCCACCGCCGAGATTGACCATCTGCAACGTGATGCCGTGCTTGGTCATGGCGTCGAAAATCGCCTTGGCTTCGCCCAGAGCCGTATCCCATGCGCCAAGGCGCGTCTGCTGCGAACCCACATGGAAGGAAATGCCATAGGCCCTGAGGCCCAGCTTGTGGGCGGCCAACAGCACATCCGTAGCCATGGCAGGGTCACAGCCGAACTTGCGGCTCAGCGGCCATTCAGCGCCAGCACCGTCGGTCAGGATGCGGCAGAACACTTTCGCACCCGGTGCCGCTGCGGCCACCTTCTCGACTTCTTCGATAGAGTCGACAGCATAGAGCGAGATGCCCAAGGCATGTGCCGTGGCAATGTCGCGCTGCTTTTTGATGGTGTTGCCGAAGGAAATGCGCTCCGGTGTGGCACCAGCAGCCAAGGCCATCTTGATTTCTTCAACCGAGGCCGTGTCAAAGCACGAACCGAGACGCGCCAGCAGCGAGAGGATTTCCGGTGCCGGGTTGGCCTTCACCGCATAAAAAATGCGCGTGTCGGGCATAGCCCGGTTGAACGCGCTGAAATTGTCCTCAACCACATTGAGGTCAACAATCAGGCAAGGGCCTTCCGGCTTCTCGCTTCGGAGGAAGTCTTTGATACGTTGGGTAGCGGCCATTTTCAAAATCCCGAAAAAAATGAAAACTCAGCCGTTCCAGGAACAGAGGCGCGCGATGGAAACACGCATGTGTTCGCAGACTGACTGTTTTCGCCTTCTCTTGATCGGGAGACCCAATCGCGTTTGGGGCAAGGAAAGTGTTCGTCTCTCAGAAATCCCGGCTTTGGACACCAGCGGAGAACCAAAAAACCATCACCGTCGTTGCTTTGGGGAGACCTTGCGGCACGTGCGACTTTGGGCTGCGACGCATATGATTGAGTCTTATGTCATTTTCAAGAATTTTTTTGAGGTAGCGGAAAGTTTTTTTGCTAACAAAGTCTTAAGATTAACCAGTTTAAGGCCGCCACCCTGAACCGCTTCACCACGATTGAGCAGCGCATTGACACCTCCGCCAACGCGCTGTTGGCCCGCTTGCCGCAATCGGGGCTTTGGGCAAGTGGCACCGAATTTCTCGTCTTTGGTTTGAAGCAGGGCTGGGCCTGCCTCTTTGGCGGCCTGTTTTTGTCAGTCGTTCTAGCCTCAGCCTATCTTTGGCCCCATGGCGTGAGTTTGCCGCGCTATGACTTCTTGGTTCTTGTGGCGCTGCTCATCCAAGGCAGCATGCTGGCCTTGAAATTGGAAAAGCCATCAGAGGCTTTGGTCATTCTGATTTTCCACATTGTCGGAACGGCAATGGAAGTTTTCAAAACCAGTCATGGGTCTTGGACCTATCCAGAATTCAGCTATCTCAAGATCGGCGCTGTGCCCTTGTTCTCCGGCTTCATGTATGCAGCCGTTGGTTCCTATATCGCCCGAGTCACCCGCATCTTTGACATGAGATACCAAAACTATCCGCCTCTGTTCCTGACGGTGGGTTTGAGCATCGGCATCTATATCAATTTCTTCACGCATCACTTTGTGCCCGACCTGAGAGCGCTCCTCTTCGCAGCAACCTTTGTTATGTTTTTCAGAACGCGCGTGCATTACCGCGTCTTTCGTCACCGCCACCAAATGCGCCTGCTCTTGGGTTTTGCACTGGTCGCCTTGTTTATCTGGTTGGCAGAGAATATCGGCAGCTGGTCCAAAGTCTGGCTCTACCCCAACCAAATGCATGATTGGGCGTGGGTCTCACTTGGTAAATTTGGATCGTGGTACTTGCTGATGATCATATCTTTCGTGTTGGTCAATCTGGTGCATAGGCCCAAGCCCATCACCTGAACATCGACCACCCGCCACAATCGGCGTCGCCGTGGTCAGTGTACGGCGCGCGGCCTTGGCCTCCGCGCGCTCAAGCTCACAGAAGCTGGTCTTTGGAGTGGGTGATTGAATAATTGGCCTGGGTGATAGCGATGTCTTTCTTGGGTTGGTCGGTCCGCAAAGGCGCCATGGCCGCGTCTTTCATTTCACAATTCATCAGGCTGTTGTTGAATTTGAACCCAATAACATCCTTCACCTCCACGTCATTGCGATCCAGAAGGTCTGTCTTCGCCTGCGCGATGATTTCATCCCGGTTGAGCTTGGAGATGAAATTGGCATCACCGTTGGCGTTCATTGTCGGCTTGGCATTTGCGTCCCAAGTGAACGTGCTCCGGAAGTCATGCCGCCAGGAAAAGCCGGCCAAGACGAAATGGGATGCGTCTGGCAACACGGCGACGGCATAGGTGATGAACAGGTTCTTGCAGGTAGTCAATTCGAGATAGTTGCGGGTGTTGGTGACAAGATTGGCCCGCACCAGGCGCTCGGTGCCTCCGGGCGTGTCGTCCAGTGAAATGCCCGTACTGGTGCCATTGGCAATTGCGATTGAAGGGGATGAAAAGAACGGCAACGCAGGGGCCGCAAAGCCGGCGCCAGTGGCCACACCGACCGAATCTGCACACCAGGTGGAGTTGATGGCTGTTGAAGCGCAGAGGATCGATCCCGCGTAGCCGGCGCGACCTGAGTAAAAATTCACGCTGAAATCAAAGAACACGATCTGCCTGACACCATAGGTCATCCCTTTGGGCGTACCGTTTGGCGTGAGCGTGAATTTTGCGGCCATGGCTGGTGTGATGGCCCCCTCGGCACCTCCCGGATTGCCGACCCTGACGCGCCAGTGGAAGGCATCAGCGTTGTCCATCTCACGCAATACAGGCACGGCCGCCGCCCGCGACATGGTGGCATCGACAGAAACATCAACCGAACCGCCAACTGGCAATCGCACAACAGGCATTGTGGGTTCACCAATAAGCTGAGGTGCGACGGCCCAACGGCAAGAGCACATCCAGCGCCATGCGGGCTTTGACATCGGCAAAGTCGACGGTTTCAAGCACGTTGGGGTTGGCCATGATCAAGTCATCAAGTGCCTGCAGGGTGAGGGGCCCAACGTAGCCATCCGGCTTCAATCCCTTGCTGCGCTGAAACTGTTTGACGGCATCTTCGGTTTCGCGGCCAAACACCCCGTCAGCTCCTCCTGAACTCATGCTGGTTGGCAGGGCATAGCCAAGCTCACTGAGCAGGCATTGCAGGACCGCCACAGCCTCACCCCTTGCATCCTTTGAAATCGGAGCGGCAGAAGTTGCGTTGCGGAATTTCACCTGGCCGCCGAGACGTTTTGATCTGAGCATGCGTGCTTCGCCTTATGAAGTCCCCAAACGAAGAGTATCTTTTACTGCCCACAGCCGCAAGCCTGTTTTCCGCCAGAAGGTCTATGGCTGATGAATTCTCCGCAATGCCGGCGGGACCGGCGATGTCGGCTGAAGTCCGAGCTAAGGGTCCATTCCGAACCCGTCCCACCCTGCCTTGATGCGCGTGGCGGTCGTGATGGCGCAGAGTGCGGCATAGATATAGGCCAGCAGCGGAAACCAGCCGGGCCACACGCAGCAGGCAAGAAACAGCAAGATGGTTTCGCTGCCCTCCGTAAGGCCACCCAGATAATAGATGCCCTTGGTTGGATAGGCGGCATTCAGTTCACCACGCCGCGCAGCAATCGAGGCATAGGCCAGAAAACTGGTTCCAGTGGCAATGAAGGCGGCCAACAAGATGGCCCCGGCCAGTGCGTTCTGTGCCGGATTGGCAATGGCAAAGGCCAAGGGAACGGCGGCATAAAACAAAAAATCAAAGGTGATGTCGATGAAGGCGCCGCGATGGGTTTGCTCGTCACAGCCGCGGGCGATTGCGCCGTCGAGGCCGTCTGCAATGCGGCCCGCCAGCAACGGCAGGATTGCAATGGCAGGAAAGCCCAATGCGATCAGCTGTGCTGCAAACAGGCCCAGTGCCAGCCCGGCGACACTCATCTGGTCTGCCGTCACGCGACCGCAAATGGCATAATCAGCCATGCGGTCGAGAAAGGGTTTGCTCAGTTTCAACGCCATGCGATCAAGCATGCGTGACTGCGCCTTTTTCAATTCTGAGCACTTTGCCCCCTTCCGGCACATCGGCCGCATCATGTGTGACCAACAATGTGGGCGTGCCTCGGCGTTTCAGCAATTCAAATGTGCTTGATCGGATCTGTAACCGAAGATTTGTATCCAATCTGCTGAAAGGCTCATCCAGCAGCATGGCTTCCGGCTTGGCCAACAGACTACGCATCAGCGAAACCCTCTGACGCTGCCCGCCGGAAAGCGTATGGGGCGGACGATCATCAAAGCCTTCAAGCTCAATCTCCTTCAGGGCCGTGCGCATCTCAGATAAACGTTGCGTGCGGTTGCCCCGCGCCATGCCGAACAACAGGTTCTCACCCACGGTCATATGCGGAAACAAGAGATCATCCTGAAATAGCCGCCCAACATGTCGGCGCTCAGGGGGCAGGGCAAAAAGTTCATGGCCATTGAGTTCGGCTCTGCCGTGAATTTGCAATGGCGCAACAAGCGTTCCAGCAAGACCCGACAACAGTGACGACTTGCCCGAGCCTGATGGTCCCATCAAAGTCACGATCTCACCCTTGCCGATCTCCAGCGTGAATGGCGCAATCAAAAACTTGTGCCCAAGCGTGATGGAAATGTTTTTCAGCTGCAAGCTCAAGCGGCCCTCCAGCGTGGGCGCCCGAAAAGTCCGGCCAACAGAAACACCAGCAGGGGGGGCAACATCAGGAGCAACGCAAAGGCAGCCGCCAGCGGGCGATTGGTGCCCGAAGTTAATGTCACGGCTTCCATCGGCAAAGTCGAAAACCGCCCTGCCGCAACAAGTTGTGCTGGGACAAACTGCCCAAAGCTTACGGCAAAACCCACAGCGACACTGGCCAACAACGGCGCTTTCAATAGCGGCCACTTGATGCGGGTGAGAAAGCGCCAGCGCCCCACGCCAAGCCCGTGCGAAGCATCGCGCCAGCGTGGATCACTGGCGCGGTAAGGCCCCTGCAACATCACGAACATATAAGCCACAACAGGCATGAGATGCGCCATGTAAAGCCCCAACCCAGTGCCCGTCAGCCCGACGCGCAAGAACAATTGATATTGCCCAAGCCCGATCAGCAAAGCAGGCAGGCCCAACATCACGAGGCTCAAGGTCATCATCGCCCTGTCCCATCTTTCCGGCACAAACTCAAGCCAAAGGACCAACAGTACCAAACCGCTGAGACTGGTTCGGATCGCCAAGAGCAGACTGAGCACGAGTGATGACGAATGGTCGGAGGCCTGCTGCCACGCAGATAGCTCAATATGCTCAGGCAAGATGTGGGGAAAAGGCCAAAGCTGGGCCACTGAAAGCATAAGCAGCGTCATGAACACGGCGATGTAAAACACCTGCAGCCCCCGCCATTTGGCAGCGCCCAGCCACAGCGGCAAAGTGCGCGTTGAAGGCCCCAAGGTCCGCCACCATCTTGTTGCGGGGCGCAAAGTCCAGCCCAGCGCCGCCATCGATGCAATCGCAGCACCTGTCACCAGCGCCAATAATACTGCTCCGGCATTGCCACGTGCCGCATCATCCACATGCGCGCTGTTGATGTCGCTCCACACGACAGTGGCGAAGGTCGGCGGCTGCGTCGGCCCCAAAACAAGAGCCATGTCCACCACGGATGTGGCGTAGACAAACACAATCACCAGCGGCCAGATCAGCTGCGGCCAAAGCTGCGGCAGAAAAAGCCGCAGCCAGATCGAACGCGTGCCATGGCCCAAGGCTTGGGCCGCCGCCTTCTGGGCTGCAAACCCCTGCCGCACATCTTCGCGCGCCAGGATATTTGTCAGGACGTATAAGAGAAAGCCGCTCTCTTTCACCGCCAAAGCCACCATCAGCGCCAGCCCATAAGGATCATGCGTCGTCACCCAGGGTGGCGGGTTCGTCCAGCCTGTGAACAGGTCCGCAATGACCCGGGCCAGCAATCCCGAAGGCATGATCAGAAACCCAAGCCCGATGGCGAAAGCCAGATGTGGTACGGCCAGCATCGCGCTCAATCCCCGCGCCAGCGTGGTGTCTTTTCCACGTTCAAAAAAACTGGCCGCAATCAACAGCGCCACAAATGCGGCAATCACAGTGGCCGCTGTTCCGGTGAAGAGCGAAAGCAACAGCCCGCCGACAAGCTGCGGGTGCTCGAACAAAGCCCGCCATGCACCAAGGTCCACAGCGCCCGCCAGCAGGAAGACCAGACTGGCCAACAGCGGCGCCATGAACAGCAGCGCAAGAGGAAGGCTAGAAAAGAAGCTTCTAAAACGGTTCATCTTCTACTGAGACCAACTGCCAAAAATCCAATTGTCGCCCTTCCCCCTGTGGGGGAAGGTGCCCGAAGGGCGGATGAGGGTCTTACCGCAAGTCCAATTTCCGAAAATCTCACTGGTGACAAGTCCCTCTTCCGGCCTGCGGCCACCTCCTCCCGACGGGAGAAGGATGAAGTGTAACGATCGATGAAAACTAAACTTGCGTCTCCCTCTGAAGCAAACAAAAAGGCGGCTCATTGAGCCGCCTTTTCGCAATTTGCAAAATCACTTTTGGGTTATTTCGCCGCGAGTGCCCGTTCCTGGGCTGCAATGGCAGCTTGGCGCTTGGCAATCTGGTCACCCACTGGCGGGCCCTGGAAGCGCTTACGCTCAACCCCAAACCACAAGACCAGCAACAGAACGATCAATCCCAGCGCATAGTTGATCAGAATGTCAAAGGGCGGTTGAATGCCCGCAAACATCAAGACCAACACGCCAATGATAGCGATGACACCGAAGGGCTTGGACCACGCACCAAGGCGGAAGGGGCCAAACTCTGTCCAGGTCTTGCCCTCTGCAATCATGCCAGCCGCGATGGGCATGACATAAGAGACATAGAGGAACAAGGCGCAGCCCGCAGCCAAGGCCGCAAAGGCGGGCGAGTACAACGTGGCTAAAACCGCCAACACAGCACCCGTCCAGATCGCGGCCACCGGCGTGCGATAGGTTGGGTTGACACTGGCCAAAACGCCAGAGGCAGGCAAGCCACCGTCACGCGCAAAGGCATAAATCATGCGCGAAGTGGAAGTGAGGCCTGCCAGTGCACAGAGGAAGTTCGACAACACGATCGCAATGGCCAAAACATATTTGAGGAAGGCCGGAGCGGGCAGGTTGTTGAACAGGTTGAACCAGGCGGCACCGCCGTCCTTGGCCGTCGCCGTCAAGTCTGGTGAAGCCATAACAAATGAAGCGGCCATCACAAAACCAAACACCAAAGACCAGAACACCGAATGCAACATGCCGCGCGGCACCGCGTTGCGGGCATCACGGGTTTCCTCGGACGTATGGGCCGAAGCGTCAAAGCCGGTGATCGTATAGAGTGGGTAGAGAAGGCCGATCAGGAAGGCCACCAATCCGGTTCGCGCTGTTGGCACATAGCCACCGCCCGGATCGCCCGTATTGTTCACAAAGGTGAACATGCGCGAAACATCATGGCTTGCACCCCAGAAGAAAAAGGTCAGCGTCAGCACCACGGCTACCACAAAAATGAGATAGCCGGAGAAGTCTGTCAACAGCGTTGTCACCTTGATGCCGAAATGATTGAACAGAGCTTGTGCCGCTGTGATAACGGCAACCGCAGTCACCTGGACCCAATAAGCATGGGAGTTGAGGGCAGTGGCTTGGTCCAACGTCATGTCTTTTGGCAGTGCTGTGACATCAACGGCGGTCAGGCCGCTCACATCAACGCCGAACACGCCGTTCATGACTAGATCGCGGAACAGCTGCCAGACGCCGACATTCACCGAAGCAACAACGAAGATCAGGCCCAGAAGGTTGATCCAGGCCGTGGCCCAGCCCCAACCGCGGCCACCGAGGATCGATGACCAATGATAAAGCCCACCAGCGGTAGGATAGGCTGAGGCGATCTGGCCCAGACAGGCCGCAACCACCATGGCGAAGACACCGCCGACCAACCAGCC
>JAYUEP010000159.1:0-12488 GCA_043739165.1 Hyphomicrobiales bacterium
AAGGGATTGTCAGTCGCGGCATTGGCTTCGATCTCAAGTGTGTGCGCTGCCATGCGCAGCACATCCATGGCAGCGCCCGTCACTTGTGGCTGGCAGCGAATGCAATAAGGATCTTGTACGCGGGCATCATCAACAAGATGGCTCTCGCGGATTTCAGAACCGGAGAGTAACATGCTCATCGCACGCGCTGCATCAATCTGCCCGGCATGGCCGCGCAGGGCGTGGATTTCGGGTTGCAGCGGGGCGGTTGAACCCATGATGGCGTCGGTTGTGAGCGCCGAAGTCACCAACGCGGACTGGGCCGCCCGCCATGCGGAGAACAGACCTGCAAGTGCAAAGGCCGTGCTGAATTGGGTACCATTGATCAGGGCCAAACCTTCCTTTGGCCCCAACTCCACGGGCTTGAGCCCCGCTGCGGCTAGCGCCTTGCCGCCTTGCATGTGCTTACCTTCAAATTCTGCCTCGCCCTCGCCCATCATCACGGCGGCCATATGCGCCAGTGGGGCCAAGTCTCCCGATGCGCCCACAGAGCCTTGGGCCGGAATGACAGGCGTTACGCCCCTTGCAAGCATGTCTTCCAACAGGTGAACCAGTTCCAGACGCACGCCAGAGGCACCACGTCCCAAGCTGAGCAGCTTGAGCGCCATGATCAGCCGCGCATGGGCGCGCGAAATTGGAGCTCCCACGCCGCAACAATGTGACAAGATGAGATTGCGCTGCAAAGTCGCTGTGTCTTGCGCCGCGATCTTCACACTGGCGAGTTTTCCAAAGCCCGTGTTCACGCCATAAACCGCGTCATTGCCTGAAGCGGCGGCAGCAATTTTCTGCTGCGCTGCGGTGATTGCCGGAAAACAGGCGGGATCAAGCTTGACCGCAAGTTCATCCCAGTAAATGCGGGCTAGGTCTGCCAGTGTGACTTGCCCCGGCGTGAGTGTGAATGAGGTCAAAGGGTTCCTCCAAAGATACGTTGATGTAGCGGATTGAAACCGATGCGGTAGGCAAGTTCAGCCGGGTGTTCCACATTCCAAATTGCAAAATCAGCGCGCTGTCCAACGGCGATCGTGCCGCAGTCTCGCAAGCCAAGGGCACGTGCTGCGTTCACAGTGACACCGCGCAGGGCCTCCAGTGGTGTCATGCGAAACAATGTGCAACCCATGTTCATCGTGAGCAAAAGCGACGTCATCGGCGAAGAACCGGGGTTGCAATCCGTGGCCAGTGCCATGGCAACACCGTGGCGGCGCAAGTCGGCAATGGGCGGCATTTGCTTTTCGCGCAAGGTGTAGAATGCGCCGGGCAGGATCACTGCAACGGTGCCAGATTTGCCCAGTGCGACAACACCTTCCTCATCCAGATATTCGATGTGATCGGCAGACAGGGCACCATAGCTCGCGGCCAATTTTGCGCCGCCCAAGTTTGAAAGCTGTTCGGCGTGGAGCTTCACGGGCAGGCCCAATTGTTTGGCAACATCAAACACCCGCATAATTTGTGCGGGCGAGAAGGCGATGCCCTCACAAAAGCCATCGACCGCATCAACAAGGCCTTCCGCATGAGCCTTGCGCAATGCCGGAATGCAGACATCGTCGATATAGTTGTCTGCGCGGCCCTGATATTCCGGTGGAATGGCGTGTGGGCCAAGGAATGAAGTTAAAATGCAAACGCGGCGAACTTTTCCGATGGCACGGGCAACGCTGAGCATCCTGAGTTCTGTTTCAGTGTCCAGCCCATAGCCTGACTTGACTTCAATCACACTCACGCCCTCAGCCAACATGGCATCCACGCGCGTCAGTGCATTGGCCAGCAGTTCGGCCTCGCTCGCCCCACGTGTGGCCTTCACAGTCGAGATGATACCACCGCCAGCGCGGGCCACTTCTTCATATGTGGCACCGTTGAGGCGCATTTCGAATTCCGCTGCGCGGTTGCCGCCGAAAACAACATGCGTATGGCAGTCAATGAGGCCGGGTGTGAGAAGCCTGCCATCAAACGAAGTTGGGGGAAGACGTGCATGGGCGGCGGGTATTTCGGCTTCCGCGCCGATCCACATGACCTTGCCACCACTGATAGCCACGGCGGCGTTCTCCATCAACCCATAGCTTGCCGGGTTGGCGTCTGCCATTGTCGCGACACGCAAGTTTGTCAGGAGTTGCTCTTGCAACGCAGCGCCTCAAATTTGGGGACCAGAATTGGCTTGCATCCTATCAACAAAGATCTATTATGTCTAGACATAAAATGTGATGAGAGTGACCGCCTTGATATTCGCAAAACTGGCATTGCTTGAAAATGGCTGGGCGGAAAACGTCCGACTTGTCGTGGAACAAGGCAGGATCAAGGGCATCGCGGCAGGAGCCGAAGCGGCGGCGGGCGATGTTCGTGTAGATACTTTGTTGCCCGCTTTGGCCAATTTGCACAGTCACTCGTTTCAGCGCGCCATGGCTGGGATGACAGAATTTCGCGCCCATGGCCGCGACAGTTTCTGGACCTGGCGGGATCTGATGTACCGCTTCGTCAACCGCATCACGCCTGAGCAGCTGGAAGCCATTGCCGCAATGGTTTTCATGGAGATGCAAGAAGCAGGTTACGCTGCGGTGGGCGAGTTCCACTATGTGCATCACCAAAAAGGTGGGGCTGCCTATGCGAATGTTGCCGAGCTTTCCAACCGCATCTTTGCGGCGGCGTCGGCGACGGGCATCGGGCTCACCCATCTACCCGTGCTTTATACCTATGGGGGTGTTGGGCAGATTCCATTGGCTGAGGGGCAGCTGCGCTTTGGCAATGATGTCGATCGATTTTTGACACTTGCTGACGCTGCGCAACGTGGTCTTTCCCATCTCCCCGCTGACGCATGCATGGGTTTGGCACCCCATTCTTTACGTGCAACCTCACCCACTGATCTCGCCAAGCTGCTATCCGCCCACAAGGGCGGGCCCATCCACATTCACGCCGCCGAGCAGCCGAAAGAGGTGAAAGACGTTGAAGCTTGGTTGGGCGCACGGCCAGTTGAATGGCTGCTGGGCAACGCACGGGTCAATCAAAACTGGTGTCTGATTCACGCCACTCACATGACCGAGGAAGAAACCATCCGCCTTGCAAAATCTGGGGCTGTGGCAGGCCTGTGTCCGATCACTGAAGCCAATCTTGGCGATGGGCCTTTCAATGGGCCGCTTTATCTGGCCAACAAGGGGGCCTTTGGCATCGGCTCTGACTCAAACGTGAATATCTCACTCACCGAAGAACTGCGCACGCTGGAATACTCACAGCGCCTGCGTGATCTATCGCGCAATGTTTTAGTCATGGATGAAGGCTCCGTTGGCGAGACCATTTATCTTGGTGCGGCGCGTGGCGGGGCGCTGGCGCTGGCGCGTGATTCAGGAAGCATCGCCGTGGGGCGCTTGGCTGATCTTGTTGCCATCGACCGCAGCGCGCCCGCCCTTTGCGCCCTTGACCAAAATCAGATTCTCGATGGCCTGGCTTTTGCGGCGAAGGATTCCATTGTCACCGATGTCTGGGCCGCGGGACGACACAACGTTCAGAATGGCCGTCACGTGGCGCACGATAGGGTCGTTGCAGGCTATCGCAAAGCCATCACCGCACTTCTGGCTTCGGGTTAGTTTGGCCGTTCGATCTTCACCAAAAGCGCATGTGAGGCGGCTTCAATTCGCATGTCGCAAGTGCCTTCATCAAGAATCATCGTGTCGCCTTTGTGAAGCGTCTCGGCACTGTTCAAGGCGACCGAGCCGCTCATGCAGTAGAGCGCGAAAATCTGCCTGTCTCCACAGCGGATCGAAAGGCTCTCCCCTCCGGCCAGCAAGCTGACATGGCCGCTGCAATACAGCGGATCGAAAATCAAATTCAAGTCGCGCAAGGGGCCGCCCTTTAACCGCGAGGTGATGCCCAGCGCACCGTCAAATTCTACGGGCGCGCCCAAATCGGCTTGCAACATGACATTCGCGCCCATCAGTTCCATGCCTTTGCCTTCCACTACGGTGAGGATGCGCCGCATGCCATCAAAGTGCGAAAATGGCCCATCGCCCTCCACATCAGCGATACTGAGACGCCAGACAAAGCTGTCACCTTTGGATTCTCTTGCAAGTTCGCGCGTGATGCCCTGGCCATTTTTCCAGGGCACTGCCTCCAATTCGTTCCACCACAAAATGCGCATTTTATCCAACTGTCTCGATAACTTGTTCCCCGGCATGGGTGAGATTATGTATAGTGATAATAAATCAATTGCGGAATGGGCACGTGTTGGAAAAACTGGGTTTTCGCGAAATCAAGCAGCAGGTCTTCAAACGCATTCGTGAGGGGGAATGGGGGCCGGGTTCATTGCTGCCAGGCGAAGTGGAACTTGCGGCCGAATTTGGCTGCGCGCGGGCCACGGTCAATCGCGCCATGCAGGAACTTTCCGACGATGGCATCATCGAGCGCCGCCGCAAGGGTGGCAGTCGCGTAAAACTGTCTCCGGTGCGGCAAGTGACCTTCGAGATCCCTCTGGTGCGGGTCGAAATCGAGACAAGTGGCGCGGCCTATAAATATGTATTGATTGCCGATGCTGTAGTTGTCGTACCAAAAAATCTTCAGGAGCGGCTGGGATTGCCCGCCACTTCCACGGTCAGGCACATCAAATGTTTACATTTAGCCGATGGCAAGCCTTATCAATTTGAAGACCGCTGGATCAATCTTTCGGCTGTGCCCGGCGCGAGGAATGCGGACTTCGCCGCGATCAGCCCCAATGAATGGCTGGTGCGAGAGGTGCCCTATACGAATGCTGAAGTGCGTTTTTCTGCCACTGAGGCAAATGAGGTTATCGCCAGGCATTTGCGCGCAAAAGTCGGAGATGCAATTTTTACTGCCGAGCGCACAACCTGGCTTGCCAAAAAGCCTGTCACCAATGTCCATCTGTATTTTGCACACGGCCATCAGATGGTGGCGGAGTATTGACGACACCCCCGAAACCAGCGGATCAATAGTTGACGGTCACTACGACTATGTCGCTGTAGGTGCCGACGGATGGTGTCGCTTGGGCTGGCAACACGCCGAAGGCCGTCAAGTTCTGGGTTAAGCCTGTGCCCGTGCCCGCCTGCATATCGACGCCCGGCGTGTTACCCCAGGCCAGCGCCTTGTTCGCATCTTGATACATGGCGTAACTGATTTTTTGTCCCAAAGCTGCGTTGGCCATGAAACGGTTCAGAGGACCGGTGCCACCATTGGTGCCGAAGCTCAAGCCTACTGAGTATTTGACGCCATTGGTGCAAGTAATTCCGATCTTGTTTGAAGCGGTTTGCGCGACGGTGAGCGCTCCGACCGTGCCAAAGCTCATGGTGGTTGCCGAGATGTTGCAGCTCGCATTATTCTGCGCAGAAACCGTGAAGCCAACCCTGGCGGCGCGGGAGGATTGCGCAGTGCAGCTTTGACCGGGGGCATAGCCGTAATCGATCAGGGTGTGGCCCTGGTTGTAGATGGACTGATATGTTCCGGGCATTGAAGTTGAGGCGAGGCCCGTAATTGCGGCGTCAATGACTTGACTGAGCGAGCCGCTTCCGGCGCTGTTCAATGTGAGCGACAGGATTGGCGGGCGCGGAGCGTAAGGCCAGACAAAGGAACCCCAAATCTGGCCATTGGGCTGATAAAAATCATAGGGCACAGTGCTCGGGCCAAATTTCATCAGACGTGGCGTGCCAGAGACCGAGCCCCCCGTGCCGTCCCCCAGATTGGGGCAGATGGTAATCGTGGCGTTGGGCGTGCCAGCGCATTGGGCCGCCAGTGTGCCACTGGTGGGAGGTGTGCCCCCAAGGCCAAGGTTGAGGCTGCCGAAATTGATATTGGAAATGCTGAAGTTGCAGGATTGGCCGAAGGTTGCCTGCGGCAAGAGGCAGAGGGCAAGCATGACAAGAAGAATGCGCATCACAGACATGCCAAAGGCCCGATCACGGTTTGAGCGTTGGCATCCGCCTTGTAGTCAAAGGCGGCCTGGCAAGTTTTGCCCGCCAATTGGGCCTGCAAGGCATTTCGCGCGGTCAAGTCTGTCACATAGACTTGCCCATCATAGCCCATGATGAACGGTTCTTTGTGGTCAGCCATGGTGACTTCTGTTCCGGCGGGGAGGAACGCACCCGTCTGGTCTTTGAGGATCACAAGAGCAGCCGTTGATTCCTTTTGCACGCCGAAATCGACCACGACGCCGCTCATTTCATGCGGCGCTATGCGCTTATCGGTTTCTGTCACGTTTGAATTCAGGGGCAAGCTGGTGGCATCAATCGAAACCCGAGACGGGTGATAGGCGCGCACCTGGGTGAGGAGGATCTTGCCGCTGCTGTTGGTCTTGCCAACAAAGCGGTTTTCATAGCTCACAGGAATATTCGGCACGCCAGCATTGACCACTGCAAATGAGTCAGGAATTGCGTTGCCGATGAACATGCCCGCCCGAGTGGCCACAACAGAACCTTCCATGCTGGCTTTGCCTTGTAACATGCCGCGGTTTGCTTCCAATGACCCGCCGAAAACAGCCTGAGGGGCGCGGTAAGTGCCTGATGCATTAAGATCGTGCGTCCCATTTTCCTTTTCTGCCACACGCCAGCCATAGGAGCCATAGCTGGTATCCATTTGTTTGAACGCCGTTGCCGAGGCCGAGTAACCCGAATTGTCGTAAGAAGCATCGCCAGCCACGTTGATGTCATGTGCTTTGCCAAGGGGCATGGAAAGACCCACAGCTGCGCCGAAATTGCTGCGGTTGGCCAGATCGACATAAGCGCTGGCAAAAGCCGAAATCTCACGCGGAAAGGACTTTGTGACACTCAGGCTCAGGGGTGCTGTTTCAGTGCCGTTCACCATCAAAATATGTGAAAGACTGAGGCCAATGTCCGCATTCATGGTGGGAAAACCATAAGACAGTGTCACTTGATCCACGGCGCGCGGGACGGCGGATGTAAAGATTCCGTTTGCATCCTTGATGGATGTTGCGGCGGCTAGATCAATGTAGTTGCCGAAGGTTCGCGTCGATGAAGCGTGAACGAGCAAGTCCTTGTATTGAAAATCCCAGGCGCCATAGGCGAGACCCCCGACATCTCCCGCATTGTCGCTGGCGGCAAACGCTGCGTTGATGGTGCCAAAGGGGCCGGCCTGCAAGACACCACCCAAGCCGCCCGTCAGCAAATCATGCTTTCCCTCGATATGGGCCTCACCCGTCAAGAAATCGGTGATGCCGTAGCGCGCGCTGGCCAGCGCCATGAGTTCGCTGCCATAGTCGAAGGATGCTGTGCCATAGCTGCGTCGTGCAAAACCGAGATCAACTGAGTAGTCAAAGAAGCCTTTGCCCAACAGCAAGGCAGAATTGTAAATGGGCTTTTCGGTGGCGGTCTGCCGGCCTGAGGTATCGGTGAGAACAACGCGCGCCGTGCCTTGGCTGCTGATCACCGGCAGACGTGTGACTTCAAAGGGACCTGCAGGCACTTCCTGCGAATAGGATTTCAAGCCATTCAAGTAGACATCCATCGTCGATGGTACAGCCGCGGTCCCCTGCAGGCTGGGCAGCGGCGTTGTGATCAAATCCGGTCGCAGATTGAAATCGCGCTGGGCTTGGGCACCGCCCAGGCGCACTGATCTGGTCCAGTTCAAGCCGCCGCTGACAACATCGCCCGCGCGATAAGTCTGGGCGCTGTTCTGGTCAGAGTAGGTCCATGTGGAATTCAACCGGGTTGCGGCGAAACCCGAGTATATCGACGTGCCCACACTGGCGGTCTGCTGAAACACACCGAATCTGGAAAAGGCGCGGCCATCCAGATTGACAGACGCACCGGAGAAATCTGATTTTTGCTCATAGAGATAGGTGTCGGCGGCGGCATAGGCCGAATAGTTCAACACAGCGCCCAGATCACTCTGGGCTTCCATCAGCGGTTCTTCGGGGATGAGGTTGAAGTGTTTGGGAATGCGCATGTTATCGGCGATGTGAATGTCGATCGTTTGGCCCAATTCATCAAATTGATATTTCAATGTCGGGATCGAGAGAAGCGCAATCACTTCTGAACCCGGCCCCTTGCCCGGAACCTTGATGCCGATGGCCGCTAGCTCAGAGCGAGTAGACGCAAGATTGCCATCTGGCCGCTGCGAAAAGCCAGCCACAAGGTCCACCTTGTAACCGTTGAACAAGACTTCGAGTTGCAATGTGTTCGAAAGAGCAGCGGCACCGCCTTCGATCAAACCGTCGGCCAAATGGCCAGCCGCAGGCAAGCCGTCTGTTTCGGCGTTGCCTGGCAAGGCGTCGACCTTGCCGGGGGCTGGCGTTTGTTCCTTGGGATCATCAAGCAAATGACCAGCCTGCGGCAGGTCATTGACCACCGTTTTCTGAGCGAATGCGCTTTGGGCGCCGAAGAGCAGCGCTATGATGAAGACAAGAAAGCCGCCGAGGCTATTGCACCTGTATCGTTGCTTCGACTGGGCCATCATTGGAGCTGGCAGTGATTTTCACCGACGTGCCAGCCTTCAAGGCTTTGAGTTTCATTTTCCAAATGTTAGTGCCGCCACCCAACACATAGCCCGCGAGGCCATTGTTGAAATTGGTTGTGACACCGCCAATCGTTACCGCCAATTGGGCCAGACGCGAATGCAGCAAGCCATCATTCTTGGCGCTGAGTTCGAGTTGGCCATTGTCCGATTTCACAGACCAGACAAGTTTCGTCTTGATCCCGCCCGCCTGATAGAAAACCGGAATATTATGGCGCACAGCAAAAGTCACGGAATCCGTTCCGGCAGTTGGGGGCGGCGGAATATCGTCAATCAGCAGACGATAGGTCTCTTCGCCGGTGATTGGCGCTTTTGACAGGCGCACCACGCGAACCGTTGCCTTGCCACCGGGCGGTATTTTCAACGCAGGCGGGCTCGCCACAACATCGGTTGTGGGCTCCAGCTTGTCGATGCCATCCTTCTGCACCCATTTGAAAATGCGAAGCTGGGCGTTGATGGGTGTTTTTCCCATGTTGCTGAGATTTTCAGTAGTGGTCGCGGCAGCCGCGGGCACTTCCAGATTGATCGGGCTGACCTGGAGCGAACCGGCCTGTGCTGCAGTTGAAGCCAAAACGGGGGCCAAGATGGCGGCACAAAATGGTGTGGCCAGCAGCCCCGAAAGCAAACGACTTTTGCGGCGCGAAGCCGTCGTGTATTTCCCCATCGAATATCCCCACTCGATTTATGTTAAGTCACCCCGCGCTGTGTGCGCGAAGTGACGGATCGCTGTGTTTCCGCATTTTGCGGAGATGTTCTTAGTAGACGACGTAGATCGTCTGGGTATTGGAATAGGTGCCAGCCGTTGGGTTGGCCGTCGCCGTCAACGTTCCACCAACCGTCGCGGAATCCGCGCCGCCTGTTGCGATGCCGGTTGAACCAACATTGATCTTCAAGGCGGCAGGAATAACGTTCAGGCCGTTGTTCAAGTTGATCGCAGCCGTTGTGAGAGGCGTGCCGAGAACCGAGAGAGCAGAGAAGGACACGTTATAGGCCGTGCCCTTGTTGCAGGTGACGCTAACAGTCGAGTTTGCGGTTTCGGTGCCGAGCACCGAGCCCGTCACGGTGCCGAAGTCCATCGCGGTGGCAGAGATCGTACAAGCAGAAGCGATCTTTACCTGAACGTTAAATGTGCCCGAAGAAGAAGCGGCGAAAGCAGAATTTGCACCCGCGGCGACCATGGCAGCAGCCAGAAGATATTTGCGCATTTTTTTTCCCATTGTTAAAACTCAAAGCCTTTTTTCGTCTACCGCCCACACCCCGAAACAACTTTCGCGCACAGTCGGTTGATGTTGCCATAGTTACGGAATTTCTATTTCGTCGCCGTTGAGGAAATAGGTAAATTTGGAATTCAATCTTGTGCCGGATTGAATCATAAATATTTTCGACAGTTTTATTCATTATGAAAACTGGAATCGATTCAATGCGTTAGAGGTATGACAGGAAATTGCGATGCAATCCCGATTTAGCCCCCGTTAAGCATGTTCAGAGTGTTTGGAAATCATGCGATTAGAACGTGGATCAGTTCGTCGAGAAATTTAATGCGCGCTGGAACTGAATCTGTTGGCCTGAAATCGCTTTCAGGCGGAAGGTCTCAAGGTTGTTTGTGAAGAGGATATTCGGAAGCCGCCACGCTTGCGCAGATCAGTAGTTGACGTAGAGCGTTTCTGTACTCTGGTAAATGCCAGGCTTTGGAAATGGCGTTGCTGCCAATTTTCCAGTGATCACGGTGGTCAGGGGCGTATTGCCAAGGCCCGTGCCATACCAGCCAGCCAAAGCCATGCTGAAGTTGATTCTGTTTCCGAAGGGATCAATCAGCGTCGAATTGCGCGAAGAGGCGGCATTGCTCACCGGATTATAGGCAATGGGCAAGAACGCGACCATGAGGCGCACACCAACCGGGCAGCGCACTGCGACATTTGCCGTTGCCGTCTCGGTGCCCACAACTGTCGTGAGGGTTCCGAAATCCATGTTGGTAACAGTGATCGAGCAGGAGCCCGCGCCGATAATCACACTGGCCTTGAGTGGGCCAGTGGTTGAGGCGGCCGATGCCGCAGCAGACAGGCCGCAGAGAGCCCAGAGGGTTCCTGCCATTGCCAACCCTGAACGGACCCCGCAACTCGCCATCAGCCCGCATTACATTGTGCCGCTTAATGTGGGGTTGAAAGAGATGCTTAAATTAGTTCAAAAAATTTGAAACCGCGCAGGGCTTGTTGCCAGTTGGATCGTCACGCAGTCACCGTCAATCGAAGGTCTCCATCTGGGGCCGCAGCAATGGTCGCCTCTCGGGATTCTTCTGCCAGATTCTTCCAAAACAAGACTTCAAAACGGCCGTCGAAATGTTCCACCAGTGCCGTGCAGCTTTCGACCCAGTCGCCGTCGTTCAGATAATGAATGCCCTCAATCATGCGATTGTCGGGGGTGTGAATGTGGCCGCATATGACGCCCTGACAATTGCGAGCCACCGCCTCCCGCACCACCACGGTTTCGAAGCGTGAAATGAACTCGACCGCCTTTTTCACCTTGTGCTTGAGATAGGCCGACAGCGACCAGTGGCCCAGGCCGAACAGCTTGCGGAACCACAGGATCACGACGTTGAAATCCATCAGGCGCTCATAGGCCCAATCTCCGGCCTTGGCGATCCAGCTGGCGAAATAGATGACGCTGTCAAACTTGTCGCCGTGGAGAACGAGATAGCGCTCGCCATTAGCGCTGTGGTGAATGGTTTCATTGAGAACGGCAACGCGGCCAAAACGATGGCCGCAGAATTCACGGAAATTTTCATCGTGATTGCCGGGCAAATAGATGACGCGGGTGCCTTTGCGGCCCTTTCGCATGAGTTTCTGGATGACATCATTCTGTTTCTGGTCCCAATACCAAGTCTTTTTGAGAGACCAGGAATCGATCAAATCGCCAACGATATAGAGATAGTCGCTCTCGGTTCGGCGCAGAAAGTCGAGGATCAGGTCACATTGGGCGCGGCGCGTTCCCAGATGCAGATCTGAAATGAAGATGGCGCGGAATTTGCGCGGCTGTTCGACAGGCTTGTCCATGGGGTTGCATTTTCTGCTTTGCATGAAAGTATGATGACAGTTGTCGTGACCGAACTGTCACACATGCTCCATATGTCATGGCGCCAACAATCACATGACTGTGCTGCGATGGATGGCCTCCGGGTGGCGCAAGCGATGGAGACCTGCCTTCATGAGTGTCGAAGCCATTTCCGCCCGCACAACACAAAAATTGGTGAGCAATGCCGTTGGGGCAGCGTGGGGATTAAACAGGCGCGCCTTGCAAGACAGGCTGTTTGCCTATCTGTTTCGCGGGTTGGTTTATGCACAAATCTGGGAAGACCCAGAAGTTGACCTCGCGGCTCTCGAACTCAAAGCACATCACCATGTGGTGACGATTGCTTCAGGCGGCTGCAATGCCTTGAGCTATTTGACGGCAGCACCTGCGAGAATCACGGCGGTGGACCTGAACCGCGCGCATGTGGCCCTGTTGCGGCTCAAGATTGCCGGAGTTAAATATTTGCCGGATTGGGATCGTTTTTACCAGTTTTTCGGTGCGGCCAACGACAAGGCCAATCCGGGGCTTTACCGCCGTTACATTGCCAGCCATCTTGATATTGCCTCATCGACCTATTGGGAGGGGCGCAGCGCCATCGGTCGGCGGCGAATTTCCGGATTTGCGCGCAATGTTTACAAACATGGGTTGCTCGGTAAGTTCATTGGAGCTGGCCATGGCTTGGCGCGATTGAACGGATTGCATCTTGCGGACATTTTGGAGTGCCGGGACGCCGCCGAGCAAAGAGCCTATTTTGAGAGCAACATCCGGCCATTGTTTTCCAAACGATTGGTGCGATGGATCACCAAGTCACCCGTCGCGCTGTTTGGCCTTGGCATTCCGCCCGCACAGTTTGATGCGTTGGCTGATGACAAGGACATGCGGTCGGTTCTGGAAGCGCGGTTGGAACGATTGACCTGCGGCCACGCATT
>JAYUEP010000160.1:0-4162 GCA_043739165.1 Hyphomicrobiales bacterium
CGTGCGCACGGGGCTCGCATAACCCGCGTTGTTCAACACCTCCGCAAAAACCTCAATCGTCTCCCATTCCGAACATTCATAAGCCGTGCCCGGCCAAGGGTTGAACGGGATGAGGTTCACCTTCGCAGGAATTCCCTTCAACAGCTGCACCAGCCGCTTGGCATCAGCCACTGTGTCATTCACGCCCTTCAGCATCACATATTCAAACGTGATGCGCCGCGCGTTCGAACTTCCCGGATAATTCCGACAGGCCTCCAGCAATTCGGCAATCGGATATTTTTTATTCAGCGGCACCAGCTTGTTGCGAATCTCATCGGTGGTGCCATGCAATGAAATCGCCAACATCGAGCCAATCTCGTCACCTGCCCGCACAATTTCTGGCACCACGCCAGAGGTGCTCAGCGTGATGCGCCGTTTTGACAGCGTCAACCCTTCGCCATCGGAAATAATATCAATGGCACCCTTCACATGATCGAAATTATAGAGCGGCTCACCCATGCCCATCAGCACCACATTGGTCACATAACGGCCCGATGATGGCGGCTGTTTATTGGCTTCGAGATCAGCGGGCCAATCCTTGATGCGGTCCCGCGCCAGCATCACCTGCCCGGCAATTTCCCCGGCGGTGAGATTGCGCACCAACTTTTGCGTGCCCGTATGACAGAAAGTGCAAGTGAGCGTACAACCCACTTGCGATGAAATGCACAAAGTGCCGCGATCTTCCTCCGGAATATAAACCGTCTCGATTTCATGCCGTGCGCCCTTTTCATCGGGCGCCAGCCGCAATAGCCACTTGCGCGTACCGTCGCTTGAGATTTGTTCCGTCACCACTTCGGGCCGCGCAATCGTGAAACTCTCATCCAGTTTGCGCTGCAAGTCTTTGGCAATATCGGTCATCACCGAAAACTCGACAACGCCACGATTATACATCCAATGCCAAAGTTGGCGCATCCGCATCCGCCGCTGCTTCTCCGGAATGCCAACATCAGCAAGAATATCCGTCAAAGCGGCGCGCGAAAGCCCCACAAGATTGCGGCGCATGTCATTGGGAATATATGAGGCGGCAACGGGTTCCGCCGTTTTGAGCAAAGTGACCATGGGCGGCCCTTTAGTCTATTTCGCAGGCGTCGTCACGCCTAGCATCGGCCCCAGCCGCGCCAGAAAGTCACTGCGCCCCACATCTGGGGCATAAAGGCTGGAAACGCTCCCATCCAGAAACAGCGCGTTCTTGCAGTTGAGCTGTTCCAGAAACAGCGAGGCGAAATCATAAAAGGTCACAAACCCATCCGAGATTGCAAACACCACGGTGTGATCATCCACCACCCCAACACCATTGCGGATCTTGGCCGAAGTGCCGTTGGGCGAAAGCTTGGGATGAATGGCCCCATTGACCACCAACATCGGCCCCGATTGCGTGGCAAGGTCCGGCTTGATGCCGCTCTTGGCGTAAGCGTCAGTGTCCATCACCCCGGCCTTGCCGCCCGCGATGTAGAAAACCCCATTGGGCTTCAAATGAAAATTACCCGAACCCGTCCTGCGGTTCAGCCTGTGCAAAATTTTGCCGTTCTCGACATAAAGCCCAATCGGCTTCAAATCGGTGCCGAACATTCCAGCATTCATCGCAAAGGAAAGCTGCTGTCCCTGCGCCGCCTGCGTCTGTTGCAAGTTTGAAAACCCGCCGAAGGGCTGCCCACCAGCATCAAGGTTGAACAGCGCAATCTTGTCCTTGCGCGTGTCGAATGCGCAGATCGTATAGTCATTGCCGTTATAGTTGGTCTGGCGGCAAGCGGCCTGGCCCATGCTGGCCGAAATCAGGAAAACCAAAATGGCGAGAACGAAACGCATCAAACCCGCCTATTTGCAGGTTGCGTCGATTTTATCCAACGCCTTTGCAACACCGGCGAGGGAATAGCCATCGGTCGTCTGTGTGCCCTTCCAGGATGTGCCCGTGACATTGAGGGTCTTCCCCGTCCGCAAGGCCTTCACCATCTGCGCTTCCACATCAGCACTCGCCGCCCAGGCGGTGTCGCCCGAGGTATAAAGCTGAAAGACATGATCATCGATCTTCACATCCACCATGGAAGATTCCTTGAACGGATAGCCGATGATGGTGGAAACCTGGCCCTTGATCTTGCGGCCCGGAAAATGCGTCACGAGAAAATAGACAGGATCGCGCTTGGCAATTTTCTTGTCTGATTCAGTCTTCTTCGGCGCAGAAAAAACATAACAAACAGGCGCGCCATTGGTTTGATAGGTGAAAGCTTCCCAATCATCAAACGCACCGATCGATACGGGATCATCGGCATAGGCAGGCGCTGCCCAAGCCATGCCCGCCATCACCGCCAAACCGCAGAATGCGTGTTTCAATTTCATGCCGTTTACTTATTGCCGCAGATGTTAATAACTTGCCAAATCGCCTAGCCCCTGTACAGACGAGAAACAAGGCACATTTGCGGCAGGTCTTCATATGCAACCCAAATCCATCCTCATCACCGGCTGTTCTTCCGGCATCGGGCTGGCTTGTGCAATCGGCATGAAAGCCCGGGGCTGGCGCGTCTTTGCCACCGTGCGCAACACGCAAGATCAAGCCCGGCTGGAAGCGCTGGGGCTTGAAGCCCTCCTCATGGATTACCGCGAGAGCGCCTCGGTCCAAGCCTGCACCAGGGAAGTCTCCAAACGCACGGATGGCAAGCTCTCTGCCCTCTTCAACAACGGCGCCTATGGCCAACCCGGTGCCGTGGAAGATTTGACGCGGGCCGTGCTTGAAGAACAATTCGCCGCCAATTTCTTTGGCTGGCATGAACTCACCACCGCCTGCTTGCCCTTGCTGCGCGCCAATGGCGGGGGCCGCATCATCCAATGTTCCTCTGTGCTCGGCATCGTCGCGATGAAATGGCGCGGGGCCTATAATGCTTCCAAATTCGCCATCGAAGGCTTGAGCGATACACTGCGTCTCGAATTGCGGGGCAGCGGCATCTTTGTCTCAACCATTGAGCCCGGCCCCATCGCCACCCGCTTTGTCGAAAACGCGCTGGCCGCCTTCGACAAGAACATCAAGGTTGAAACCTCGCATTACAGCCAAGCCTATGAACGCCAGCGCGCAAGGCTGGGCAAAGGCGGTTCCAACCGCTTCAAATTGCCGCCGGAAGCCGTGCTCGAAAAGCTGGTTCATGCGCTTGAAAGCCCAAGGCCAAAAGCGCACTACTATGTCACAACCCCAACCCATCTCATGGGCCTTGCGCGGCGCATCATGCCTCAGCGCCTGATGGACCACTTTGTCGACAGGATGTCAGACCAATGAATTGGCTTATCCCCCTCGCCCTTGCCGCCGTTTTTATCGTGCTGTTGCTGGGCCTGTTCAACATGATGCGCGGCGGGTCAGCCAGTCGCAGTCAAAACCTGATGCGTTGGCGCGTAGTCCTGCAATTTGCAGCAATCATCATTGTGCTTCTGGTGGTGTGGCTGAAGCGCGGTTGACCACTAAAACCGCAGTGGCGCAGATTGCCATGCCGAAAAGCTGAACCAGCGTCAGCGTTTCACCAAACAACACATATGTCATGAGCGACGAAACACCGGGCACCAGAAACATCAAGCTGGAAAGCTTCGCCACGGCACCATGATTGATCAGCCACACCATCAGGGTGACGGTGCAAATGGAAAGCACCAACACCGCCCAGCCCAGCGCGGCCCAAGCTTGCGCGCTGCCATCAAAGGCATAGTCACCCAGGACGGCAGAGATCAGCAAGACCGTAAGGCTCGCCCCCACATATTGCCACACGCCACCTGTGGCCAGCGCAATGCCACTCGCAAATTTCTTCTGATAAACGGTCGCAAATGAAAGTGAGGCCGTGCCAAATACTGCAAGGGCTGTGGTGAACGGCGTGATTCCGCCAAGCAAAACAAAGCCTAACTTCGGGGCCAAAACCAGGGCGATGCCACAAAGCCCGATCACCAAACCCAACCAATGTCGGCCAGACACTTTCTCACCCAACATGGGCACAGCCAGAAACGCCGTGAACAAAGGCTGCAAACCCGCAATCAATGAGATAACCCCAGCAGGCATGCCATGCGCCACCGCCCAATAGAAGGGTGCTAGATAAAGCCCATGCATGAACGTCCCCGTCACGGCGGCGTGAAATGCCAAGCGCGGCGAAGGCCAGCG
>JAYUEP010000161.1:0-35826 GCA_043739165.1 Hyphomicrobiales bacterium
ACATTCGCACCCTTCACTTTCAAATCCTTGATGAGGGTGACGTTGTCGCCGTCGTTGAGTTCATTGTCGTTGGAATCGCGCACTACATCGGTCATGGAAATCTCCTGTTGCCCGCTGCCTATGTCAAATTGCGCGGGGCTTCGCAAGCTCTTGCCCCGCGCGGCGGCTTGATGTACGCCCCTCATAAATTCAAATCAGGAGCCATCCATGCCCGCATTCCGCACCCTTGATGATGTGAACGTAGCCAACAAGCGGGTGGTCATCCGCCTCGATCTTAATGTGCCGATGGAGAACGGCGTGGTGACAGATACCACCCGCATCGACCGCGTTGTGCCCACGCTCAAGGAGCTCTTGCGCAAAGACGCTGCCGTGATCGTGCTGGCGCATTTCGATCGGCCCAAGGGCAAGGTTGTGCCGGAAATGTCTTTGAAGCCTGTGGCCCCCGCCTTGGAAAAGGCTTTGGGCCATAAAGTGAAATTCATCTTCACCGATTGGCAATCCGCACCCCATGTAGATGCCAAGCCCGGCGATGTGATCTTGATGGAAAACACCCGCTATCACGGCGGCGAAGAAAAGAACGATGCAGGCTTCTCCCAAATGCTAGCGGGCCTCGGCGATATTTTTGTGAATGACGCGTTCTCGGCGGCCCACCGCGCGCACTCGTCCACCGAAGGCGTGGCGCGTATTCTACCGTCTTACGCAGGCCGGGCCATGGAAGGCGAGTTGAAGGCCCTGCAAGCCGCGCTCGAAACCCCTAAGCGCCCGGTGATTGCCATCGTCGGCGGGGCCAAGGTTTCATCCAAGCTCGATCTCCTCGGCAATCTGGTGAAGAAGGTCGAAGCGCTGGTGATCGGCGGGGCGATGGCCAACACATTCCTCTTTGCGCAAGGCCATCCCGTCGGCAAATCTTTGGTCGAGAAGGATCTGGCCGACACGGCCCGCTCCATTTTGATCGCCGCAGACAAAGCCAACTGCGCCATCATCCTGCCGATTGATGCCATTGTGGCCAAGGAATTCCGCGCCCATGCGCCCTCGCATGATTATGGCGTGGATGCCGTCCCCGCCGATGGCATGATGCTGGATGTGGGTCCCATGTCGGTAGACAAGGTAAAAGCTGCCATCGACAATGCCCACACGCTGTTGTGGAACGGCCCCTTTGGCGCCTTCGAAATGGAACCCTTCGATGCCGCAACGGTGAAAGTCGCCCGCTATGCCGCAGAACGCACCAAGCACGGCAAGCTCGTCACAGTGGCAGGTGGCGGTGACACCGTCGCGGCCCTGAACCATGCGGGCGTCGCCGACGACTTCACCTATATCTCAACGGCTGGCGGTGCCTTCCTCGAATGGCTCGAAGGCAAGGAACTGCCGGGTGTTGCGGCGTTGGCTTCGAAGTAAACCATGCCCGCACGTTTCTTTCTCGTTGCGCCCAAAGACCTTGCCGCCGATCAGGTGATCGCCTGTGCCAAGGCCGCTTGTGCGGCAGGTGATTGCGCTTCGGTTCTGGTGCATGAGAACATGAATCAGGAAGATGTGGCGGCGTTGCAAGAGCTTGGTCTCGCCGTGCTGCTGGCCGATGTGGAACCTCGCATCGTCTCGCGCCTCAAGGCTGACGGGTTGCATGTGAGCAGCACGGAACACAACCTGCTCGATCTGCGCATGTCGCTCCCAAAGGATACGATGATCGGCCTTGATTGTGGCACTTCGCGCCACATGGCCATGGAAGCCGCAGAGCAGGGTGCCGATTATGTGGCCTTCCGCCAAAAGGCCCAGACGGGTGGCGAGCCCTTGGTCAAATGGTGGAACGACTTGGCCGCAATCCCCGCCGTGCCGCTTGATCCTGCAACGCCCGCAGAGGCCACAATTTTGGCGCAACACAGCGATTTTATCCGGCCTGATGATGCCATGTGGCAAAGTGCCGACATGGCTACGAAAGTAATCACGGAATTGGGCAAGATTTGACATGAAGAAAACTCTGGCCGCACTTGCCCTCTTTTTGGCACTGGCCACACCCGCCTTCGCTCAAGCCCCGCCGCCTGCCAGCTTCGAAGAAGCAGTGACCTTGTTCCAGGACAAGAACTATCCCGAAGCCAAAAAGATCGCCGATAACTACGCCGAGAAGAACGATCCGCGCGCCTATCTCATGCTCGGGTCAATCTTTCAAAAGGGCCTGGGCGTTGAGGTGGATTTGAAACAAGCCCAAATCTGGTTTCAAAAGGGCGCTGATGTAGGTGACGCCGAGAACGAATTGGCGCTGGCCATGTTGCTCATCGCAGGCAGCGGGCAGAAGCCTTACGTGATTGATGGAGCACCTTGGCTGCAGAAGGCTGCGGAGGCAGGAAATGTGAAGGCCCAATATAATCTCGGCCTTTATTACACCGGCCTCTATGGCACACAATCCGACTGGCCCAACGCCGCCAAATGGTTCAAGGCCGCCGCCGACAAGGGCAATCCGCGCGCACAATATAATTTGGCCCTGCTGCATATGGACGGCAAAGGCGTGGACAAGAACATGATCAAGGCCAGCGAGCTTTTGTCCAAGGCTGCCGTGCAGGGCATGCCCGAGGCGGCGGTGGAGTATGGCGTGCTCGTCTTCCGGGGCGAAGGCGTGCAGAAGGACGAGGTGCTCGGGGCCAAATGGCTTCTGGTCGCGGCCCAACATGGAAACGCCGTCGCCCAAAACCGTCTGGCCCGCATTTTGGCAATGGGAGTTCCGGGCGTGCCACAGGACCCAGTCGAGGCTATGAAATGGAATTTCATCGCCAAGAAGGCGGGGCGCGGCGACGTGCAGCTGGATGACGCGGCCGAAAAGGCCGATCCCGCAATGGTAAAAGACGCGCAAACCCGCGCTGATGCCTTCAAGCCCATTCCCGACCCGACAGCGAATTAGACAACCCATGAATTCGATGCTAGTGGGGCGGACGAAAAAGAGCGCTTCTACATTGTCTCTCCATCGGCGGGCTTGACCCGCCGATCCAGTCTTAACGCAGGCACTGGGCTTGCAATTTTGGATTGGCGGGTCAAGCCCGCCAATGGAGAGAGGATAGAGCATAGATTTTGAGAGAACTGCCTTGTCCACCACCCCGATTATGACTGTGATGATTGCTGCCGTGCGCAAAGCTGCGCGAGGGGTTCAGCGTGACTATGGCGAAGTGTCGTCGCTGCAAATCTCGGTGAAAGGTCCGGCCGATTTCGTCACCAATTCCGACAAGAAGGCCGAGAAGATTCTGCGCGAAGAACTGGGCAAGGCACGCCCCGCCTATGGCTTCCTCGGCGAAGAAGAAGCCGAGACCAAAGGCTCAGACTCGGACCACCGCTTCATTATCGATCCGATCGATGGCACCTTCAATTTCATGCACGCGTTGCCGCTCTTTGCCATCACCATCGCGTTGGAGCGCAGGGGCGAGATCGTGGCAGGCGTCACTTATAATCCGATCACAGATGAGTTGTTCCATACCGAAAAGGGCACTGGCGCTTTCCTCAACAACAAGCGCATGCGCGTCGGTGCAAGGCGCGAGATTTCGGAAGCCCTGTTGTTCTGCGGCCTGCCCAACCGCGCCGACAAGAACCATGAGCTGCAGCGCCATGAACTCGCTGTCATGCAAACTAAAGTGGCAGGCCTGCGCTCGATTGGCTCAACAGCCTTGGACATGTGTTATACCGCCATGGGCCGCTTTGATGGCGGCTGGTGTCATGGGTTGAAGCCCTGGGACATGGCGGCAGGCATTCTCTTCATCCGCGAAGCCGGCGGTTTTGTTCACGGCCTCGTGGGCGAAAATGAACCCTTGTACACGGGTGGCTACGTCTGCGGCAACGCCGACTTGCTGCCGCAGATCAAGGCAGCGCTGGCCGAGGCAAAGAAGCTTTAGTCCGTCTCGCCAATTCGGAAACAATCGCCACGAACTTGCGAAATTCATCTGCTTCAAGACACCGGAGGCAAATTATCCCAGAACGCGACGCGGTTGTTGGACTGCGGGAAATCTCCGCTCGGAACGGCCACGCCTAGAAAATCGCACAGCGGTTTCCAACCGTCCGAAACTTGATAGACTAACAATTGCGAATGGGGGATCACCGCCTTCACCATTCTGTTGTGTGCCTCGAAGGCGGCGGCCAGTGCCGCCTTGTCCATGCCCAACACAAATCCAGACTTGCGCAGGACGCTGGATCCCATTTCATACCAAGGCATCATCTCAGCGGGCAGTTGGCTCTTTGCCCCCATCAATTTGTAAATTGTCTCGCTGAAACTTGCCAGCCAGCTTTCCACACTACGATAGGTCAAGATATATTTTGCATGCGGATATTCCTTGTAGAGCTCATGTGTGAAAGCCGCCGTCGGCCAATCATCAGCACTTTGGTATCCGGCATAAATTGCTGGCCAATCGGCGTCACCATTTGCGGCGGCCATCCAAAGCGGCACCATTGTTTGCTGGTGCATGATAATTTCTTCCATATGGTGGCAAGGCCCAAGTCCCAACTGGTTGAGGGCCAGTTTCAAAGAATTTGTTCCCGTGCGCCCAACACCTAATCCAATGACTTTCATCGCCACGCGTCCCTTCGAATGGTCGCCCCCGATATCACACACGTTTGTCCTTTTTGGGAGAAGGCGCAATGGCCAAGTCGTGCCACGGCTTCGAATTTACAAATCCGGATTCAACTTCTCCAACCGCTCAATTGAGTCTTTCAAACCTGCCGTATAGGGATTGATCGCCAGGGCATCTTTCATCGCACGCAGCGCCTCGGCGGGCTTGCCTTGGGCGCGCAACACCATGCCCTTGCCGGAAAGTGCGCCGAAGTGGCGGGGCTCCAAGTCCAGCACATGGGCAATATCGGCCAAGCTCTCTTCATAACGCCCCTGCATGAAATAAAGCGTGGCGCGGCGGTTCCAGGCTTCGGCAAAATCGGGATGGGCCTCGATCACTTTGATCAGCCGTTGCTCTGCAAGATCAAAAGCCCCGGCATTCATCGCCGCCGAAGCCTCGGCCAGCTGTGTGACAGCTTCGGGCGTGCTCTCATTGGCCCAGACCGACCATATTTGAACTTCAATAAGTTTGGATGTTGTCTCATCGAGATCGCCATGCAAAACGGCAAAGAGCTTATCGAGCCTGACAGCATGATCGCTCTGGCCTGTCTCGGCCAAGGCCGAGGCACTGAGGGAACCCGCAAAGATCATTGCGAAAAGCCAGCGCATAGCGAGATGATAACACATTCGTTTGGCCGAAGCAGTCACAAATCCGTGTGGGTGTGGTGCAGACCAAGGCTTGTCAATTTCCCGCGCTGGGCGTCTAATCGATGGGGCAGCAATGGAGGAGGTTCAACATGACTGGATTTCAGCGACTTGGTGCGGCAGCTTTTGCGACATGTCTGGCCTTGGCCCCTGGGGCTTACGGCGTCACGCGCCAACCCGTTGCAGCGGATCACGCCATGGTCGTCACCTCGCAGCATTTGGCCACAGATGTCGGCGTTGAAATCCTGAAGAAGGGTGGCAATGCCGTCGATGCCGCCGTGGCCGTGGGCTACGCGCTGGCGGTCACCAACCCGTGCTGCGGCAATATTGGCGGCGGCGGCTTTGCCACGCTGCATATGACCGATGGCAAAGACGTATTCCTGAACTTCCGCGAAAAAGCGCCGGGTGCGGCAACGGAAAAAATGTTTCTCAATGCCGCAGGTGATGTGGTGCCGGACCTGAGCCTGAAAGGCTATCTCGCCGCCGGAGTGCCCGGCACCGTGTTGGGTCTCGACACGCTGCTGCAAAAATATGGCACGATGAAACGCGAAGATGTGATGGCCCCCGCGATCAAACTGGCGGAGGAGGGCTTCACTCTCAATCAAGGCGATGTGGATATCATGAACACATCCACCAAGGCCTTCGCGGAACAGCCCAACGTGGCCGCGATTTTCCTCCATGACGGCAAGCCTTGGACTGTCGGCGATACCTTCGTGCAGAAAAATCTTGCTGCCACATTGAAACAGATTTCTGCCGCCGGGCCTGATGCTTTTTACAAAGGCCCCCTTGCCGATGCGCTGGTGGATGCCAATGGCAAGAACGGCGGCATTCTCAGCAAGGATGATCTGGCGAAATACAATGTCGAAGAACTGGATCCCATCCGCTGCAATTATCGCGGGTTTGATTTGATCTCTTCCCCACCGCCCAGCTCAGGCGGAACGGCCATTTGTGAGATTCTCAACATCTTGAAGGGCTATGACATGGCGGGCTTGGGCTTCCACTCTGCTGCGGGCGTTCACGCTATGGTCGAAGCCATGCGCCATACTTATGTGGACCGCAATTTCAGCCTGGGCGACCCAGACTTTGTGAAGAACCCGATCGACAAACTTCTGTCGGAGGAACACGCCGCCGCCATCCGCGCCAAGGTTGACGCGGCCAAGGCCACGCCATCCAAAGAAGTTCAGCCCGGAACACCGCCGCATGAAGGCGATCAAACCACGCATTATTCCATCGTGGATGCCAAGGGCGATGCGATCTCTGTCACTTACACCATCAACGCCCTCTTCGGCGCCAAAGTAATGGCGGGCGATACAGGGTTCTTCCTCAATGATGAAATGGATGATTTCACCACCAAGCCTGGCGTGCCCAATCTGTTTGGCCTCGTTCAGGGCAAGACCAATGTAATCGCCCCCGGCAAACGCCCGTTGAGTTCCATGAGCCCCACCATCGTCACCAAGGATGGAAAGACGTTTATGGTTCTGGGCAGCCCCGGCGGTTCGCGCATCATCACCATCACCCTCGAAACGCTGATGAATGTGGTGGACTACGGCATGAACATGCAGGAAGCAGTGGATGCCCCGCGCCTGCATCATCAATGGCTGCCGGATGAAATCTCGGTAGAGCCTTTCGCCTTGTCCCCAGACACCGCAAAACTGCTCACTGACATGGGTTATACAATCAAGACGCAAAGCCCGTGGGGTGCCGCCGAAGCCATTCTTGTGGGCCCACCGGCTGATCCGGCCGCCGCCTCATCAGGCAACGATGCCATGGCCGCCTCCAAGCCCGTGCCGGGTAGGCTTTACGGCGCGCATGATGATCGAAGGCCAGCGGGTGCGGCTGGTGGGTATTGACTATCGCTTGTCGCGCGTGGAGTTCCCACAAATCACTGTGCCAGAGGCCACAAGCTCATTCAGCAAGGCCATGACAGCGCCGCCTGACATGGTGAAGGGATCAATGTGCAATGAGGCTGAGTGTTTGAGCAGAACCGCCGGGTTCAATTGCGCAACATTGACCTCGCCCATCGACCAGCTTTCAAAATGGCGCGCGGTGATTTCTTCAAACGACAGGATGGTCACATCGGCATGGCGCTTGTCGGCGGCGATTTGATTGTAGGTGTGACAGACCTGCGCGCGGCCCCCTTCCAGCACTTGAATGAATGAATCGCTGGTGGCCGCCAACACGCCAGTGATGCCGTTCTTCACATTGTTCTTGCGCGATTCTTCCAGAATGGCGCGCAACGTGGCGGCAGAAAGGGCTTTGGGAATACGGCTGGCATAGAGGCAACGGACAAGCATCAGGTTTTCCTCGGAATGAGCGCTAAGAACTCGCGGCGCAACGCGGGGTTTTTAAGGAATGAGCCGCGCATGACCGAATTGATCATCAGTGAGTCGGACTCTTTTACACCACGCCAGTGCATGCAGAAATGGTCTGCTTCCATCACAATCGCCAAACCATCCGGTTTCACCATATTCATAAACAGGTCTGCGATCTGCGAAATCGCTTCCTCCTGGATTTGCGGGCGTGAAAGCACCCAATCCGCCAGGCGGGTATATTTGGACAGGCCGATCAGATTGGAGTGCTGGTTCGGCATCAGCCCGATCCAAAGCTTGCCGATGATCGGGCAAAGGTGGTGCGAACAGGCGCTGCGCACCGTGATCGGCCCCACGATCATCAGCTCGTTCAAATTTGAGGCATTGGGAAATTCCGTGACGCGCGGAGCCTTGTGATAGCGGCCTTTGAAGATTTCATTGAGATACATCTTGGCCACGCGCCGCGCCGTGCCCTTGGTGTTGTGATCATGATCAACATCAATCACCAGGCTTTCCAACACGGCCTGCATCTTTCCCGCCACTTCGTCGAGTAGCGCTGCGTGCTCACCGTCCTCAATGAATTCGGCGATATTGTCATTGGCATAATAGCGCTGCCCCGCCTTTTCGAGGCGGCCTCGAATGCTGGCGGAGACAGAGTGCTTCGGCGTGCTTGGCTTCTTGGGCATCAGGCTTCTTAGCAGGCCCAAACAAAAGCCGTAAAAGTATTTCTTTTTGAGGGTGGTGTGATCTGCGCTAACCTGAAAAGCGTAAACCAATCCATGCGCAACATTCTTATCATTCTATGGAGCCTCCTGATGGCCGCATCTGCCAACGCAGCCGATAAAACGCTGCATGACTTTTCCTTGACCGGCATCAACGGCAAGCCCTTGCCCATGGCCCAGTTCAAGGGCCAACCGGTGCTTCTGGTCAACACCGCATCCGAATGCGGCTTCACCCCGCAATTTGACGGGCTGGAGAAGCTGTGGGAGACCTACAAGGACAAAGGGCTCGTGATTGTCGGCGTGCCCTCCAATGATTTTGGCGGACAGGAACCGGGCAAGGCTGCAGAAATCGCGCAATTCTGCAAACTGAACTATGGTGTGACGTTTCCATTGACCGACAAAACGGTGGTGAGTGGTCCAGGCGAAGATCCGCTCTATGTTTGGGCCGGAACACAAGCAGGCTTCCTCGGCAGGCCCAGTTGGAATTTCCACAAATACCTCTTCGACGGTGAAGGCAGGTTCGTAGACTGGTTTGCGAGCACGACGGAACCGCAAAGCGAGAAGATCACGGCGGCGGTGGAGAAGGTTTTGGGGAAGTGAGTACGGTGCGGGGCGGATAAGGAGTTCACCCGCGCTATCGGGCACCTTCCCCAGAGGGGAAAGGAAAAGTTTTCGGAGCCGGAAAGTACTTTGTTTCTCCCCTGGAGAAGCTGTCGCGAAGCGACCGGTGAGGTGAGGGAGAGTTAAATGCGTTGGCGGCGCAATTCTTTAAAAATCAAAAACCCACCACGAAATTCTAAATGGAATAGCGTCGCGTCGCGGGTATGATTATTGAACCTGAATCATCTCGATGCCCAGCGCCTGATAGTCCACGCGGTAGAGACCGTCGGCCCCCAAGGTGACAGCCGATGGCTTAACCTTCAGAACGTCTTGAGCCATGACGCCGATAAAGGTTCCCGATCGATTTTTATACTCAAAGGAATACAGCGGCAGATCCAGAACCGTTTTGCCAATAAGATGGAGATTGGTTTTGGCCCGCATATCGGAAACTAAAACGCCCTTTGGCGGCGGCGGGTTAGACGAGTTTGTGATAGTTGGTGGGATCACAACCCGGCAACGTTTCAGTCGCGCAAGGCGCGGGTCACATTGTACTGCTTGTTCGCAAGACGATTGGGTTCCGATCATCCAGATGGGCTTCTTCAGTTCCACCTCATGGCGGCAGCAACTCATGACCTTGTTCTTGGATGGACCCTGGCATTGGAATATATCGCCAGCTTTTGCGTCGCCGCCGCCAAAAAAGCCCACCGAAGCCACAGCTGAAAGTACCAAAGCAGAAAATACAATCGAACGAGAATGAAGCAATTTGGGCATCAACGTAGCTCCCTATTTTACAAACAAAATATTTTGGAGACGAAAAGATCCGACGCTTTTACTTCCAAAATTTATGCCTAATTCACTACCGACGCAACGCCATTCGCGAAGCTCGTTGCGCGACCTCACCTTGACTGCTTTGATAATTCGGAGACAGAGAATCTTAGGCTATGTTGCCTTGTGATCAGCAGAGATGGTGCATTGACTGCCGAAATTCGTGTTAAGCCACAGCCCTTGCCAGCGCGCATTGCTTCCACAGCGCGTTGAGCGAAGTCAGCAGATGTGCGATGTCGGCTTCTGAGTGGCAGGGGGTTGGCGTGATGCGCAGGCGCTCTGTACCGCGCGCCACGGTGGGATAATTGATCGGTTGAATATAGATGCCGTCATGATCCAGCAGATAGTCGCTGATCCATTTGCACTTCGCGGCATCGCCCACCATGACGGGGACGATGTGGCTGTCGTTGGGCATATAGGGAATGCCCATCTTGTCGAGGCCGGCGCGAACCTGCCGCACCCGCACCATCATTTCTCTGCGTTCAATATTGCTGGTCTTCAAATGGCGGATCGCAGCTGCGGCACCCGCCGCGACGGCAGGAGGCAGGGCGGAAGAGAAGATGAAACCTGAGGCAAAGCTGCGCACATAGTCGATGAGGGCAGCGCTGCCGGTGATATAGCCGCCGACCACGCCATAAGCCTTGGCCAGCGTGCCTTCAATGACATCCAGCCGGTGCATCAAGCCCAGCTGTTCGGCATAGCCGCCGCCGCGCGCGCCATAAAGGCCAACGCCATGCACTTCATCCAGGTAAGTCAGCGCGCCATATTTGTGGGCCAAATCACAGATCTCGGCAATCTTGCCGAAATCGCCATCCATTGAATAAACTGATTCAAAAGCAATGATGATCGGGCGCTTGCCACTATGTTGTTTCAGGTGGCTTTCAAGATCAGCCAGATCATTGTGTTTGAAAATAATCCGCTCGGCCTTGGAGTGGCGAATGCCTTCGATCATCGAAGCATGGTTGCCAGCGTCCGACAGCACGAGCGCATTGGGCAGGCCCGCAGCCAAAGTGGAAAGCGTCGTCCAGTTTGACATATAGCCCGAATTGAAAAGAAGCGCGGCTTCCTTGCCGTGAAGATCGGCAAGCTCTTGCTCCAGCAAGATGTGATAGTGATTGGTGCCCGAAATGTTGCGTGTGCCGCCAGCGCCAGCGCCCGTGCGGTCGATCGCTTCATGCATGGCCGCGAGAACTGATGGGTGCTGTCCCATGCCGAGATAGTCATTGGAACACCAGACGGTGACAGGCTTGGTGACACCATTCACATGGCGCGTGGCTTTGGGGAACTGCCCGGCGTGGCGTTCCATGTCGATAAAGACGCGGTAGCGCCCTTCCTTTTTCAGGCCTTCAAGCTTGTCTTTGAAAAAACCGTCGAAATCCATCATCACCAATCCATTGCCACAACCTTGCGGCTATTTACCTGTTGCGAACCCAAGCCTCTCGCCAAGCTTCAGCGGCGTGTCTGCCGCGACGTTCTTGGCATTTGGGTTTGCGCCCGAATCTGCCAATTTTTGCGCCGCAACACCTTGCAAACCCCTGACAGCGTACATGAGCGCCGTATCGCCGCCCGCGTCCTTTTCATCCAAAGCGGGCTTCAAGTCCAGCACGGCACCCAAGCATTCATTGCATCCAAAGAAGGACGCCAGCATCAGGGGTGTCACCCCTCGCTTGGATTTTAACTCATAATTATTGGTTTTATTAAGAATAAATCGAAAAGCCAACGCCTGCTTGGCCAGCGCGGCAGAATGAAGCGGGGCCATGCCCAGCCCGTCCGGCAGCGTCAGATTGCCCCCTTCATCGGCCAGCCAGCCGAGAAGCGACACATTGCCCCTGGCCGCCGCATACCAGGCCGCTGTGCGCCCTTGGGTATCGACAGCGTTCATATCCTGGCCCTTGAAAATGGTCTTGAGCTTCTCCCAGTCATCACAATTGCGCGCCGCCATGACGAGGGCCGGATTGGCACCACCGGAAAGGGGGGCGCCTGCCGCAACCAGCTGCGCCAGCTTTTCGGCATCGCAGGTGGCCGCAACTTGCGCGGCCGCCGTCAGGCCGCTCTTGTCTGCCACCGAAAGATCAGGTTTCAAACTCAGTGCCGCAGCCAGAACCTCTGGTTTGCCTTGCGCCAGCGCCAGCATGACGCTGCTGCGCCCAAGATTGTCGCTGGCAGGGCTGTCCGCTGCCGCAGCGAGGCCATCGGCATCACCCAGCTTGGCCGAAATCAAGGCCGCATCTCCCGTCGCGGCTGAAGCCAGTGATTTCAAGGCGACGTGATCGCGGTGCGCGGCGGCAATTTCAAACCATCCCGGTTGGCCATTGGGGCGTTCCGGCAGATGGGCAAAATCAATGCTGCCTTCGGCCACGGCAGCCCCTGTCGCATCCGCAGATTTCTTGGGCGTGGCTGGAACCGTGATTTCAAGCCGCGCCAAAACACTCTTGGCCTCGGCATTGTTGGCTCCGGCGGCGAGCTCATACCACTTGCGCGCTTCGGCAAGATTCATTTCGGCGCCTAACCCTAAGCGAAACGCGTGGCCTACTTTCACCATGGCCTTCACATCGCCCTGCTGGGCCGCCTTCAAAAGTGCGGCAAAAGCCAATTTGTAATTGCGCTTGACGATCAACGTGTCGCCTTCCGGCACAGGCACGGGGGCGGTCGCTGCAACCGGGGCCTTGGTCGGCAGTTTGGGTTTCTTTGCCGCCAGTGCCTCGGATGAAAAAGCTGTGGCGATGAGAAGTGCAATGATCAATCTAGGCTGTGCCATATTTGGTATCCATATTGATCCCGATCGATTTGAGGAAGTCCGTAGGAAGAATGCCACCCGCACACACGATAACCGCGTCATTGGGAATTGACTGCACTTGCCCTTCATAAGAAAGGTCCAATGATTTCTCGTCGATTTTTTTGATGGTGGATTTCAACCGCACATGAAGCCGTCCGCTGGTCTGCTGGGCTGCCACCTTTTCGCGGTTCTTGGTCTTGGCGCGGCCAAAGGCTTCCGAGCGATAAGACAAAGTCACCGTCGTGCCCGGCTGGTCGGCAATGCTGGTTGCGGCTTCAAGCGCAGAGTCGCCACCACCCACCACAATCACATGCATGCCCTTATATTGTGCAGGATCAATCAGCTGATAGACAACCTTCTTCTGGTCTTCGCCGTCCACACCCAATCGCCGGGGCGTTCCGCGCCGCCCAATGGCGAGCAAAATACTACGGGCCTGTTTGACACCTGTTGTGGCGTGAACTTCAAACCCGTCACCAACGGGGATCACCTTATCCACCCGGTCTCGGTAACTCACCTTGAGTTGCTGCTCGGCTTCCACCTTGTTCCAATATTCGAGAAGTGTTTCTTTTGACACTTCGCGGAAATTCATTTTGCCGACGATCGGCAAAATGGCAGGCGCGGTCATCACCAATTTGCCGCGTGGATATTTGAACACCGTGCCGCCAAGGTCATCCTGTTCAAGAACAAGATAGCTCAGCCCCGCTTGTTTGGCTGCAAGCGCTGCCGAAAAGCCCGCAGGCCCGGCACCGATGATGATGAGATCCAGCCTGTCGCTTCTGCCGAAGCCGGGGAGTTTCTTGACGCTTTCAATCGCCTGACGGCCTTGTTCCACTGCATTGCGGATGAGGCCCATGCCACCCAATTCACCCGCCACGAAAACGCCCGGCACATTGGTTTGGAAATCAGGGCCCACCATGGGAAGGTCAATGCCGCGTGTGGCAGTGCCCAACACCAAGGCAATCGCATCCATCGGGCAAGCGGTCTTGCACGCACCATGCCCGATGCAATGGGTGGGCTCAATCAATTGGGCCTTGCCCTGAATGATGCCAATCACATTGTGTTCCGGGCAGGCGCGCACACAAGTGCCGCAACCGATGCAGATGTCAGGATCAATCAGAGGATGGAGCGAGGCTGGCTCGGTCAAGCCCGCTTCAATAGCGGCAGCCTTGACTTCAAGGCTGACCTGTTCCGTTTGATATTGCCACTTGTAGTAAAGATAGAAAACTCCGGCCATCAAGAGGTAATATGGCCAGTAGTAGAGAAAAGTGGCCATATCCTTCATCAGTTGATTCCGAGTTCCGTGGCAGCCGCCTTCAATTTGTCAATCGAAGCCTGGTCACCATCAAAGGCCTTCAGTGCATCACCATAAGCACCCTTGGCTTTGTCATTGTCTTTCAAAACCTGATAGGCCCGCATCAAACGCATCCAACCATCCATGTCCTTGGGATTGTCCTTCATCTTGTCGGCCAATCTTTGCACCATGCCCTTAATCATTTCTTGCTGATCAGAAGGCGCCATGGCTTGCACGGCTGCCTGTTGATCGGCAGAAATTTGCGGCGCGGCCGCAGAAGGCGGAATGGCCGAGGCCGCGGCACCCGCTGCGGGAGCCGTTGCCGTCGCACCTGCCGCCGGAGCAGCAGCACCACCGCCAGCCGCCTTGGCTATTGCGTCGGCGGCCGTCTGCTTCAAGCCATCAACAGTTGCCTTGTCGTCTTTGAAAATATCAACGGCCTTGGCCAGCGCATCGTCAGCACCCTTCTTGTCACCCGTCACAATGAGTGAGCGGATCATCATGGCCCAGCCATCACGATCTTTCGGATTGGCATCAAGCTTGGCGGCCAGCTTGGCAATCATGCCTGCCACCATCGCATCCTTTTCGCCAGCAGCCAGCGGCTTGCCACCTTGCGCCGGGGCAGGGGTTGCAGCGGCACCTCCGTTAAGCTGGGCACTTACATCCTTGCCCAAAGCCTTGGCCAAATCCGCCGCACGCTGCTTCACATCATCTTTCCAACCCGCATCTGCCGGTGCATCGGCCAGCAAGGCCAGCCAACGATCCAAAGCGCCCTGTTGATCGCCCGATTGCTCATGGCCCAAAGCATCATAGAATCGCGCCCGCAAATCCTTGGGCTGCTTGGCCAGCACATCATTGATCATTTCTTGCACTTTGGGCGTCACCACACCCTGCGCCGTTTGCACAATTGATTCGAGCAGGGCCGATTTGTAATCGACATTGGCGGGATCAATCGCCAAGGCCTTGGTATAGGCATCTGCCGACTCTTGGAAATGCTGGGTGTTGAACATGGCCCAGCCCAGCATGCGCCAGCCCTCGGCATCATTCGGATTGGCTTTGAGCTTGGCCTGCAAACCGGTGATCATCTGATCAACCTGTGCGGCGCCATTGCTTGATGCTGCTGCAGTTTGTGTTTGCGCGGCGGAAGCTTGTTGTTGCACGGGCGCGGCCGCCTGTTGGGCCTGCTGCGGCTGGGATTGCGGCACAGCTGAAGGCATGTTGGGGCTGCCCATATAACCATAAAGATTGACACCGCCGAGGATGACGAGCCCTGCTGATGCAGCCAGCGCCCACATGCGCCAGAAGTTCGAGAGTGGCTGTGCGACCGCGCCGTCGCGCTGCACGGCATCAAGACGGCGGCCAATTTCAATTTTGGCAGACTGTGCTTCGGGCGCATTGATCGTGCCGGCCTGCAAATCGCGATCAACTTCCTTGATCTGGTCTTGATAGACGGCAGATTCCTGATTGGGCGCGCTGAGGTTCTCATAGCGCCGGATCAATGGAATGGAGATCGCCACCGCCGCAGCGCTGCACAAAATGGTCAAAGCAAGCCAGAGAGTCATTCGGTTATTCTTCCTTCAGGATTTCGTTTGAAATATCGCCAGCTTCCGGCTCGGGTTGTTGGCGCAGATAAAAATAGGCAGCCCCCAAGGCCACCAGCATCAAGATAAAAGGCAAGAGCCAGAGCAGCGCCGTATCCAATTGGAACGGTGGCTTGAGCAAAACATAATTGCCATAACGGTTGACCACATAGCCCATCACTTGCTCATTCGTGTCTCCCGCCGTGATCCTTTCGCGCACGATGATGCGCAGGTCCTTGGCGAGTGGAGCATTGGAATCGTCAATCGACTGGTTCTGACACACGAGGCAGCGCAGGCCCTGGCTGATTTCACGCGCGCGCGCTTCCTGGCCTGGGTCATTCAGCATTTCTTCCGGCAAGACGGCATGGGCAAGCCCGGCGCCGAAAAGCAGGAAGACCACAATGAAGAACTTGCGCATCATGAGGCCTTCTCGGATTCTTTGATCAAGGGCTCAATCTGCTTGTCCCAGATTTCGGGCGAAAGCGGCCCCGGTACACGCAGGCGAACGCGCCCCTTGGCATCAACCACAAAAGTTTCAGGCGCGCCCGAAACACCAAGATCAATCGCCGTACGCCCAGCCTCATCCTTGCCGATCAGCGCATAAGGATCGCCATAGGTTGAAAGATATTGCAGGCCATCCTCTGGTACGTCCTTCCAATCAATGCCCACAAGCGTGAAGCGCTTGTCCTTACTGATGCGCATCAGTAGAGGATGTTCATAACGGCAAGACACACACCAAGAGCCAAAGACATTGACCAGCGTCAGCCCCTTACCCTGAAGTTCGGCGCTTTTGAGATTGGGTGATCCGGCTTTCAGCGGTGCCAGATCAAACTCCGGCAAGGGCCTGTCGAGCAACATCGAAGGCAGCACCTTTGGATCGTGCCGCAAGCCCATGGCCAGCACCACGCCCATCACCGCAAAAAGCCCAACAGGCAGAACTGTCGCCATACGCAACTGCATTATGCTGCTCCTGCCGCAGTGGCAGGCCCGATGATGGCAGGGCGCTGCTTTTGAGCCACGCCAACACGGAAGCGCCGGTCAGACAAAGACACAAAGCCGCCAAAGGCCATCATGAAGCCACCAATCCATAGCCATGGCGCCATCGGATGATAGTAAAGCCTGACAGTGCGCCCGCCCAAGTTGTCCGGGTCTCCCAGCGCAATATAAGTGTTGGAAACGAGATTGGTGCGGATGGCCGTCTGGTTCGTCTGTTGTTGCTGCACCGGATAGAAGCGCCGCTCCGCCGTCATGATGCGGAACACATTGCCATTCTGCGAAAGTTCAAACGTGCCGCGCTCGGCCTGATAATTCGGACCCTGCACATCATCAACGCCTGTCAGCTTCACATCATAGCTGCCGATCTTGGTTTGTTGGCCAAGCTTCATCGAAATGATGTTTTCTTGCTGCCAAGTCGTGACCACGGTGATCGCCAGCAATACAAAGCCCATGCCCATATGGCCGAACAGCAAACCGAAATAGGCACGCGGTGTGTTGTAGAGAACGCTCAGCGACTCAGAAAATGAAACGCGGCCCAGCTTGCAGCGCTTCACCATCACCCAGAGTGAACCGACAATGATCCACACTGCAAGGCCGATACCCGCAGCAGTGAAAATGTGCTTGCCCAAAGTCATCCCGACCGCCGCCAGCAAAACCAGAACCGCCGCCACCAATGGAATATTGAGTTGCTTCATCGTGGCGTTAAAATCATCACGCTTCCATTTGAGGAATGGTCCAATCACCATGGTGACCAGAATGGGCAGGAACAATGGAACAAAGGTGAGATTGTAATAAGGCACACCAACTGAAATCTTGTCGCGGCCCATCAGGTCAATATAGAGCGGCCAGAACGTGCCGAAGAACACGGTCGCCGCCGCCACCACAAGAAACACATTGTTGAGCAGCAAACCACTCTCGCGGCTGATCACCGCAAACGGCACACCCTTGCGCACCTGTGGAATGCGGAAAGCATAAAGCACCAGCGCGCCGCCGGTGGCGCCAAAGATAATGAAGAGGATGAACAACCCGCGCGCCGGATCAGTGGCGAAGGAATGCACACTCGTCAACACGCCAGAGCGCACCACGAATGTGCCGATGAGGCTGAGCGAGAAGGTGAGGATTGAAAGCAGGATCGTCCAACCCACCAGGGCGTGACGCCGCTCAACCACCAAGGCAGAATGTAAAAGTGCTGTGCCCACTAGCCATGGCATGAAGGACACGTTTTCAACCGGGTCCCAAAACCACCAGCCGCCCCAGCCGAGAATATAATAGGCCCAGAACGAACCGAGCGTGATGCCCATGGTGAGGAAACACCAGGCGAGCAACACCCAAGGCCGCACCCAGCGCGCCCAGGCTGCATCAACCTTGCCTTCGATCAACGCGGCCACTGCGAAAGAAAAAGCCACGGAGAATCCAACATAGCCCATGTAAAGACAAGGCGGATGCACAGCGAGGCCGGGATCTTGCAACAAGGGATTCATCCCGCTTCCATCAGCAGGCGCATCAGCCAAACGAATGAAGGGATTCGAAGTGAAAACCACGAAGGCTAAAAACGCCGAAGCAATCATGCCCTGCACCGCAAGCGCGCGCGCCTTGAGCGAAGCTGGGATGTTGCGGCCGAAGAGTGCGATCAACGCAGCGAAGATCACCAGAATCAAAACCCACAACATCATTGAGCCTTCGTGATTGGCCCACACACCAGTGAGTTTATAAATCATCGGCTTGGCGATTTGCGAATTCGTCGCCACCAGTCGCACGCTGAAATCATCGCTCAAAAAAGAATAGGCCAGTGATGCAAAAGAAATTGCAACGAGGATGAATGATGTCACACCTGCATAACTCGCCAGCGCCATCAATCCGCGATCTTGGCGATGCGCACCAATGAGAGGAATTGTTGCTTGCACAAGACTCGTCATCAGCGCCAACAACAATGCAAATTGACCGATTTCAGCAATCATCCGTTAGCCTTCAAATTCAATGTTGATGAAAGCCACCGAACGACTCGGGGCTTAACCATTTCCCTACATTAAATCCTAAGCCAAAAGAGGCAAGTTGTGGATTTGTTTCCTGTCAGTTTCCTGTCAGGCGTTCTCGCTTAGTCGCGTTCGTTCGTAATGCGTGATTTGGAGTTGCTATGTCAGTATCGGCATTGGATACCAGAGTGGTCAAGCCTGCGGCGAACGAAGCTGCGGGCTCTCCTTCAGTACGTGCGCCGAAGACGAATATTCCGCAGCCCGTACAGCAGAAGGAAAAAAAACAAAGCTACGGTGCCACGATTATTGGCATGGTGACTGTTGCGGCCATCACATTTGGCTTCATGATCAAGTCACAGGAAATTATTGTTCCGGGCGAGGGGCTTGGTTACAAGCTGGGCTTGATCGGCGGCTGCATGATGCTGCTGCTTTTGATTTATCCAGCATTCAAGCGCTCGCGCCTTCTGGGGAGCGGCACCAAAGCGGCCTACTGGTTTCAATGGCACATGCTGCTCGGCATTGTTGGTCCAGTGATGATCTTCTTCCACTCTAATTTTTCCATGGGTGCGATGAACAGCAATGTGGCGTTGTTCTCAATGATTCTCGTCGCTGGCAGCGGCGTCATCGGCCGCTACATCTATACAAATATTCATTCTGGCCTTTCTGGCGCACGTCTTGATGTGGGCGGGCTTTTGAAACAGGCGACCCAATTGATGTCCGGCATCGAAGCCGACGTCGGCGGCTCTGGCGGCACGATCAGCAAGGCACTTGCGGATTTCAGTGTCAGCGCCACGCCGAAGAATCCTGGTGTGATTGCCAGCTTGATGAATGTGATCGCGATGCCCGTTCGCCTGCGTATTTCACGTGTGGCCATCATGCGCGAAGTTCACTTGAGCATCGCGAATAACACTGAAGCACAAAAATGGACCCGCCTTGAAGCGAAAGCCCATACCCGTGCGGCAAAGAATCATGTTAGTGAATTTCTCGTGGCTGTTTCGCGTGCAGCACAATTTGCATTTTGGGAACGGATGTTTGCGCTGTGGCATGTTCTTCATGTTCCCCTGTTCTTTCTATTGTTGGTGAGTGGCGTAATTCACGTAGTCGCAGTCCACATGTATTAAACCAACAATGGAGAGGCCATGAGCAGCCGCATTGCTGCCTTCATCATCTTGGCGATGACTTTCGTGGCACTCTTGGTTGGTCCCAGCCAGGCTTCGACAGCTGTTGAAAAATTGATGATGCCGGGGCTCCTCTCGGATGCCCATGCCAAGCTCGAAGAAGATTGCGCCAATTGCCACAAGGTGTTGCAAAAGGCCGCGCAATCCAGCCTTTGCATCTCTTGCCACAAAGACATCCAGAAAGATCTGGATGGCAAGGCGGGATTTCACGGCCACAATGTGATGGTTGCGAAGTCAGAATGCTATGCCTGCCATGTGGAGCACAAGGGCAGGGAGAACAAGATGGTGCAATTGGAAAGCAGCACCTTCAACCACGCCGAAACCCGATTCCCGCTGGAAGGCGGCCACAGGCAAGTGGCCTGCACCTCATGCCACAAGGAAGGCAAGAAGTTCCGTGAAGCGCCCCATGGCTGCAATGACTGCCATGCCGATTCGCAGCCGCACAAAGGCAACCTCGGCAAGAACTGCGAAAGCTGCCACGTTGTTGAGAGCTGGAAAAAGGTCAAAGCTTTTGATCACGATAAAACCAAATTCCCTTTGCGCGGTGGCCACGCCAAGGCGGAGTGCATCTCTTGCCATCTGGGTGAAATCTACAATGATCTTTCCATGGCCTGCAATGATTGCCACGCCATCCAGGATATTCATGGCCGCAAGTTTGGCGTGAAATGTGAAGAGTGCCACAGCGTCGAAAAGTGGAAAGACGCGAAGTTCGACCATGGCAAGCAAACCAAGTTCCCGCTGGAAGGCGCTCACGCCAAAGCCAAATGCAGCGATTGCCATGGCGGCGACATCAAGGCCAAGGTGTCGATGGATTGCGTCACCTGCCATAAGGATCAGGATGTGCACAAAGCCCAACTGGGCGATGTCTGCTCTGATTGCCATGGGGTAATCGCCTGGCGCCAAGGTGTAAAATTTGACCACGGCCTCACCACCTATCCGCTTTCAGGCCTCCATGCGCTTGTGGCCTGCGAAAGCTGCCATGACAGCCGGACGTTCAAAGGCGCGGCCACGGATTGCTTTGCCTGCCATGGCAAGCAGGACCCGCACGAAGGCCGCTTTGCCAATGTTTGCGAAAACTGTCACAGTCCTCTGGGCTGGAAACGTGTCACCTTCGATCACAACAAGGATACAAAATATCCGCTGGACGGCGCCCATACGGCCGTTGGCTGCTACGATTGCCACAAGGCCAAGAACGTCCAGAGCGCAAAAGTGGCCACGGATTGCTATTCCTGCCACCAGGCCCAGGATGTGCACCGGGGCTCATTTGGCACCAATTGTGCCCGCTGCCACACAACCGAAACCTTCAAAACCGCAATCATTCGTCAATAATTCGTAAACGCCGACGCAACCTGCGCGAAAAAATAAGTGGAAAAAACGTCAGTTTTCAGCGCCATGTCAGGTTCCTGTAAGCCCCGGATTGCTTAGAATTCATCCGAGTGAATCTGCGATTCGGTTGAGGCAGCAGCCGGGGGAAGCGTTTCGCAGATTGTTATTTTGAACGCGTTAGCAAATGGGGCTGGCCAATTTGAAGGCCAGTGAAGAGAACTTGTTAAGCCGCAGAACGAACAGTTTTCTGCAAGGCCTCGTGGCATTTGTCGCGGCGCTCTGGCTTGCTCTTGCTGTCGTTTCCAGCGGCGCTCTGGCTCAAACCGCAAATACCAACACCGTCCCTGCCTTCACCAAGACACAACCTGCCCCAGCGAAGACGGGCCTGACGCAAACAGCACCGGCGACACAAACCTCCAATACAGATTTCAAGGTCGACCAGAACTTCAACCACCAGACAACGCGCTTCCCGCTGGAAGGCATGCACGTCCAAGTCACCTGCGAGACCTGCCACAAGGGCGGCATCTTCAAAGGCGTGCCGACGGCCTGCGTTGGCTGCCACAATGACACGATGGCCAAGGGCAAATCGCCCACCCATCCTTCGACCAGCAATGAATGCGCCGATTGCCACAACAGTGTGGATTGGTCGCAAGTCCACGTTGACCACTCGAAAATCAGCAAGGGCTGCTTCACTTGCCATGACGGCAAGACCGCCGAAGGCAAGTCCAAGACCCACATCAAATCATCCAAACTCTGCGAAGATTGCCATTTGGTGACGACTTGGACCATCGCCCATTTCAACCACGAAACCACCAATGAGCCTTGCCAAGTCTGCCACGACGGCCTGCACACCGCCGGCAAGCCCTTCACCCACATCCGTTCGACCAATGACTGCGCCTCTTGCCACCGCACAATTTCTTGGAAAGTTGGCGTCTTTGATCACACCGGCGTGGTTGATGGCTGTTTCAAGTGCCACGATGGCGTCTCAGCCACCGGCAAATCCGGCGCACATTTGGTCACCAGCAATGATTGCCAGCTCTGCCATAACACTGTGGCTTGGAGCCCGTCGAACTTTGATCACAACGATCCCGTGGTGAGTTCAACTGTCACCGCGCCACTGGGCTGCGTCACCTGCCATGATGGCCGCCGCGCCACGGGCCGCTCATCACAGCATCTGCCAACCGCCAGCAACGATTGCGCCGCCTGCCATGTCGTTACGGCTTGGAAACCTGCCAAGTGGGATCACACTTTGGCGCTGGATGTTGCCAACTGCGTCACCTGCCATGATGGCACTCACGTCACCACTGCTGGTGCGGCGCTGGGCAAGGTCAACGCTCCAAGCCCGCATGTCCCGTCGTCTAACGCCTGCACAGATTGCCACACGGGCGCGACAGGTTACAAAACCTGGGCTGGCACCAAGATGAATCATGCCAATATCAACACAGGCTGCGTCCAGTGCCACACCAACCCGGCCAGGTTCACCGATGCCAACGGCGCGCCGGTTCAAGGCAAGCAGTTGCCACCTGCACATATTGCCGCAACAGATTCCTGCGAAAGCTGCCACACGATCGGCGTGACCTTCAAACCCGCCATCCTGCCGCTGGATCACAGCCAGGTCGTCGGCACCTGCGTCTCTTGCCACGATGGCCAGTTTGCTGGTGTTGTCGCGCGGTCCAAGGCCGCGACCGATGCCAAAGCGCCACCCCATAATACAAAAGCCTTCGACAGTTGTGATGCGTGCCACAACACCTCGACCTTTATTCCAGCCAAGACCTTTGATCATACCATTGCTGGCAATGTCTCAAACTGCGTCAGCTGCCATAACGGCACCATTGCCCAAGGTATGTTGAGCGGCGCTCTCGGCTTCCACATTCCGGTGAACGGTGGCCAATCGCCCGTCTGTTCCGATTGCCACAATAACTTCTCAGTATGGACGCCAGCGGTCATCGATCATACAAAAGTCTCGGGCGTCTGCCTGGATTGCCACAATGGCGTGATGAAGATCAGCAAGGGCTTGCTTACCACCAAGGCCAAGACTCATATCACGACCAGTCTTGGCTGCGAAAACTGCCACACTTCATTCACCAATTGGAAGACGGCACTGTTTGATCACACAGGATTGGACCCTGCAACAAAATGCGCCTCTTGCCATGATGGTGTACAAGCGACGGGCATTGTTAATGCCACCGTTCCGCACATTCCATTCCCAGCTTCGAATGATTGTAGCGCGTGCCATACGACAACTTCGTGGTCGCCCGTCGCATTCGACGCCGCCAAGCATGGCTTGGTGAGCGCCACCTGCCTCGATTGCCACAACGGCACCCAAGGCATTTCAAAAGGCAAACTGGTGTCGAAGCCGACGCCACATATTTCCACCACCGCCAATTGCTCGGATTGCCACAAGTCATTCACCACATGGGTCACGACTTTCGTTCACGATGCTGCCACCATTGGCGGCAAGACGTGCGTATCCTGCCACAATGGTGTCACCGCCAAGGGCAAGACCAATGCGCTCGTCACGCATATTCCAACCTCAGATGATTGCGCTGCTTGCCACGACCATACGACTTTTGTCGCCTTCTCACCCGTCACCTTTGGCGCGGCGGAACATGCGCTGGTCGCCAACTCCTGCGTTACTTGCCACAATGGGACCACAGCAATCACCACGGGCAAGCTCGTGGCGAAACCAACGCCCCACATTCCATTCCCTGCAACGACCAACTGCAGCACGTGCCACACCTCCTTCGTCACTTGGGTGACCAAGTTCGACCACACCACCCGCGGCGCAACCACCTGCTTTGCTTGCCATGATGGCAAACTGGCCACGGCCAAGGGCACCAATCACGTTCCTGCCTCTACAACTTGCGACAATTGCCATAGCACCACGCAATTCACCACTTGGGTGCCTGTCAAGTTGCCGTTCAATCACAGTGATCCGGGCGCTGCCGGCCAGGCTTGCGAAAAGTGCCATGATGGCACGCTGGCCACCGGACGCGATGCTGTCCATATCCTGACCAGCACCGCGGCCTGCGCCAGCTGCCACACCAGCCAGACGGTTTGGTCGGCCCTCAGTGCCAACTTCCACGGCTTCGTCACAGGCACCTGCTTCTCCTGCCATGATGGCGGCCACAAGACAGGTGTTGTGCTCAAGACAATCACTGGCAAAGACGCGCCGCATTTGGCCACGACGGATCTCTGCGAAAACTGCCATGTCGCCAACAATTCGACTTGGGCGCCCGCCAAGGTCTTTGACCACACCCAAACCCAGGCCACTTGCTTCACCTGTCACGATGGTGCGCACAAGTTGCCCTCTGGCGTCGTGGTGCTTGGCAAGGCCAATTCGCCAACGCCGCATGTCCCGACGTCGAATGATTGCGCCGCCTGTCACACCAGCGTGACCAAGTTTGCGACCTGGACCTTCAGCCACGCTGACCCGACGGTCTATGCCGCCCAATGCGTCAGTTGCCATGACGGCCAATTTGCCGGGGTTGTTGCTCGGGCAAAAGCGGCAACGGATCTGAAAGCACCTGCCCACACGTCTGCCTTCAATACGTGTAGCAACTGCCACACAACAGTCGCCTTTATCCCGGCTCATTTCGACCACACTGCCATTCTGGCCGCTGGAACACCTTGCGCCTCCTGCCATGACACGGGCAAGACCAACGCTGTGGTGCGTCCTGCCACCCATATTGCAATTACCGGCGGCAAGGACCCCAATGGCAATGACTGTGCAGTTTGTCATACGACGGCTACGTGGGTGACTAACGCTAAGCCCGACCACAGCAGCTTCACTGCCGCCACCAACTGCTTTGCCTGCCATGACACAAAGATTGCAACGGGCATGAGCACAAGCCACTATAAGATAACAGGCAACACCTGCGGTGCCTGCCACAACACCACGGCCTTTGTGCCGGCCGTCACCTTCGATCATACGCTTGCGGCCAACGTAACGCCCTGCGTCACTTGCCATGACGGCACCCATACCAACGCTTTAGGCAAGGCCTCGTATCCGGCCCATCCGAACACAACTACCGTTTGCGAAGCCTGCCATGCGAGTTACGTGTCATGGGTAACGACGAAGTTCGACCATACCCAAACCGCCCCGGGCGCAACCTGTGAATCTTGCCACGACGGTGCCCACGCGCCAGCCATGGCCAAGTCCACCGCACATTTGAACACTTCAATGGCTTGTGCCAACTGCCACAACAGTTCCAACGCCGGATTCAAACCTGCGGTCACGTTCGATCATGGCCAGACCACGGCATCCTGCGTCACCTGCCACGACGCACTTCACTCAGTCTCCACCGGCCCAATTGTCGGCAAGAGCAACAAGCATCTGTCGACCACCAACGCCTGCGTCAATTGCCACAACACAACGAAGTTCACGCCAGGCCTCACACCGCGGCAGACCGATCACACGCAAGTGCTGGGCACCTGCTTCTCCTGCCACAGCGGCACGATCTCGATTACAACAGGCCCCGTTGTTGGCAAGCTGCAAGGTCCGAGTGGCACCCATCTGACGACCGTCAACACCTGCGAACTTTGCCATTCGACCACAAGCTTTATTCCGGCAACGGCTTTTGACCACACGGGTGTGGCCGCTGGCTCCTGCTTTACCTGCCACAACAACGCACCAACGATTGGCAAACCCGCGACGCATATGTCCACCAACAATACCTGCGACTCTTGCCACACCACGATTGTTTGGAAGCCTGTGCCAAAGACCCAGTTCCAGCATACGGCCACGCTGGGCGCCTGCAACTCTTGCCACGGCGGCACATTGACGATTTCGACGGGCTTGGTGACCAAGAAGTCAGCGAACCACATCGCGTCCACAACACTCTGCGCCAACTGCCATCTCTCCACAGCCAATTGGAATGTTGCGGCAACACAAGTTGACCATACCCAAGTCACGGGCATCTGCAGCACCTGCCACAACGGCACCAAAACATTGAGCCTGACGGGCGGTCTCATCTCGCACAAGTCTGCCGCCCATATCGCTTCGGGCACGGCCTGCGATGCCTGCCACAAGTCCACCGCGAACTGGAATGTCACAGCGGCTCAGGTTGATCACACCCAAGTCACCGGTGCCTGCAGTACCTGCCACAATGGCACGAAAACGCTGAGCCTGACGGGCGGCCTCATCTCGCACAAGTCAGCCACTCACTTGAATTCGACGACGGCCTGCGATGCCTGCCACACAACGGGTGGTGTGCCTTGGACACCGGCCAAGGCCTTTGACCACACGCAAGCCGTGGGCACCTGCTATTCCTGCCATAACGGCACATCCAAGACGAGCGTCAAGGTCATCACGCCGAAAGACGCACCCCATTTGAACACCACCAACACCTGCGAAAGCTGTCACGTTTCTGGTACAGTATCGACCGATTGGAAAGTCGCACCCGTCACCAAGTTTGACCACAGCCAAGCCTTGGGCACTTGCATGGCCTGCCACAACGGCAGCAACAAGATGGGCGTCACAGGAACGGTTCTGGATTACAAGCTGCCGACCCACTTCATCACCACGAAGGATTGCTCAATCTGCCATACGACAACAGTCTGGAACCCAATGTTGACCTATACCCATACGTCAGCGGCTTATGTGGCGCACTACTTCGCCACCCAGACCAGCTGCCTCACCTGCCACAAGCAGAACAATGAAAAGATCACCTATCTGCAGCCAGGCCTGTTCCCGAATTGTGCCGCCTGCCATGCTGACAAGTTCTCGCCGGGGGCACACCCCAAGTATAATTCGCCCAAGCAGACTTTCTACACGTTCACCGAACTGAAGGATTGCAGTGGTGCCTGCCATACTTACACCGATCAAACCCTGACCACGATCAGCAAGTCGCAACCTGGGCCACACCATCGCCCAACCAACAGCAGCTTCAGCAACTAGGTTCCTGATGCGCCCGGTCAGCACGATGTCAGCTTCAATCTGCAAAGTCCCAGTTTGGGTCAGGCACGATTCTGCCCAAACTGGTCACATTGCTTTTTTTTTAGCCTTTTCTGTTAACCATAACGGACCGTTAATGGGCTCTAGGCCACAACGGTTTCAATCCACAAAAACAAGAAAATCCAGAAGCAACAGGGCCATCAAACAAATGGGGACGACCGAGAAATTACTTCTGGAATAGGATGAATGGCCAAGTTAGTTCTTAAGCGTATCGGATTGAGCCTCGCAGCCCTTGTGGCCGCCGGGCAGAGCCATGCCTTGGCTGAACCGACGTTGGATAAACTGCTGGCCACCGTTAACGTTACCGGAACGTCAACATGCAGCCACGTTGAATTGAAGCTGAACCGCCCGGTCAATGTGACAGGCGCAGACCCCGCCGAAAAAGCCCTCGACATCGCCGTTCATATCGAACCTCTGGCCACGACTTTGCCAACTGAAACAGGCAAGAGCCTCAAGGAAGCCGCCTCGGTGCCCCCGCAAAATGCGGCAGGCATTGGCGGCGTGGTTTATGATCCCGCAGCCACCCAAGGCCCGGTCATCCATTTCGTCTTTTCCAAAGTCATGGCCTATCACATCAAGCGTGATGACGATAACCGCCACATTGTGATCGATGTGACAGACGTGGCCACTGCCGAAAAATGCCTTGGCTTCAAACCCAGCGTCGCCGATCAAGGGCCCAAGACCGACCTGAAAAAATCTTTGGACAACCCGGATCAAGCCCCCGACGCGCAAGGCTCCGGCCAAGATGCCGAAACCGCTTTGAGCGATGGCAAGAAGCAGCTTGCGGCAGGCGATTTCAACCGCGCCACCGCCTTCTTCACCAAAGCCGCCTCTTTGGGTTCAGGCCGTGTCAAACAAGATGCCCAGGAAATGTTGGGCCTGTCACATGAACGTGCCGGCCAGCTGGCATTCGCCAAAGCGGAATATGATACGTACCTGAGCCAATATCCGACGGGCCCTGATGCCACGCGTGTCAAAGGCCGCCGCGATGCTGTCATTGCTGCCATGGATGATCAGGCCAACAAGCAGTTTGCCTTGCGTCAGGCAAGCACATTGACTTCAAATGGCGCGGGCAAGGGCGATGCCACTCTGACGCCTGGCAACGGCGTTCTTGCGTCCAATCTGGGCCTAAAGTCCAATCTGGGCGAGCCACCCAAGGACCCCAAGGCCTGGACCTGGACCAAGAACGGCAGCATTTCCCAGACCTATTACCGCGATGACAATTTCTCGCCACTGACGCCGGGCGGCAATGTGATGGATCAACATCGAGTGTTCCAGAACCAGGCCCTCTCGACGGGCGACTTCTTCATCCGTGGCGAAAACCAGGACTATGCCGTTGAAGGCCGCGCCAGCGCCGTCAATGTGCAGGGCATCGGTGACCAAGCGAATATCGCCAACTCCAGCCTGTCAACAGTCTATGTCGACGGCAAACTCAAGGGCCCCAAGCTCGGCCTGCGCGTCGGCCGCCAAAGCAAAAGCACGGGCGGTGTTTTTGGTCGCTTTGATGGTGCCGTGGTGACTTGGGAAGGCATCAAGGACTTCAAGTGGCAAGCCGTGGGCGGTGCTCCCGTCTATAACAGCAACGCCAATCCATTCTCCGACGGACGTTACATTTTCGGCACAAGCCTCGAATATAATTCCCCCAAGAAGGATTGGTCCGCCAGCATCTATGCCATTGAGCAAAATGTCGGCGATATCGTCGATCGCCGTGCGGTGGGTGGTGAAGGTCGCTACATCGGCTCCAAAGGCTCCGTCTATACGGCCGCAGACTATGATATCTTCTTCATGGAACTCAATAACGCCTATGTGACCGGCACTTGGCTGCCGCGCCAGGGCACTTCGGTTTATGCCACAGCCGATTATCGCAAGCTGCCCTTCCTGCTCACCTCAAACGCTTTACAAGGCCAAAGCCAGCTTACCCTGCAATCCTTGGTCGATGCGGTGGGTCTTGATGCCGTCAACCAGTGGGCGGGCGACCGCACATCGTCCTCGCAGTCCCTTTCTGTCGGAGCCAGCCAGCAGTTGAATGACAAGTGGCAGGCCTCGTTGGACAGCACTCTGTCATACTACACGGGCACGCCACCCTCTGGCGGTGTGTTGGGAACGCCCGATCCTGGCTTTGACTTCTATGCCTCTTTGTCGATCAACGGCTCGGGCATCTTCCGCACCAATGACACGCTTTCCGGCGGCTTGCGTTATGCCACCAGTGCTTCCAGCACGGGCTATATGATCGACGGGGCTTATCGCTTCCAAGTCAACGACAAGCTGCGCTTCGGCCCCCGCCTGCAATTGCAGATGCGCACCAGCAAAACCAGCGATCAGGTTCAATACAGCGTTTTGCCCAGCGTCAACATGAGCTACCGCGTCAACAAGAATTGGACGTTGGAATCTGAAGTTGGCGCGCGCTGGATCAATACAGTGAACGCTGGTGTCGGCAACCAATCGCTCGATATTCTGGCCTCCGCTGGCTATCGCTTTGAATTCCAGTAGCCGCCGCACCCGTCTAAAGCGGTCGTGTTGACTATTTGGTCAAAATCGCCGACTCTATGCGCTCTTCGGGAGCGACGCGATTTTGGAAAACCAACCCATGCCATCAGGTGTCGGCCACAACACAGTGCCACGCAATACCGGCACGGCCTTGATCACCGAATGGTTTGAGGGCCATCAGGTCAACACCTCTGCTGCCGAGCGCCGCGCTGCAAGCCTCACCACGCGCCGCAGCGTGAAAAAGGAATATCAGGCCGCATGGCTGGTGAAAGCCCTGCAATGTATCGATCTCACTACACTCGCAGGCGATGACACGCCGGGCCGCGTGCACCGCCTCTGCGCCAAGGCGATGCGGCCCTTGCGTGATGACATTGTCGCAGGGCTCAAACTTTCAGCCGCTCCGAGGGTCGGCGCCGTCTGTGTTTATCCTTCGATGGTGCCGCATGCGGTGAAGGCATTGCGTGGCTCCGGCATCCCCGTGGCTTCTGTGGCCACGGGTTTTCCGGCTGGCTTGACGCCATTGCCCCTGCGCCTGGCCGAAATCAAATATGCAGTCGAAGAAGGTGCGGAGGAAATCGACATTGTGATCCACCGCGCCCAGCTTCTGCGCGGTGAATGGGCCGCACTTTATGACGAAGTGGCGGCGATGCGCGAGGCGTGTGGCGCATCTCACATGAAGGCTATCCTCGCCACGGGTGATTTGAAAACGCTGCGCAATGTTTACAAGGCCTCGATGATTGCGATGCAGGCGGGGGCCGATTTCATCAAGACATCAACCGGCAAGGAAGATGTGAACGCCACCTTGCCTGTGTCCCTCACAATGCTCCGTGCACTGAGGGATTACAGCGAGCACACGGGCTTCAAGATCGGCTTCAAGCCGGCGGGCGGTTTGAAGACAGCGAAAGATGCGATGAACTGGCAAATCCTGATGAAAGAAGAACTGGGCCGCCGCTGGCTGGAGCCTGATCTTTTCCGCATTGGTGCTTCATCGATGCTGGCCGATATTGAGCGACAGCTCGAACATTATCTCACGGGCCGTTACGCGGCTCTCTCCCATCACGCCTTGGCTTGAGGATTACGATGCCAACAGTCACTGACATTCTCGAAACCATGGACTACGGCACGGCACCGGAATCCAACACCCATGTGAAGGAATGGCTCGCCGCGCATGACGGCGAGTTCGGCCACTTCATCGGGGGCAATTTCATTTCGTCCAAGGCCCCAAGGTTAGATGTATTCAACCCCGCGAGCGGTGATAAATTAGTCAGCGTTCCCAATGGTTTGCCGAATGACATTGACAAAGCGGTTGAAGCCGCCCGCAAGGCCTTCAAAAGCTGGAGCAAGCTTTCAGGCTTCGAGCGCGCCAAACATCTTTATGCATTGGCGCGCCACATCCAGAAGCGCGAACGGTTCCTCTCGGTCCTCGAAACCATGGACAATGGCAAGACCATCCGTGAGAGCCGCGACGTTGATATCCCACTGGTCGCGCGCCATTTCTACCATCATGCCGGTTGGGCGCAGTTGGTGGAAACGGAATACAAGGGCTATGGCCCCATCGGCGTTTGCGGCCAAATCATTCCATGGAACTTTCCGCTTCTCATGCTCGCATGGAAAATCGCGCCCGCCATTGCGGCAGGCAACACGGTGGTGTTGAAGCCCGCCGAATTTACGCCGCTGACCGCGCTGGCCTTCGCTGAAATCTGCACCGAGGCAGGCCTGCCGCCGGGCGTGGTCAATATCGTGACAGGTGATGGCGACACGGGCGCTGCCCTCGTCGCGCACAAGGATGTGAACAAGATTGCCTTCACCGGCTCCACCGAAGTGGGCCGCATGATCCGTGTGAAAACCGCAGGCTCGGGCAAGAAGCTGTCGCTGGAATTGGGCGGCAAGTCACCTTTCATCGTGTTTGACGACGCCGACATTGATGCCGCTGTCGAAGGCGTGGTCGACGCCGTGTGGTTCAATCAGGGGCAAGTCTGTTGCGCAGGCACAAGGCTTCTGGTGCAAGAGGGCACCTATGATGGTTTTATCGCGCGGTTGACCAAGCGCATGGGCTCGCTGCGTGTGGGTGACCCGCTCGACAAATCCAATGACATGGGCCCGCTGGTTGATCCTGTCCAACTCGCCCGCGTCACGGCACTGGTGGAAAAGGGCAAGGCCGAAGGCGGCACATTGATTTCAGCGCCTTGCGCACTTCCGGCCAAGGGTAACTATTTCGCACCGTCGTTGTTTGTCGACGTCGATACGTCCTCGACTGTCGTGCGGGAAGAAATTTTCGGCCCCGTGGTTTCCGCGATGACCTTCCGCACACCGGACGAAGCGGCTGCACTGGCCAACCACACGCGCTACGGCCTCGCGGCTTCGATCTGGTCGGAGAATCTCAACGTCGCACTCGAAGCGGCAGCCCGCGTGAAAGCTGGTGTCGTCTGGATCAATTGCACCAACCAGTTTGACGCGGCCGCAGGCTTCGGCGGTTATAAGGAATCGGGATTTGGTCGTGAAGGCGGGCGCGAGGGCCTGTTTGAATATCTCACCGCCAATCACGCCACGACCAGACCCGCCCGCGCCGAAAAACTCGCCACGCTTTCAGGCGCGACAGCCGCTTTGCACCACAATGATCAAGGTGCTGTAATCGACCGGACAGCGAAACTTTATATCGGTGGCAAGCAGGCGCGACCAGACTCGGGCTATTCCTATGATGTGTTCAACGCCAAGGGCGGCCTTTTGGGCCAAGCGGGCTTGGGCAACCGCAAGGACGTGCGCAACGCCGTTGAGGCCGCGCTGAAGGCTTCGGCTTGGGGTTCAGCTTCGGCGCATAACCGCGCCCAGGTGCTGTTCTTCATTGCGGAAAACCTCAGCGCCCGCGCCGATGAATTCGCGCGCCATCTTGTGGCCTTGGGCGCAACCTCAAAGGCCGCCGAACATGAGCTCGATGAATCCTTGCGCCGTATTTTCTATTACGCCGCGCAAGCCGACAAGTTTGATGGCCGCATCCATTCGACCAATGCCAAGCGCCAAACAACACTGGCTTTCAATGAGCCCTTTGGGGTGATGGGCCTCGTCTGCCCGCAAGAAGCGCCGTTGTTGTCGATGGTGTCGTTGATGATGCCGGCACTATCGATGGGCAACCGCGTCGTGTTGGTGCCCTCGCAATCCCAGCCCTTGATCGCGGCAGACTTTTATCAGGTGCTGGATACATCGGATGTGCCTGATGGCGCCGTCAACATCATCACCGGCCAGCGCGACGAACTGGCCAAGACCTTGGCTGAGCATGATGAAGTGGCAGCCCTCTGGTATCACGGCAGTGCCGAAGGCAGCGCCATGGTCGAGAAGGCCTCTGCAGGAAATCTCAAATCCACATGGGTGAACCTTGGCCACTCAGTTGATTGGCATGACGACCAACAAGGGCAGGGCCTGGAATATCTGCGCCGCGCCACGCAAGTGAAAAACATCTGGATTCCTTACGGCGAATGATGAGGCACTGGAAGAATGACAAACAAGCCTGAACTCTTGGTGCTGGGTGCCTATCCCGATTGGGATTTTGTGGAACTGGAAAAGGCCTATACGCTGCGCAAGCTGTGGGAAGCGCCAGACCAAGGCGCTTTTCTTGCAAGCCATGCCGCCAACATCCGCGCCATTGGCACGCGCGGCGATCTGGGCGCAAGTGCAGCGCTCATTGCCGCTTTGCCTAAGCTAGAAATCATTGTCTGCAATGGCGTCGGCGTTGATGGAATAGATTTACCCGCCGCCAAAGCGCGGGGCATCAAGGTGACCAACACGCCAGATGTGCTGACAGATGATGTCGCCGATCTTGCCGTCGGTCTCTGTATCGCAATCGCACGTCAAATTCCAGCCGGTGAATCGCTCGTGCGTTCCGGCAAGTGGACGGCTGGCCCATTGCCTTTGGCCACGCGCTTTTCGGGCAAACGTGTGGGCATTATCGGCCTGGGCCGCATCGGCCTCGCCATTGCCAAACGCACCGAAGCCTTTGGCATGAAGATTTCTTATCACAACCGCAAAAAGCGCGATGACGTTGCATATGCCTATCACAACTCAGTTGAAGCACTGGCTGCTGGTTCGGATTTTCTCGTCGCCGCTTTGGCGGGTGGCCCATCGGCCAAGAATCTTGTGGGCGCAGCGGCCTTCAAGGCGCTGGGATCGGAAGGTTTCTTCGTCAACGTTTCGCGGGGCACAATTGCTGATGAGCTGGCTTTGCTGAATGCGCTCGAAAACGGCATCATCAAAGGCGCGGCGCTGGATGTGTTCCTCAATGAACCAAACATTGAAGAGCGCTTCTTCACATTGCCCAATGTTGTGCTGCAACCCCATGTCGGCAGCGCCACCTTGGAAACGCGCAAGGCCATGGGCCAATTGGTGCGCGACAATCTCGCAGCCCATTTCATGGGTCGGCCGTTGCTCACGCCTGTCAATTGACCACCGCAACAGCGGCAAGAGCTTGGCTTCTGCCGCGCGAGCCGTCTCGAAGGCCTGAACACCTGAGTCACGATGGAATAATTCTGTTGCAGGACAGCCCGGCTTTCCACTAGTCCTGAACCAACGGCCAATGGAATGGCGACGAGGTGCAGATTTTGGCGCCGCAGCGGGGATTGGGAAATGGTTACGCTCAGGGAGATCGCCAAGGCGGTTGGCGTGTCCAGCGCGACGGTTTCGCGCGTGCTCAACTTTGACGCCACGCTTTCAGTTTCGGCAGAAACGCGCCGCGCCGTCATCGAAAAGGCGGAAGCGCTGAACTATGAAACCCCGCGCAATCGCACCCGGAAGGCCGAAAGCAAAGTCGGAAAGATTGCCTTGGTTCACTTCCTCAGCCCAGACCAAGAGCTTAGTGATCCTTACTACGTTGCTCTGCGGCTTGGCGTTGAACGCCGCTGCCATCGCCACGGCATCGAAAGCACCAAACTCTACCATACAAACGCATTGCCCAATCCATCCGTTCTTCGCAACGCCTCTGGTGTGATCGTCGTTGGACATCACGACGAAGACGGTTTGGAGTGGCTGGCCCGTCACAGCCGCCACCTTGTCTGTGCCGATTCTAATCCGGTTTCTGACGAATTTGACTGCGTTCAAAACGATTTTGCATTTGCCACCTTAAAATTGCTGAATGCGTTGTCTGCGATGGAATATCGTCGCATTGCTTTTCTCGGCTGGACGGATAGCAGGGGTCGTGCATTCGAAGAAGTACGCTGCCACACCTATATCGAATGGGCAAAGCAACGTGGACAGTTTGATCCAGACCTTTGCCTGACCGATCGGAACACTGAAGAAAGCGGCTACAATCTAGCGCACAAACTAATGAAGAGCTCGAAGCGACCGGATGTCATCGTCACCGCAAATGACAATGTGGCGGTTGGCACTTATCGTGCACTGCATGAGCTTGGGTTAAAAATTGGAGAAGATATCGCTGTTGCCAGCTTTAACGATATTTCCGTTGCCCAATTTCTCCACCCACCGTTGTCCACCGTCCGCCTGCCAGCAGAGGAAATTGGCGAGGTGGCGGTAGATCTGCTGTTGGAGCGCGTGGCCGGGCGCAAGATTGTCAAACGGGTCATTTTGGGTTCGCAGATTATTTGGCGTGGCAGCACCCGAAAGCCGCAGCGCAGCATAATTTCCAAGTAAATATTTACTAAAACTATTGCGCCGTTCCAAAAATCTGCTTAGTTTGTCCCAACAGCCGGAGTGAACCAGGCTGACAAAGGGAGGAAGATATGAAGTTGAATGTGCTTAATCGGCGCAGCGTTCTTGGTGCGGCGCTTGCTGGTTTTAGTTTTTTGAGTGCCACTGTTGCTTATTCGGCAACCACCATCACCATCTGGTGCTGGGACAAGGAATTTAATGGCGCAACCATGAAAGAAGCGGGCGCCCGCTATGCCAAAGCCCACCCCGATGTGACGCTGAATATCGTTGATTTCGCCAAGCCTGACATGGAACAAAAGCTGCAAGCACAGCTGGCTTCCGGCACCACTGACGGCCTGCCTGACATCGTGTTGATCGAGGACTACGGCGCTCAAAAATATCTGCAGTCGTTCACCAAAGATTTTGAACCGTTATCAGACACCAAGGCTATCGATTATAAAAACTTTGCCCCATACAAGGTGGCACTGTCCACGGTGGCCGGTAAAACTTACTCACTGCCATTTGACTCAGGCGATTCAGGTCTCTTTTATCGTTCAGACTATCTTGCGCAAGCTGGCTACAAAGCCGAAGATCTGAACAACATCACCTGGGATAAGTTGATTGAAATCGGTAAGGCCGTTGAAGCCAAAACCGGCCACAAGATGCTGGATCTTGACCTGAATGACGACGGTATATTTCGCATCATGCTGCAATCCGCTGGTGGATGGTTTTTCACACCAGACGGCAAATCTGATATCACCAGCCCAGCCTTCAAAGCCGCGCTAACACAATATGCCAAGCTTATGCAATCGGGCATCTACAAGCCAGTATCTGGCTGGGCTGATTATACTGGTGGCTTCACCTCAGGCCAGATTGCCGCAACCGTGACCGGCGTTTGGATCGTGGGCACCATCAAGTCTGTCGCCGATCAATCCGGCAAATGGGCCGTCGCCCC
>JAYUEP010000162.1:0-4087 GCA_043739165.1 Hyphomicrobiales bacterium
GAATGCCGGTTTCAAAAGCATCATCGCCGCGCACAATGGCTTCATAAACCTTCGTGCGGCCCGCCACGTCGTCAGACTTGACGGTGAGCATTTCTTGCAAGGTGTAGGCGGCGCCGTAAGCTTCCAGGGCCCAGACTTCCATTTCACCGAAGCGCTGGCCACCGAACTGCGCCTTGCCGCCCAGCGGTTGCTGGGTCACAAGGGAGTACGGTCCGATCGAACGAGCATGGATCTTGTCGTCAACCAAGTGATGCAGTTTCAGGATATAGATATAGCCCACGGTAACAGGACGGTCGAACACGTCGCCCGTCTTGCCATCATAAAGCCTGATCTGGCCTGAGGCCGAAAGACCTGCGTCCTTCAACATGGCCGCGATATCTTCTTCGCGGGCACCGTCGAACACTGGCGTCGCAATCGGAACACCCTTTTTGACGGAGTGTGCGAATTCGATCACGTCAAGGTCTTCCAGCGCATCGATCTCGGCATTCTTGCCATAGATGCGTTGCAATTCATCCTTCACAGGCTTGACCTTCAGCGTGGCAGAATAGGCTTCCAGCGCCGCACCGATCTTCTTGCCCATACCGGCACAAGCCCAACCCAGATGGGTTTCGAGGATCTGCCCAACGTTCATGCGCGAAGGCACGCCCAAGGGGTTCAGCACCACGTCGACCGGGGTGCCGTCCTCAAGATAGGGCATGTCTTCAGCAGGAACGATGCGCGAGACAACACCCTTGTTGCCATGGCGGCCAGCCATCTTGTCGCCGGGTTGAATCTTGCGCTTCACGGCAACGAAGACTTTAACCATCTTCATCACGCCAGTTGGCAATTCATCGCCGCGTTGCAGCTTTTCAACCTTGTCCATGAAGCGCGTTTCAAGGCCCTTCTTGGCCTCGTCATACTGCACCTTCATGGCCTCCAATTCGCCCATCGACTTTTCGTTCGACAGGGCAATGTTCCACCACTGCGAACGTGGAATGTCTTCCAGGTTCTTCTCGGCGATCTTGCCGTCAAGCTTGTGGCCACGCGGGCCGCCCGATGCGGTCTTGCCATGCAGGAAGTCGTGCAGGCGGCCATAGGAGTTGCGGTCGAGGATCGCAAGTTCGTCGTCGCGGTCCTTCGCGAGGCGTTCGATTTCTTCGCGCTCGATGGCCAAGGCACGTTCGTCCTTGTCCACACCATGGCGATTGAATACGCGCACTTCAACAACCGTGCCCGAGACACCGGGTGGCAGACGAAGCGATGTGTCGCGAACGTCCGAAGCCTTTTCACCGAAGATTGCGCGCAGAAGCTTTTCTTCCGGCGTCATGGGTGATTCACCCTTTGGCGTGATCTTGCCGCAGAGAATATCGCCCGGTTTCACCTCAGCACCGATGTAAACAATGCCGGCTTCATCGAGGTTCTTGAGGGACTCTTCGCCCACGTTTGGAATGTCGCGGGTGATTTCTTCTGGCCCAAGCTTCGTGTCGCGCGCCATCACATCGAATTCTTCGATGTGAATGGAGGTGAACACGTCATCCTTCACAATGCGCTCGGACAACAAGATCGAGTCTTCGAAGTTGTAACCATTCCACGGCATAAACGCGACGAGGCAATTCTGGCCAAGCGCCAGATCACCCAACTCCGTCGATGGGCCGTCAGCGATAATGTCACCAGCCTTCACCACATCACCGGTACGAACGAGAGGGCGCTGGTTGATGCAGGTCGATTGGTTGGAACGCTGAAACTTGGCGAGCGTATAAATATCCACGCCGGGCTTTGACGGATCGGTCTCTTCCGTGGCGCGGATCACGATGCGCTTGGCGTCTACCTGATCGATGATGCCGGAGCGGCGCGCCGTAATGGCGGCACCAGAGTCACGCGCCACCACAGCTTCCATGCCCGTGCCTACGAGTGGTGCGGATGAACGCACCAAAGGCACAGCCTGGCGCTGCATGTTGGAACCCATCAAGGCGCGGTTGGCATCGTCGTTCTCAAGGAACGGAATGAGTGCGGCCGCAACCGAAACGATCTGCTTGGGTGATACGTCGGCAAAATCCACCTTGTCCGGTGGAATTTGGAACACGTCTCCCTGATGGCGCACAATCACTTGCTCATCAGCAAACCTGCCATCTTTCGTCAGCGGCACGTTAGCCTGGGCGATGTGATATTTTGCTTCTTCGATGGCCGAGAGATATTTGACCTCGTTGGTCACCTTGCCATGCAATACCTTGCGGTAGGGTGTTTCGATAAAGCCGTATTTGTTGACGCGGGCATAAGTGGCCAGCGAGTTGATCAGGCCGATGTTCGGACCTTCCGGCGTTTCAATCGGGCAGATGCGGCCATAGTGGGTCGGATGCACGTCGCGCACCTCAAAGCCGGCGCGTTCGCGCGTCAAACCACCAGGGCCAAGTGCCGAGAGTCGGCGCTTGTGGGTGATTTCCGACAGCGGATTGGTTTGATCCATGAACTGAGACAGCTGTGATGAGCCGAAGAATTCACGAACCGCAGCAGCGGCGGGCTTGGCATTGATCAAGTCATGCGGCATCACGGTGTCGATATCCACCGATGACAGGCGTTCCTTGATGGCGCGTTCCATGCGCACGAGGCCGAGGCGATATTGATTTTCCATCAACTCGCCAACCGAGCGAACGCGGCGGTTGCCGAGGTTGTCGATGTCATCCACTTCGCCCTTTGAATCGCGCAAGTCATGCAATGTCTTGACGATCAACAGAATGTCTTCCTTGCGCAACACGCGCATATTGTCGGCAACATTGAGCTCAAGACGCATGTTCATCTTCACGCGGCCGACAGCCGAGAGGTCGTACCGTTCCTGATCAAAGAACAGACCCTTGAACAAGGCTTCGGCGCCTTCGCGTGTTGGCGGCTCGCCCGGGCGCATCACGCGGTAAATTTCAACCAGCGCCTGCTCATAGCTTTCAACCTTGTCGGCTTTGAGCGTATTACGGATGTAAGGCCCGGTGTTCAGATGGTCGATATCAAGCAAGTTCAGGCTCTTGAAGCCCAGCTCTTTCAGCGCCTTCAAGGACTTCTCGGAAATCTCTTCGCCAGCTTCGGCATAAATCTCACCAGTCTTTTCATTAACCAGTTCGTCGGCGATATATTGGCCGTAAAGATCCTCATCACGCACCAGCAATTCCTTGGTGCCATCTTCCGCGATCTTGCGCGCAAGGCGTGGCGAAATCTTCTTGCCGGCTTCCATGACAACTTGGCCGGTCTTGGCGTCGATCAGGTCAGTCGCAGGCTTGATGCCCTTGAAGCGCTCGGCATTGTAAGGCATGCGCCAGCCATCTTTGGTCTGGGTATAAGGCACCGACTTGTAGAAATAATGCAGGATCTCTTCAGCGTTCATGCCAAGCGCATAGAACAGCGTCGTCACAGGCAGTTTGCGGCGACGGTCGATACGCGCGAAAATCAGGTCCTTGGCATCAAATTCAAAGTCAAGCCAAGAGCCGCGATAAGGAATCACACGCGCCGCGAAAAGGATCTTGCCGGAAGAATGGCTCTTGCCCTTGTCGTGGTCAAAGAACACGCCGGGCGAACGATGCATCTGCGAAACGATCACGCGCTCCGTGCCGTTCACCACAAATGTGCCGTTCTTAGTCATGAGTGGAATTTCGCCCATGTAAACGTCTTGCTCTTTGACGTCCTTGAGGGACTTGGCCTGTGTGTCCGGATCAATTTCGAACACGACGAGTTGCAAGGTCACGCGCAACGGCGCAGCAAAGGTCATGCCACGCTGCTGGCACTCATCAACATCAAACTTCGGCTGTTCAAATTCATAGCGCTTGAATTCCAGCACGGATTGGCCGGAGAAATCAGCAATCGGGAACACGGATTTGAACACGGCTTGCAGGCCTTCAGTGGCGCGGCCACCGGCAGGTTCCTTCATCTGGAGAAACTGCTCATAAGATTCGCGTTGCACCTCGATGAGGTTCGGCATTTCAGCAACTTCAATGCCCTTGCCGAAGACTTTGCGGATACGCTTCCTGCTTGCCATGCTACGTGTGTCAGCCATGTTTTCCTGTCACCTTCAAATTCGGTGGGCAAAGTTGCCCAGACGCCTAAAACAGTTCTTCCCAAGCCTGAT
>JAYUEP010000163.1:0-12229 GCA_043739165.1 Hyphomicrobiales bacterium
GGGCCATTGTCAAACTTCATGCCATGGGCGGATTGGGCCCAGGTCTTGCCGCCGTCTTCGGTGCGCCAGACACCACCGCAGGAGACGGCAACACGCACGGTGTTGGCGTCTCGCGGGTCGACGCAGATTGAATGAATGCCCGGAATATCAGCGCCACCGCCCAGCCATTTGTTGCGGTCCGGGTGTCGCCACAGGCTTTCCATCAGTTCCCACGAATTGCCGCGATCGGTGGATTTGAACAGCCCGCCCGGCATGGTGCCTGCCCAGATCACGCCTTTCTGCGTGGGTCCGCCTGTTTCCAGCGCCCAGATCAGTTGATTGGTCCATTTCACATCCTTGCCCCAACCATCTTTATCGACAAGCCCTTCGGGCTTTTCAGGATATTTTGGGCTGGCAATTTCGACCCACTTCTTCTTGCCACCATTCTTTGAAGGAGCGTCACGGCGGTGCAGCTTGATGCCGAAATGGCCATGGTTCAAAGCGGCGTAGTCTGTGCCGTCGCGCGGGTCATGCAGGGCGAGGGTGACGTTGTCGCCGAGGAAATGCGAGTCCTTCACGGCCCAACCCTTGGTTCCCTTGCCCAATTCGAAAAGCCCTTTGCGGGTCGAAACGAGAATTTTCTTTTGCATCCTATCCTCCTGAGAGTGCTTGCATCACCCAGATTTCAGAACCGGGATTCACGGCGTCCTTGAATTTTTCGAGATCGGTTATGGCTTGGCCGTCGATCAAAATGCGCATGTGTTTGCGCAGGTGGCCTTGATCGTCTAGCACATAGGTTTTGAGGCGTTCATTCTTGGCGAAGGCTTGATCTAAAGCCTCATGCAGCTGCGACGCAGCAACTTCGACCGCAGGACAGTCAACATGGCGGCGCAGGTTTGAAGTGAAATGGACTTTGGCCATGCATTATCCTATCACGCAGAACGGAAATTTCCAGATCGTTTGAGAGGACTAAATGAAAGCGAAAATCACATGGATAAATGGCCGGGCTTTTGTGGCGGAATCGGGTTCTGGCCATGCTGTTGTCTTGGACGGGGCGCCGGATTCGGGCGGCCGCAATATTGGTGTCAGGCCGATGGAGATGATGTTGATGGGGCTTGGTGGCTGTACGGCTTTTGATGTGGTTGAAATTCTGGAAAAAGGCCGCCATAAAGTGACCGGCTGCGAGATTGCGTTGGAAGGTGAGCGCGCCTCTGAAATTCCGAAGGTGTTCACCAAGGTCAAGCTGATCTACAGGTTGAAGGGTGAAAACCTCAATCTGGCTGCGGTTGAACGCGCCATTAAGCTCTCGGCGGAGAGATATTGCTCAGCCTCCAAGATGTTTGAGAAGACCGCCACCATCGAACATGAGTGGCATGTGGCGTGACGCGCAATAACAGACTCATCTTTCTGATCATTGCGGCGATGGGCGTTGGCAACATTGCCTTTGGCATGATGACCCAACTTGTGCCCTTGGCGATGAACGCAGAAGGCGATTCCAAGTTTCTGATTGGCGGCAACGTGATGGCCGGGCAGGTGGGTGTCATGCTTGCCGGCTTTAGCCTGGTGCGCTTGCGCCAGCATATCAAGAGCCACAGTCTGGTGATGGCGAGCGTGGTGTTGGCGCTGATTGCTTATCTTGGTTTTGCGACAACATCGCCGCTTTATTCATGGTTTCTCTTCCGCTTCCTCGTGGGCATTGCCGGTGCGGCGATCTACACAACGGGCGAGAGTTGGTTGCAGGCCAATTCCGACAATCAATCGCGCGGGCGCGTGATGGGCATCTATATGACATCGCAGACCGTGAGTTTTGCGCTTGGCCCGTTTTTTATTATCCCGGTGACAGGTGTTACGGGTTGGCTGCCGTGGAGTGTGTGTTTCTTGCCTGTGCTTGTGGCACTCTTGCTCGAATCGCGCGTCAAGATCGTTGAGGTTGCGACCGGACAAAAGGCCGCGCCGCTTTGGTCAACGTTGACTGGAGCGAAGTTCATTTTCACCTGTGTGATTGCCGTGACGTTCTTCGAGGCCTTCATGCTGACGTTCTTCTCACTCTTCGCCAAGGAACACGGCTACACCGATGGCAGCGCCTCGCAGCTGCTTTCCTTTGGCATCGCCATGCCCATGGTATTGTTCTTTCCGATTGGCTGGCTTGCAGATCATTGGTCACGGCGCGGCACATTGCTGGCTTGTGCCTTGATCTCCCTCATCTCAGCGCTTTTACTGGGGTGGGTGATTGATGACCGGTTGGTGTGGCTGGTGATTGTGATTCTGCGCGGCTGTGCCTTTGGGGTTTACTTGGTGGCCTATGCCTTGTTGGGGGAGCGCTACAAGGGCACGGACATGGTGGCCGCTGCCTCGATCAATTCCTTGCTGTGGGGCATTTCCGGTGTGATCGGCCCGCCTGTTGCGGGCTGGGCCTTTGACCGCTTTGGCATCTGGCTGTTGCCGTGGTTCATGGCGGCGTGCTTCTTGCCCGTGCTTGCTGGGTTGGTGTTCGCGCGCCCTAGTCGTCGGCCCATTGCTGCATAAGATTGGCTTTCACTTTCAGGGCGCGGTCAATTACCGCACGATCTGCCTCTGATTTACGCAGGGATGCGATGAGGTTTTCCAGATCGAAGATCACTTCGCGGTTGGCTGCGCTGCGGATGAAGCTGCGCACCCAGCCGACGACGACGAGACGCTCGCCTTTGGTGACTTCTTCGACGCGGTGGAGTGCGGTTGTGGGATAGAGCACGAGGCTTCCTGCTGCCAGCTTGTAGCTTGCTTCACCCTCGGTGTTTTCAATAATCAGTGAGCCGCCGTCATAGGTCTCTGGCCCATTGAGGAAGAGGGTGAAAGAAAGATCGACGCGGCTGCCCGCCATCATCGGCTCGTCCACATGGGTGCCATAGCTCATGCCTGGTTGATAGCGCGAGACCAAGGTCTTGATGATGGCTTTGGGTTGGGCTGCCGCTTTGAACAGGGGGTTGGCATGGAGTTTTTCTTCGACGATGGCATCGATGCGTCTTGCCAGATCGCCTTGGCCCTGTTCATTGTTCTTGACGGCCTTTGCATGCCAGCCGGCGGTTGAGGCGCCATCGACAAAGAGTTCGGGGGCCGCCGCGATTTTCTCGCGCAGCGTTGCCAACATTCCAGTTCCAATTATATTTTCTATGCATATCAGCATGTTAAAATCCGAGTGAATTAATCGGGTATTGCGATTGATGCGGTAGCATGTTATGGCGAAACATCAAAGGAGAGAATCTCGTGGCGCGCAAATTGAAAATCTGGGCAGGGCTTGGCATGGCTTTGGCGGTTCTCCCGACGCAGGCAAGTTTTGTTACCCCCGCGGCGGCGGCCAGTGTTGCAGGCGAAGCGGGAGAGACAGCAGCTGTTGCCCATGCTGACAGCAGCCAAGCTGAATACATTGCCGCGCTGGGATTGCTCGAAGCCTATGTGCAGCTTGCCGACAGGTTGAAATCCGCTGACGCAAGGAAACGCGCGCAGGAGTTGGTGGTAGAACTGGCACCGAACCTCACCAAGCATAAGACACAAATTTCTGCCGTCGCACTTTCCAAAATGTCGACGACACATCACGCGATCAAGATCGCGCGCGGGACTGGCGAGGATGTTGCCGCACATCACATGGTGATGGCTGTGGTGCAGCTGTTGCATCGTTCAAGCGAAGAATATCTGGCCAGTGATCCAAGCGCGAAACCTGGTGTTCTGAGTGGCCAGCAAAAAGCTTGGGGCCTGGTACAGGCGGCGCGCAGCATCATGAAGGATGTGACGCCAGCCGAACGCGCCGAGCATAGAGCCCCGCTGGCCGAAGTTGATGCCGCTTTGGCCAAGCTTGATGTGTTGTGGCCCGATTTGAAATCGAACCGGCCATCACAGCAAGATCCGCATCTTCTCGCTGCCGCTGCGGCCAAGGTTGAATTTGCGGCTTCCGCCATTCCATAGCCCGACTTGATTTTGTTGTGGCGCGCTCCCATATTGCGGGCTGTTCATCCAAGGGGGATTTTTGATGCGCCTGCTTCGTTTTCTTGCACTGGGCCTTGTTGCCGTATTCCTTGCTGGTTGCGGCATCAACAATATCCCGACCTATGACCAAGCCATGAAAGGCAAATGGGGGCAGGTGCAGAATGAATATCAGCGCCGCGCTGATCTGGTTCCCAATCTTGTTGAAACCGTCAAGGGCTATGCGGCGCAGGAAAAAGATGTTTTGACCGCCGTTGTTGAAGCGCGCGCCAAGGCCACCTCCATTCAGCTCTCGCCCGACATTGTGAACAACCCGGATGAATTCGCCAAATATCAGGCTGCACAAGGCCAGCTTAGTCAAGCGCTGGGCAAGTTGCTTTCGATCACCGAAGCCTATCCCGATTTGAAGTCGAACCAGAATTTCCTCGCCTTGCAAAGCCAGCTTGAGGGATCGGAAAACCGCATTGCCGTTGCACGCAAGGATTATATCGACGCGGTGCAGACCTATAATACCGAGTTGGTGACATTCCCGGGTGCGATCTGGGCATCAACACTTTATTCCAAATACAAGCCTGCGGCCACGTTCAGCGCGGATGCGGGTGCCGACAAAGCGCCGAAGGTTGATTTCAACAAGCCGAAAACCTGAAGCGGGCGCGACCATGTTCCGCCTGCGGGCCACCATATTTGCCGTCATCACAGTCGTGATGACGGCTTTTGCTTTTGCGGCGCCAAACTTTCCGGCGCTCACCGGGCGCGTGGTTGACGGGGCCCATATTCTTTCAGCAGACAACATTACCATCCTCAGCAACAAGCTGCGCGATTTTGAGGACCAAAGTGGTCATCAGATGGCGATTGCCACAGTGCCTTCGCTCGAAGGCCTCGACATTCGTGATTATGGCTATCAACTGGGCCGCGCCTGGGCGCTGGGTGCCAAGGGCAAGAACGACGGTGTTTTGATCCTGGTCGCACCCACAGAGCACAAGGTCTCGATCGAAGTGGGCTACGGCCTTGAGGGCGATCTGACGGATGCTACATCCTCCGTCATCATCAGCCACGCCATGGTGCCGAAGTTCAAGGCGGGCGATTATTTCGGCGGTCTTTATTACGGCATTGATGACATTGTAAAAGTGGTTGGGGGGCAGGGTGGGCAAGTCATTGCCGCCGCGCAAAATCAATCAGCGCCCCAGCCCGGGATTGCCGATATTTTCCCCTTCGTCTTCTTTTTCTTCATTGTGTTGATCATCATCTTCAACGCCTCGCGCGGGCGCGGCGTGATGATCATTCCGGGCGGCAGCTTTGGCGGCTCAAGTGGCGGTGGCGGCTGGTCTGGCGGCGGCGGGGGATTCTCGGGTGGTGGCGGTAGCTTTGGCGGCGGCGGAGCTTCGGGCGGGTGGTGATGGAAATTTTCGGCCATGATCTTTCACCTGCTGAACGCCGCAAAGTGACGGAAGCGATCACGCGGGCCGAGAAACGCACAAGTGGCGAAATCATCGTTGTGGCGGCAGGGGCGAGTGATGATTACATCCATGTGCCCATTCATCTGGCAACAGCTGCGGCCTTGGCTGTGCCACTGACCGTTCCCTTGCTGGCGCGGTTTTCGGATTGGGCGGCGATTTCGATCTATTGGCTGTTCATCGTGCAGCTTTGTGTCTTCATTGGCGTGGCCTTGGTGTTGAGCTTACCGTTCTTCCGCTATGCGACCACGCCCCGGCGCTTGATGCACAAGTACGCGCATCGCAACGCCGCCGCGCAGTTTCTGGCTACCAATATTTCGGCGACGCGTGCGCGCACCGGTGTTTTGATCTTTGTTTCGTTGTTGGAACGGTATGTGGAAGTGATTGGCGATCAGGCGATTGCCGCCAAGCTATCACAGGCGGATTGGCAGAAGGTTGTGGATGAGATGCTGCCCCTGCTGCGCGCCAAGAAAACAACGGATGCACTGGTTCTTGCCGTTGACCAATGCGGTGCATTGCTGGCGAATCATTTCCCTGAAAGCAAAGACAATCCCAACGAATTGCCGGACCATTTCATTGTTTTGAACTGAGATGATTTGCTGCCTTGATCTTGGTGGTTGATTATGTTTTGAGAGCGCCAAGTGAGGCATTGATGATGACGCGCAGGCGGTTTTTGAGTTCAGTTCTGGGAAGTTTTACGGCATTGGCCCTGACGACGCCGGCAGTTGCGAGTGATAATTTCTTCGATTTCATTTCGAAGGACAGCAAACCTCCGCTGCGTCGCCGCCGGCATGGAGCGGTATCAGCCCAAGCGCATTTGAAGAGCAAACCACGCGAGCCTGCCTATGCGGGCGCTACGGTTGTGGATTATCTCTCGCTGGAAAAGCCTGGCACAATTATCATCAAGACGCATGAGCGCGCGCTTTATCAGATCTTGGGCAATGGCAAAGCCAAGCGTTATGGTGTGGCTGTGGGCAAGGAAGGTTTTCAATGGGCCGGCGTTGCCCGCATCGGCATGAAGCGCGAAAACCCGGTGTGGACGCCGCCTGCCGAAATGATTGCACGCACTCCGGAATATCAAAAATGGGCGGCGGGCATGCCCGGTGGATTGCCGATCAATCCTTTGGGGCCGCGCGCCATGTATCTCTACAACAAGGGAGACACGGGTTTTCGCATTCATGGCACGATCCATCCTGAATCCATCGGCCATGCCGCGTCGTCTGGCTGCATCCGCATGCTCAACCGTGAAGTGATTGAGCTTTATGGAGTCACAAAAATCGGCACCAAGGTGATTGTGATCTAGCGACAGTCCCTCACCCAACCCATGTCCACATGAAAATGGTCAGCGTGGTCGGCGTTATAGTCCGGGCTCAGTGTCAGGTTGAAATATTGACAGAGGCCTGAACGGATTTCATGAAGGAAGGTGCCTTCGGCCCCGCCGGAATTCCAGTTGCGTTTGACACTGATGCTTCGGCCGTCGGCCAGTATCACACCGGAAACATCAAAAGCGTTGGCCGTTGCATGTTCGCTCATATGTGATGAATTGTGGATCGTGCGGCAGTTGTAGGAGCCGAGATGGGTGATTTCGCGCACGGGCTTGCCGAAAATTCGGCGCGCCGCTGGCTGAACCACGTTGCGTTCCCACATATAGAGCCGGGCCTCAATGTTGCAGCGGGTCTGCTCAGGCTTGAGATGTGCGGTGGACAGGCGGCTCATCATCACCGTGTCCTGTAAATGGCAGGTTCGGGCGGGGTCCGTCGGGGGCAGCAGGCTGGCGTTCAGGCCCGTCTGGCCAAGGGCTGTGGAACAGGACCGCGCATCAAAATCCAGCACCTTCAACTTGGTTGAGGTGAGCCATGTGGGCTTTTCGCGCAGGTCTGGTGGGGTAAAGGGGTCATAGGGCGGCGGCAATGTGACGATGCGCAGTTGCACCGCCACCAGAAAGAGCATGAGCAGTGCGACCAGTAAGATCAGGCTTTTGGCCAAATTCGGTCCAAGCTTCAATTCGTCCCACCCCAATTGGTCGAATGCGTCTTTGCACTGCAACATGCGATTTGCTATTGAGCATTCCCATACACACTGAATCAAGGCCAAATCATGCCGCAAAGACCGCTTTCCCCGCACCTGCAGATTTATCGCCCGATGCTTTCAACGGCCATGTCCATTCTTCACCGCATTACTGGGGTTGCGCTGGCCTTAGGGATGTTGGGTCTGGTGTGGTGGCTGGATGCGGCGGCCACGTCTGATGCCTATTTCTCACTTGTGCAGGGATTTTTTTACAGTTGGTTTGGCCGATTGATTTTGTTTGGCATGACCTGGGTTTTGATCCATCACATGCTGGGCGGGCTTCGCCATTTTGTGTGGGACACCGGGCACGGCTTTGCGCTCAACAAAGTTGAATGGCTGGTGCGCGCCAATATCATCGGCTCAGTTGTGCTGACGCTTCTGCTGTGGATCATTGGTTATGGGGTGCGCGCATGAGCATGCGGTCTGAACTTGGCAAGGTGCGGGGCCTTGGGGCCGCGCATAATGGCACGCATCATTTTTGGATGCAGCGGGTGACGGCTATCGCCAACCTGCCGCTGGTTTCCTATCTCGTCTATTTCATCGTCTCGCATATCGGCCATACGCGGGCCGATGTGCTGGCTTCGGTGAAAAACCCGTTCTCCGCCGTGGCGCTGGTGCTGGCGATGATCTCGATCTTCTGGCACATGAAGCTGGGCCTGCAAATGGTGATTGAAGATTATGTGCATGGCACGGCGCTCAAACTGGTGAGCCTGCTGCTCAATGCCTTTTTTGCTTATGGCCTCATGGGTCTCGGCATTTTTGCAATCCTTAAAATGAATCTTGGTGTGTAATGACCGCCTATCCGATCACTGATCATACGTTTGATGTTGTTGTTGTGGGGGCTGGCGGCTCTGGCCTTCGGGCCGCACTTGCGGCTTCGCAGGCCGGATTGAAAACCGCCTGTATCACCAAGGTTTTCCCGACGCGCTCGCACACGGTGGCGGCGCAAGGTGGGATTGCCGCTTCGCTGGGCAATATGGGCCCTGATTCATGGCAGTGGCACATGTATGACACGGTGAAAGGTGCTGATTGGCTGGGTGACCAGGACGCGATTGAATATCTGGTGCGCAATGCGCCAACAGCGGTTTATGAGCTTGAACATTTCGGCATGCCCTTCTCGCGCACCGAAGAAGGCAAGATTTATCAGCGCCCGTTTGGCGGCATGATGCAGAATTTCGGCGATGGCCCGCCCGCACAGCGCACCTGTGCTGCGGCAGACCGCACGGGCCATGCCATGTTGCATACACTCTATGGCCAATCGCTGCGTTATGAGACGACGTTCTATATTGAATATTTCGCACTTGATCTGATCATGGAGGACGGCGTGTGCCGAGGCGTGATGGCGATGTGCATGGAAGACGGCACGATCCACCGCTTCCGTTCGCAGCAGACGATCATGGCCACCGGTGGCTATGGCAGGGCATATTTTTCGGCAACTTCGGCCCACACTTGCACGGGCGATGGCAATGCCATGGTGTTGCGCGCTGGCCTGCCATTGCAGGACATGGAGTTCGTGCAGTTCCATCCCACTGGTATTTATGGCGCAGGCTGCCTGATCACCGAGGGTGCGCGCGGTGAAGGTGGCTATCTGACCAATTCGGCAGGCGAGCGTTTCATGGAACGATACGCGCCCTCGGCCAAGGATCTGGCGTCGCGCGATGTTGTGTCGCGTTCCTGCACCATTGAAATCCGCGAAGGCCGCGGCGTGGGCAAGAACAAGGATCACATCCATCTGCATCTTGAACATTTGGACCCGAAGGTTCTGCATGAACGCCTGCCGGGCATTTCTGAATCCGCCAAGGTGTTTGCGGGCGTTGATGTAACCAAAGAGCCGATCCCGATTTTGCCGACAGTGCATTACAACATGGGGGGCATTCCAACGAATTATCACGGCGAGGCATTGGCGGGGGACAAGAAGAACCCTGAGAAGACTGTGCCGGGTCTGTTTGCAGTGGGCGAAGCAGCATGTGTGTCCGTGCATGGTGCCAATCGTCTTGGTTCCAATTCACTGATTGATCTTGTGGTGTTTGGCCGTGCGGCGGGTCTGCGCTGTGCGGAACTCACCAAGGCTGGCGCTTCGCAATCTGCGTTGAAACAAGATGCAGGTGATGCGGCTGTGGCGCGGCTCGACAGGTTCCGCAATGCCAGGGGCAACTCTTCAACGGCCAAGCTGCGCTTGCAGATGCAGAAGGCGATGCAGGAAGATGCTGCAGTGTTCCGCACGGGCGAGACACTGCAATCCGGTTCGAAGCGCATCAATGAAGTGTGGAAGGCGGCCGAAGATATCTCCGTCACCGATCGTTCACTGATCTGGAATTCTGATCTTATCGAGACGCTGGAGTTTGACAATCTCATCATCCAGGCGGCGGTAACAGTTGATGGCGCATTGGCGCGCGAGGAGAGCCGTGGCGCGCATGCCCGCGAGGATTTCCCAACGCGTGATGACAAGAAATGGATGAAGCACACTCTGGCATGGACTGATGAGGCGAAAAAGAAAGTCACCCTCGGCTACCGTCCGGTGCATGACTATACGATGAGCAAAGACATCGACTATATCAAGCCAAAGGCACGGGTTTACTAAGATGGTCGCATTTACACTTCCGCAGAACTCCAAAATCCAGCCCGGCAAGGTTCACGCCATGCCTCAAGGCACCAACATTCGCGCCTTCAAGATTTATCGCTGGAACCCGGATGACGGGAAGAACCCGCAGGTTGATACTTACCATGTGAACATGGATGAGTGTGGGCCAATGGTTTTGGACGCGCTGATCAAGATCAAGAACGAGCAAGACGCCACGCTCACCTTCCGCCGCTCGTGCCGCGAGGGCATTTGCGGCTCTTGCGCCATGAATATAGATGGCAGCAATACGCTGGCCTGCCTCAAATCCTGCGATGACGTGCGCGGCGATGTGCGGATTTACCCGCTGCCACACATGCCAGTGGTGAAAGACCTGGTTCCGGACATGACGCGCTTTTACGCGCAGCATCGCTCGATCGAGCCCTGGCTGAAAACCACCACGCCCACGCCGCAAGCGGAATGGAAACAGAGCGTTGAAGAGCGCGCGCTGCTCGATGGGCTTTACGAATGCATCCTCTGCGCCTGCTGTTCCACATCGTGCCCCAGCTATTGGTGGAATGGAGACCGCTATCTTGGCCCCGCCGTGTTGCTACAGGCCTATCGCTGGCTGATTGATTCACGTGATGAAGCCACCGGCGAACGCTTGGATAATCTTGAAGACCCGTTCCGGCTTTATCGCTGCCACACGATCATGAATTGCGCCAAGGCTTGCCCCAAGGGTCTGTCACCTGCGCGGGCCATTTCTGAAATCAAGAAGATGATGGTGGAACGGCGGGTCTAGTTTCTGCCTCGAACATTGTATCCGACTTGGCAGGAGCAACTGCGGGCTTCTGGCGCTTGATCGAATTTGTGCTGCAAGCATATGAATGAGCAGTTTCAGCAAGACGGAGATGATGACATGTCTGGTACGGCGCGTTCGATTGTTCATATTGAAAATGAGAAAGTGATTGTCACTGAATGGCGCTTCGGTGCTGGCGACAACACGGGCTGGCATGTGCATGGCCATGATTATGTTGTGGTGCCGCTCATGGACGGCAAGGTGAAATTGGAGACGCCGGAAGGGACCAAATTCGCCGAGATGAGATCCGGCGCTCCCTATTTTCGCCAGAAGGGTGTTGAACATGATGTGATCAACGCCAACGCGGGCGACTATGCTTTCATCGAAATCGAATTGAAGTGAACTGCCTCGAAGATGTTGCACACACCTTATGATGGCTCGTCCAAGCTTTTCAGCATAGGCCTGGCGCAGCTCGATGAATCGCAATGGTTGGAAGAGGATGAAAGTCTCATCCCCTATCTCGATGAGAAGCTGAATCTTTACAAGACTTTGCCGGGTAAAGTTCTGGTGGAGGATGAAGGCACGCGCGAGGCGCAGCGTGAAGTGTTGGAACTGTTGCAAGCGCATGTGTTGAAACATTTCCCCGCGCGTTACAAACGCGGTGGCTCTGTGATGCATATCGATGGCCGTCACAGTGTGCAGCTTGATGATACCGCTCTCAGCCCTATCGCACTTGCTGGTTTGTTGGTGCAAGAAGATTTGGTACTGATGCGCAAATCTCCCGAAGGTTGGAAGCTGGCGGCAGCTTCGCTTTGTTTTCCTTCGGCATGGAACTTGCTCGAAAAATTCCGCAAGCCGCTCTCTGAAATTCATGCGCCTGTGCCAGAGTTTGGCAGTGGCACGCGCAATGCTTCGCTGATCGAGCGCATGTTTGACAATCTCAACCCCGCGCGATCTGTGCTGCGGTGGAACTGGTCGCTCTATGGCGATGATGCGCTCTATCACCCGCATTCCGACAATGGCATGACGCGGCGCTTTGGCGCGGCACAAGACATTTCGGGCCGCGTGTTCCTGCGGCTGGAACGGCAGACATTGCGCAAGCTGCCCATCAGCGGCGACATTCTCTTCACCATTCGCATTTACATCGACCCGCTCGAAGCGCTGGCGCGCCGGGCGGAAGGTGCTGCCCTTGCCGCGTCCATCGAAGCCCAGATTCTCGCTTTGAGTGATGCCCAAATATCCTACAAGGGCTTGGCCGATGAACGGGCGCGGCTTTGTGCCCGCTTGCGCGAGATTGCGGAAGGGCCGAATGGGTTGCCAAGATGACCGACGAGAAAGCCCCAAGCCTGACTGATCTTCGCCAGGATATTGATGCCGTGGATGCAGCACTTGTGGCGCTGTTGGCCAAACGTTTTG
>JAYUEP010000164.1:0-12226 GCA_043739165.1 Hyphomicrobiales bacterium
TAATTCTACTTTGCCCCACACATCACAAAGTAGTCGACGACGATGAAGAATCCTATTCAGCTGAAAGGCTGGTGAAAATGAAAGCTGATCACGCCAGCAGAACCAATTCCGGACGTTTTGCGTCTGACCTTGAGTCTCTTTCGGCGATCTTCGTAACCGATCAAATCAACTCTTCAAATCAATCGGGCGGCGTAACTGCTCACACGATAAACGCGACTACACTAAATGTTCAAAGTCCTCAAACCGGAAGTTTTGCGCAAAGAAGGCTCGAAGCAATCGAAATCTTGTGGAACGCAATACTGACCGCCGAGAGCACCAATTCACCGCTTCTACTTGTGCACCGCATTTTGTCCCCAAGTGAAATTCAGCAAGACATAGAAGTTAATAGTGGAGAAAAATTGAAGCAGCTCGGAGCTTGGATGTATGCGTCGGAAGGCAGCTTCGGAGGAAGGGCAAATTTGGATTCTCATTCGAAAGCTGCTCGACAAGAGCCCTTTGTTCCAGCAGCCGCATATAAATACTATATGGGCATTTTCACGCTGATCAGTCGGCTAGGTGCACTTCTATATTACTCTCTGAAATCAAATAGGTATCATGATTGGATGACTGACGAACACACACAAGCTCTGCTGCGTTTACATTTCACTCAACTGCAAATTGAGACGAGCAAGGCCCAGAAATATTCTGAACTCCAATGGCTATTAGATACATTGAAGCGCCAATTCCGTGAATCTTTAACGGAACTCAGTTCTTAGCACCCTCAATTATCCAAGAAACTCCGCAGCTTCCTGCTCCTGCTTGGATGCTTCAGCTTCCGCAGCGCTTTCGCTTCGATCTGCCGGATGCGTTCGCGCGTTACTGAAAACTGCTGGCCCACTTCTTCCAGCGTATGGTCGGTGTTCATGCCGATGCCGAAGCGCATTCTGAGAACGCGTTCTTCGCGCGGCGTCAGACTTGCCAAGACGCGCGTCGTCGTCTCGCGCAGGTTGGCTTGAATGGCCGCATCGATGGGCAGGATTGCGCCCTTGTCTTCGATGAAATCACCCAGATGTGAATCCTCCTCATCGCCCACTGGCGTTTCGAGAGAAACAGGCTCCTTGGCGATCTTCATCACTTTGCGCACTTTTTCGAGTGGCATGGACAATTTCTCAGCCAGCTCTTCCGGCGTCGGCTCACGGCCGATTTCGTGCATCATCTGCCTTGACGTGCGCACGATCTTGTTGATCGTTTCAATCATGTGCACGGGAATGCGGATGGTGCGCGCCTGATCAGCGATAGAGCGTGTGATCGCCTGCCTGATCCACCAGGTGGCATAGGTCGAGAACTTATAGCCGCGGCGATATTCAAATTTATCAACAGCCTTCATCAGGCCGATGTTGCCTTCCTGAATCAAGTCCAGGAACTGCAAACCGCGATTGGTGTATTTCTTGGCGATGGAGATGACGAGGCGCAAATTGGCCTCCACCATTTCCTTCTTGGCAATGCGCGCCTCGCGCTCACCCTTCTGCACCATGCCGACAATCTTGCGATATTCCTGAATCTGCAGGCCGGTGGCCGAAGCAAGGTCGAAGATTTCGTCGCGGATAACTTTAATGGAATCCTTCTCGTCGCTGGCCCATTTCTTCCAGCCATGCTTGGTCAGGCGGCCGACACGTTTAACCCATTCGGCATCAAGCTCATTGCCGTGATATTCTTTGAGGAATTCATCGCGCGGAACCTTGTAAGTCTCGGCCATGCGCATCAATCGGCCTTCGAGAACATTGAGGCGCTTGGCAATATCATAGAGCTGTTCAACCAGCGCTTCGATACGCGCATTGTTGAGCGCCAATGATTTCACATTGGTGATGATGTCTTCGCGCAGCTTGCGGTAGCGGCGTTCCTGCGAAGGCGACAGGCCCTCGCCTTCCTGCACTTCCTGGTCTTGCAACTTGCGCAGCGACTTATAGAGGCGTGCGATCTCGTCGAAAACTTCGAGAACTTTTGGTTTCAGTTCGGCTTCCATCGCCGAGAGGGAAACGCCGAGGTCATCACCCTCATCATCTTCTTCATCTTCAACATTGGGCTTGTCGAAATCTTCCGGGCTCAACACATCGGAATAGTCATCATCCGCCGGGGGTCGGCGCATTGGCTGCACCTTTTTCTCGGCGCGGCTGGCGGCTTCGGCACGCTTGGCCTCGGCCTGTTTCCTCACTTCTTCCTTGGGCGGAACGTAAGGGGCGGGTGTCGCCACCGTTTGGTTCTGCTTGGCATCGGGGCCAGCGTAGGTGGCTTCGAGATCGATGATGTCACGCAGCAGAATTTTGCCTTCGTTCAATTCATCGCGCCAGATGATGATGGCTTGAAACGTGAGTGGGCTTTCGCACAGGCCGGAGATCATGGCTTCGCGGCCGGCTTCGATGCGCTTGGCAATGGCGATTTCGCCTTCGCGGGAGAGAAGCTCAACCGCACCCATTTCGCGCAGATACATGCGGACCGGATCATCGGTGCGGTCCGATGGCGGTTTGGGGGCTTCCACCTTCATCAAGGCGGTTTCGGTAGAGGCTTCGCCCTCTTCCACCTTGGCCACGATGTTTTCGGATTCTTCTTCGCTCTCCACCACGGTGATGCCCATCTCGGCAAACATGGCGTAGACATCTTCGATCTGGTCGGAGGTTACTTCTTCCGACGGCAGAACAGCATTGAGTTCGTCGAGCGTCACATAGCCACGCGCCTTGGCAGTTTTGAGCAGACGCTTGACGGCGGCATCGTTGAGATCAATGATCGGGCCATCGGCCACATCATCGCCACCTGGCTGTTCGACAGGCTCCGGCTCTTCAGCTGGCGGAGCCACATCCTTGGCGGGCTTGGCGGTTGCAACGGGTTTTACTGGCGGACGGGCCATGCATATTCCTCACGATGGGGCAGGATAGGCCCCTTAAACTGATTCGGTCTGGAACCTAGGCATCCGCTCTTAAACACCGCTTAACCATTGCTCATCCCGCGAGGTCTTGTTTGACTTGCTTGTGACTGCTCCGAAAAAGTCTCACAACTTTTTCGCGTCACACGCTAATTCACCTCACTGATTTTACGCCCTGAAGCCGCGCCGAAGCCCTCAATCATGGCTTCGCGACCTTCGAGCGACATCAACTGGTCGCGCAGCGTCCTGACGACGCTTTGGTTCTCCTCATTCATGTCGCTGGCAAAAGCTGCTTCCGCAGCCTTCAACTCGCGATCAAGCGTAATGGCTTTGTGGTGCAAGGCGAGCATTTGGCGGAGGCCTGTCCCGGCATCATCTGGTGCAGCCGTGGGCGACAAGTGCCACTCATTCAAATTTTTCGCTTGCGCGTCGAGGCGGGCCAAGACTGGCCCAAAACCCCTGCTCAAGAGATGGTTCCTCAAGGCAGCTGTTTCAAGGCTTTCCTCAGAAGAAGCGCTATCTAGAATCAGTGTACGGACGGAGTCAAGCTCCGCGAGAATCAATTCTGCCCCGCCAAATTCGGCCCAAAACGTATGGAGCAGCTCCGGGTGGTTCAGGATGCCCAGCACAATCATCCCCGCCCGGCGCTCGGTTGCCGCCCCTTGGGCGGGCTTGGATGCCAGGTTGCGCAGGCTGGCGGAGACAGGTGTTTGGGCTTCCCAAGGCTTCTGGCCAAATTTCAGCCTTGGCCCGCGTGGCGTGAAATTCGGCCCGCGTTGTGGGATGTTACGGCCAAACAATTCGGAGAGCTTGCCCTGCACATCTGCAAGATAATGCTTTTTCACAATATCATCTTGTATCGTATTGATAAGGCTTCTTAAATCCCGTTCAAGAGCGGCGCGTCTTTCGGGTGTAGCGCGATCATTTTCATCCAGACTGCGCCGCCACAAAACCTGCACCAAGGGTTCTGCTGCTGCCACCACTTGCCGCACAGCTTCCGGGCCTTCAGCCTTCAAAAGATCATCCGGGTCTTGCCCTTCAGGCAGAAAGGCGAATTTCAACGAATGCCCGGGTTTGAGCAAAGGCAGCGCCAGATCCAAGGCCCGGTATGCGGCCTTCAACCCTGCACTGTCGCCATCAAAACACAGCGTCGGCTCGGGCACGGTTTTCCACAGGAGGGCCAATTGATTTTCGGTGAGCGCAGTTCCCAAGGGGGCGACCGCATGGGCCAGCCCCGCCCGGGCCATGGCGATGACGTCGACATAGCCCTCAACGGCGATCAGTTCGCCCTTGTCATGGGCGGCCGCGCGGGCCTTGTCGAAGTTATAGAGGATGTCACCCTTGTGGAACAAAGACGTTTCGGGCGAGTTCAGATATTTCGCAGGCATATCGGCTTTGAGGGCACGGCCACCAAAGGCGATAACGCGGCCCCGGGCATCGCGGATGGGGAACATCACGCGGTCGCGGAAGCGGTCGTAAGCCACGGGAATTTCTGGCCCTGCAATCAACATTCCGGCCTCGGTCATCTCTTCCACGCCCACGCCCTTGTCGGCCAGATGGGCACGCAAGGCGGAGCGGTCATCAGGCGCATAGCCAAGTGCGAATTGGGTTTGGATGGCGGCGTTCAGGCCGCGGTCAGACAGGTAGCCCCGGGCCTTGGCACCGCGCGACGTTTGCAGTTCCGCTTGAAAGAACTTCGCTGAAATTTCCATGACTTCATAAAGGCTCGTGCGCTGTTTCTCACGTGTCGCATCAGCTTCAGAAAAGGCGGGCATCGGTAGCCCAGCCTCTCCCGCCAGCTGCGCCACGGCCTCGGGGAAGGGCACACCTTCTTTTTCGACAAGGTAAGTGAAGATGTCGCCCGATTGTTTGCAGCCAAAGCAGTAATAGCGCCCCTTGCGGTCATCGGCATGAAAGCTCGGCGACTTCTCGCCATGAAATGGGCAGCAGGCCCAGAAATCGCCTTTGCCGGGGTTGGACTTGCGCCGGTCCCAAGCGACTTTGCGCCCGATGACCGAAGAAATCGTCACCCGGTTGCGAATGTCATCAAGGAAGGAAGGCGGAAAGCGCATGGCAGGGGTTTAGAGGAAACTGGCAGCACATAAAACGTGTTATCCACACCCTTCCCCAACGGGAGAAGGAAGAGGGCCGCACCCCGTTGCATGAAATCGAAGCTTTGGTTAGAGGTTTGCGCCTACCCAGAAAGGCCCTCCATGTCCGTCAACCGCTATCATCCCGTTCTCGTCGTTCTGCATTGGCTCTTGGCCATCATGATTGGCATGCAACTTGGCTTTGGTTATTTTGGCGTCGGGAAAATGTCCAATGCGGACCCGGCCAAGCTTGGGCCACTGGGCGGGCATATGGGTTTTGGCACGGCAATTTTGGCGCTGATGGTGATCCGCCTCATCGTGCGCTATTTTACCAGCCATCCCGGGCCCACTGCCAGCCAGCAACAAGGCATTGGCAGCTGGCGCACTCCAGTCCACCGCCTGCTCTATGGCGTGATTCTGATCACCGCGCTGAGCGGCTGGTTCACGGGTTTCCTCATTGCGCATCTTTATGAGGTGCCGGGCAATACGCTCCCGGCAGATTTTGCGCAATATCCCACGCGCGTCATTCATGTGTGGATGGCTTTGGTTTTGTTTCTGCTCATCGTGTTGCACATCGCCGCTTCGATCAAGGAACGGGCCACGGGTGACAAGTCCATTCTGGGCCGCGTGGGTTTTGGGAAGCGCAAGGGCTAAATCGGAGTTGCGTGCATTCAACTGCACCCCTTAGGCGAAACAGCTAACTTCGGTTACTGGGCAAGATCACGACAGCCCCATCGACAACGCGCTCGCGTTGTCCGAAGATGCCTTTGGGGGCCAACAAAGTGGAGGGACACTATTATGCAAGGTGCAGCACGTCTGTTTTTTACGCTTGCCATCATTTACGTCATTCTTGGCATGATCTTGGGTTTGGAAATGGCCATCACCAAAGACCACGGAGAAATGGTCACACATGCCCATCTCATGTTGGTCGGCTGGGTTACATCGGCTCTGATTGCTTATTTCTATCATCAGTTTCCATCAGTAAGCAGCAAGCCAATTGCAACTTTTCATTTCTGGTTTCAGGCAGCGAGCACCGTAGTAATGCTGGGATCGCTGTTTCTGCTGTATGGCGGCAACCCTTCCGTTGAACCGGGAGCTGCTGTTGGGTCCATCGGCTTCGCTCTGAGCATGTTGCTCTTTGCTTACATCGCGCTGTCGGTGGTGTGGAAATCATAATTCCCACACACTGATTTTTGGGATTGATGAGCTTGGTGGTCCATCTCCTTCATGGACCGCCAAGAACATGCTTGAAGAGAAAGACTTGATTGCCCCGGCAGAATACATCTTTGCCGGAAAGCAGGAATGCGTGAAAATGGGTTCAACTATATCAAGCGATTCAAACTGAACCGAAAATCCAATTCGCGGCAAATCTTGGCCACTGCCCTCACCCCTTCAAGACATCCATCTTGATTGGCCCTTCGGCTCGGCCGTAGATGAACTGGTCGACATAGGCGCTGCCGGATCGGTCCACCATTTTGGCGGGGCCTTGCCAGATGATCTCGCCCTTGTAGATCATGGCGATGTCATCGCCGATCTTTCGGGCCGAGGCCATGTCATGGGTGATGGAAATTGTCGTGGCACCGAGGCGCTGCACGCAATCGACAATCAGGTTGTTGATCACGTCCGCCATGATTGGGTCCAATCCCGTGGTTGGTTCATCAAAGAAGATGATCTCCGGGTCTGCCGCAATGGCGCGGGCGAGGCCGACGCGCTTTTGCATGCCGCCGGAAAGTTCAGCAGGCGAGAGCTTGCCGACATCGGCGCTGAGGCCCACGAGGCCCAGCTTTTCAATGGCGATCTCCCTGGCTTTTTCGCGCGCCATGCCGCGGCCCTGGATCAGCCCGAAGGCGACGTTTTCCCAGACAGTGAGGCTGTCAAACAGAGCCGAACCCTGGAACAACATGCCAAAGCGGCGCAAATATTCATCGCGCGCGTCGCCCTTGAGCCCCACAACACTCTGGCCCGCCACTTCGATGGCCCCAGAGTCTGGCTGCAAAATGCCCAAGATACATTTCAGCATCACGCTTTTGCCCGTGCCCGAGCCGCCGATCACTACAAGTGAATGGCCTTTTTCGACACTGAGGCTGAGGCCATTCAATACCTGCTTTGGGCCAAAGGCCTTGCGCAGCGCTTGCAGCTTGATGAAGGGCTCGGTCATCACTGCTTTCCAAACAGCAAGGAGGTGAGCAGGAAGTTGGCTGTCAAAATCAAGATGGCGGCGGAGACGACGGCATTGGTGGTGGCCCGGCCCACGCCTTGCGCGCCACCTTTGGAATTGAAGCCATGGTAACAGCCCATCAGGGCGATGATGAAGCCGAAGACTGCCGCCTTGATGAGGCCGGAGCGCACATCATCAAAATGCAATGTATCTGCCGTTGTCTTGACATAGGCGGTGCCATTGAAGCCCAGGGCCCTGGTGCCGATATAATAGCCGCCCATGATGCCGATGGTATCGCCTACCGCCACCAACAAGGGCAGTGACACAACTGCTGCTATGAGGCGTGGGCCGACGAGATATTTGAGCGGGTTGGTGGAGAGTGTCACCAGTGCATCGGTCTGCTCAGTGACACGCATGGTGCCAAGCTCCGCCGCAATCGAAGCGCCGACGCGGCCCGAAACCATCAGGCCCGCCAGTACAGGCCCCAGTTCCCGCGTGATGCCGATGGCAACAATGGAGGGCACCAATGTTGCCGCCGTGGTGGAGGAAGAGCCTGTGTAAATCTGCAGGGCCAAGGCACCGCCCGTGAAAAACGCCGTCATCGCCACCACGGGCAGAGACGTGTAGCCGACGCGAAACAGCTGCTCGGCGATTTGAGTCCAATAATAGCGCGGGCTGAGGCCGATCCACAGCGCGTCCTTGGCGAACAACGCCGCCCGCCCAATCTCAGCAAAGATCAGAATGACAAATCGTCCAATGGCGCCCAAAACATTCAAGACCGAATCTCACTCCACATAGCGAAGAGCATAGCGGTTGCCCAAATGGGTGAGCAAGGCAGAAGAAAAATGTGACTGGATGTGGGCAAGTCAGGCCAAATCAGGCGGCAAGCTGTTTCACTTTCTCCACTGCCGCTCGCAACTGCGCCTGGCCATTGCCCAGGATTCCGGTTCCAAGCGAGTCATGGTAGCTCAGGACATTCTCAGCTGGCCAATCCAGAATTTTCTTCCAATTGGCTGTCACTTTCGCCTTGTCCAGAACCGGGCGCGGCATGGCCATCAGATAGGCCTGTTCGGCCTTCATCATCATGCGGAACATCAAGGGCATTGCGGCGTGATCATGCTTGCTGAGGTGCCAGCCAAGATTTTCGCCGCCAATCGCCGTGCGCGAGGCCACGTGAAAGAGCCACAACTCATCATGCGGGTCTTTCGGTGGCATGTTGGAGAACATGACTTTGAGAAATCCAAGTTTTGAATCCTTGCCGCCTTCCTTGGGCGTCACAGTTTCCTTGAAGCCGCCGATGCCGTCAAAATTCACCGCCTCCAGCTGGCCATGGAACATGGGCAATGGGTCTGACTGATCGAAGACCACAAAACGCGGTGAGCTTGCCAACTTCTTGCCCGCTGCAATGCGCGGGATGCGGACCGGACCGACAAGAACCTTCACGTGCGGCAACGCATCATGCCATTCGACCAGATTGAGGCTGTGTCCAGCGCCGGGTGAAATGAGGTAGCGCAGCGGCGTTTTGGTTTGTTTTTCCAACAGCAGCAATTCCGGCAGCACCGACGCATCCACGGCGTTGGCGACAAGCAAAACCCAGTTGTTGCCCGCGCTGGCATCCTTGAGCCGGAACACCAAGCAGCGGTTGTTGATCTCGGGATTGTATTTCGAACCTGCCGGGCGGTGGTTGCTGGCAATCACCCAAAAATCCGAAGCGACCTCGACAGCCTTTCCAAATTGTTCGTTTTGCAATTGCAGCGCGGATACAGTGTTGGCACTCATCACATCCTCCATAAAAGAAGATTAGACATACTGCCCCATTCAAGAAAGCTAGGCCTTTCCGCGTGCGGAAGCAATCGGCCGAAGCCCCCTCGATGACCCCGGATGTGCGTCGCTGCGGGTGGCAAAAACTCAGATATGAGGTTCACTCGACATAGTGGCGAGCATAACGGTTGCCCAAATGGGTGAGAAGCTCCCATGAAATCGTTCCGGCCGAGGCTGCGGCTTCATCCACGGAAATATTGCTGCCGAAGAACTCGGCCCAATCGCCGCGTTTTACGTTGCTGCCCGTGACATCCACCGCCGTCATATCCATCGAGACGCGGCCCACGATGGAGTGGCGTGCGCCGTTGATTGCGACTTGTGCCGGGCTTGGCGAGAGGTTTGAACTCATGCGCCGTGGAATGCCGTCGCGGTAACCTGCGCCGATCAATGCAATCTTGCTAGCGCGCGCAGCCTTCCACGTTGAATTATAGCCGACTGACGCATCCGTGGGCACATCGCGCACTTGCAGCACCCGCGCTTCCAAGGTGGCCACGGGCTTCATGGGGTTTGGCTTTCCGGGCGTCGGGTTGCCGCCATAGAGCGCGATGCCCGGCCGGGCCAGATCAAGCGTGAAATTCTTGCCGAGATAAATGCCGGATGAGTTTGCGAAGCTGGTGCGAACGCCCGGCAGGAGTTTGCGTGCCGCCTCAAAGCGCTGGCGCTGAATTTCATTGAAGGGATTTTGAGGTTCTTCGGAGGAGGCCAAATGGCTCATCAGCAAAGTGATATTGAGGGGCAGTTTTTCAGCAACTAGCTTCTCCAAGTCGGCAATTGCCATGCTCACCCGGTTGATGCCGCTATCGACATGGATGCAACAGGGCGCACCCTGCGCCTCACGCGCCCAGGTGCGGGCTTCCTCCAAGGTGATCAAGGCGGGGATCAGGCGGTGCTGTAGATAATAGGCGGCCTCGCCATCATAGAGCCCATCGAGAACATAGATCGCGGCTTCAGGCAGAATGGGGCGAAGTTCCTCACCCTCGCGCGGCCTTGCCACAAAGAAAGAGCGACAGCCCGCCGCCCAGAGCGCCTTGGCGCAGGGTTCAAGGCCCAGACCATAGGCATCGCCCTTGATGGCCGCGCCCATTTCAGCACCATGGCCCGCCGTTTTCAAAGCCAGATAATTGGCCTTGAGGGCGGCTAGATCGATGGTCACTTGGGCGGAAAGATGCAGGCCAGACATGGCCCCGTGAATAGGTTGATTGCAGCGCGAAGGCAATGGCTGCTAAGGAACGCAAAAATTCAGGATTTCACATGACCGTACTCAGATCCCTGCGCAAAACCCCGTTCAACCTTTCGGCCGAAGATGTGGTCTGGGTGGAGAAAACCCGCAACGCGCTATCCACTGAAGACAAGCTGCGCCAGCTCTTTGTTCAGCTTTCGATTGGCGATGATCTGGCCAAGATCAGAGCTCTGGCGAAGACGAAGCCGGGCGGATTGCACCGGTTCATGGGGCCGGAACTGGAACCAGCTTGGAAGGCCACGCGACAGTTTTTGGAAACGTCGGAGATTCCGCCCTTCATCACCGGAGACATAGAGGGTGGTGGCCATGGCAGCCCATCGATGTTGCAATTCCCCAACCAACTTGGTCTTGCGGCAGCCAATGATCCTGAACTCTCAGCCCGCTTGCTTTCTGCGGTATGTGAAGAGTCCAAGGCGCTGGGTTTCAACTGGTCGTTCACGCCCGTCATTGACATCAATCATGAAACGCAAAGTTCGATTGTTGGCACACGGTCCTACGGCTCGAACTTGAAGCGCATCGCCGCCCAGTCCAAGGTCCATATTGCGGTGTTGCAAAGCCATGGCATCGCCGCCACAGCCAAGCATTGGCCGGGCGAAGGTTTTGATCAACGTGACCAGCATCTGGTCACGACGATCAACCCCCTTTCCATGGCCAAGTGGGAAGAGAATTTCGGCAAGCTCTACCGCGCCCTCATCCGCCAGGGCGTTCTCACCATCATGTCCGCCCACATCGCGCTGCCTGCCTATATGAAGAAGAAGCGTGTTCCAGAAGGATTGGAACGGTTCCGCCCGGCCTCCCTCTCCAAACATCTGAACTTCGGCTTGCTGCGCGGCGATCTTGGTTTCAATGGTCTGATCATTTCAGACGCAACCCCCATGGCTGGCCTCACCTCCTTTGCGGCGCGCGAGACCAGCGTGCCGGAAGTCATCGAGAATGGCTGTGACATGTTCCTGTTCTCACCACATCCGGAACAGGACTTTCAGTTCATGCTAAAGGGCCTGCGCGATAAGCGATTGAGCGAACAGCGCCTGGAAGATGCAGTGACGCGCATTTTGGCGCTCAAGGCCGCGCTGGGCCTGCACAAGAAGTCGGTCGATCAACGCATCGCGCCTTTGTCGTCGGTTAAGGAGATCGTGAAATCCAGGGCGCACATGGCCTTGGCTGCCATTGCCGCCGAGAAATCCATCACCAAAGTGAAAGACGTTCATAAGACGCTGCCGCTGTCTCCACACAAGCATCGTCGCATTGTGGTGATTGGCAGCGGTGCGCCCAGCATGTTCCCGGGAGCGCCGCGCAAGGAAATGAGTGTCTTCACCGATGAGCTTAAAGCGCGCGGTTTCGAACTCCGCCCCTTTGATCCGAAAGCGCCGCCCACCCGCGAGAATGCTGATCTTTTGCTCTATGTCTTCGCGGTGGAATCTTCCCTTGGCCTCTCGCATATCCATGTTGATTGGCTTGCCGAACAGAAGGGCTTGGATACAGGCATGGCGCGCTATTGGCATGACTTGCCAACGCTGATGATTTCCTTCGGCCATGCCTATTATCTGCGCGACGCGCCGCGCGTGCCCACTTACGTGAATGCCTATTCGACCACGGCCGCCAGCCAGCGTGCTGCGGCCCTGTGCATCACCGGGGAATCTCCATTTGAGGGCACCAGCCCCGTCGATGTCTTTGGCGATGCACCTGATACGCGATATTGACTTTCAGCTCTGGCACGGTCTATAGCGCGCGAGCCTCTGAAAGGGGGAGTGTAGCTCAGCGGTAGAGCACACCGTTCACATCGGTGTGGTCACAGGTTCGATCCCTGTCACTCCCACCATTTTTCCGCTCACCCATGGCAAATTCTCACGCGGCCAATGCCATCTTCACGGCAGATCGCTGAACACAATCCCCTGCCCCGGGCTGATGCCGAACAGGCGCGGATGCGGCCCACTGGTGAAGCGCAGTTTGGTGATGAAGGGCCATGCTAGTCCGGCATTCTGCAAGGCCCAAGTCTTGCCACCATCACGGCTGATGAAAGC
>JAYUEP010000165.1:0-4064 GCA_043739165.1 Hyphomicrobiales bacterium
CAGGCCTCGATCACCGCCAGCGCATCAGCCTTGGCATCGAAGGCATCCACATTGCGCCCACCGCCATTCACATTGCGCGCCACAAACGCCCCGCGCCTAACACCTGCAGCACGCAGGGTTTCATCCTGCATCTTGTCTCCGGCATAGGCATGACCCACTTCGGACAATTGCACATCACCAAAGCCCCGCGCCGCATTGCGGCCTGCTGCGGCAATGAGATTGGGCAAGAGCGAGGGGCGCATGTCTGAGAGTTCCGACGAGATCGGGTTGCCGAGTTTCAATTCGGGTTGGCCACCACCAAACAGCTTGGCTTGAACCTCTGGCAAAAAAGCCCAAGTCACGCATTCATTGAAACCGCGTGTGGCCAGCGTGCGACGCGCCGCCAACATGCGCTTTTGCAACGGGTTCAGAATCGGTCGTGCAATATCATGTGGGCGGCTCATCGCTGCATTGGGCACTTTATCGAGACCGTGGATGCGGCAGATTTCTTCCACCAGATCAGCTTCGCCATGCACATCGGGCCGCCAACTTGGAACTTGCGCGACGCCATCGTCGGAAGTGATAAAGCCAAGATCACGCAGAATGCGCAATTGCTCCGTCCACGGAATATCTACACCGCCTAGTGTTCTCACGCGGGTCTTGCGAAGTGTGAAAGAGCGGGCGGTGTTGGGAACAGCACCTGCAATCACCAGATCGGAAGCCTCGCCACCGCAGAGATCGAGGATCATGCGGCTAGCAATTTCAGCACCCACTTGCGTGAAGGCCGGATCAATGCCGCGCTCAAAGCGATAGCGCGCATCGGAGTGAATACCCAATTTGCGACCTGTTGCCGCCGTGAGGCGCGGATCAAAATAGGCGGCTTCCAGAAACACATTGATGGTGGTGTCTGAACATCCGGTTTCTTCGCCGCCCATGATACCCGCGATGCCTTCGGCGGCTTTGTCATCGGCAATCACCGTCATGCCACTAGCCAGCGCATAGGTTTTGCCATCGAGTGCCAGAAGGTTTTCACCATCTTTCGCGCCTCGCGCGGTGATGTTGCCCTGCGTTTTATCCGCATCAAATACATGCAAGGGCCGCGCGTAGGTGAAGGTCATGTAATTGGTGATGTCCACCAACACTGAAATCGGGCGCAACCCAATGGCGCGCAACTGGTCTTGCAGCCATTTGGGCGAAGGCCCGTTTTTCACGCCTTTGAAATAGCGGCCTACGAACAGCTTGCAGCTATTGCTGTCATCCGCAATCGAAACCGAGATAGGCGATTTGAATGTGCCCTTCACTGGCTCCGCCTTCAGCGGCTTCAATTTGCCCAAGCCCTTGGCAGCGAGATCACGCGCAAGGCCATAAACACCCAGCGCATCGGGTCGGTTGGCTGTCACCTTTATATAGATCATCGGATCATTGAGACCGAGCGCGACGGCAGCAGGTGTTCCGACCGGCCAATCGCCTTCAACTTCGATGATGCCGTTGTGTTCTTCCGAGAGCAGCAGTTCCCGCTCTGAACACATCATGGCTTGGGATTCTTGGCCGCGAATGCTGCCCAGTTGCAGCGTCTCGCCCGTGGCCGGAATCACGGCGCCCGGCAACGCAATGATCGCCTTCATGCCAGCCCGCGCATTGGGCGCGCCGCAGACCACCTGCTTGATGCCAGCGTCAGTTTCCACCTTGCAGAGCTTCAGCTTGTCAGCATTCGGATGTTTCTCGGCTTCAAGAACATTGGCTACTTTGAAGGCGGCAAGCTGCTTGGTTTTGTCGGTGACTTCTTCGACTTCGAGGCCAACGCCGATCAGGCCTTCGAGAATTTCATCGAGGGAGACGGTGGTGTCGAGATGCTCTTTGAGCCAAGAGAGGGTGAATTTCATATTGCTGTTCCTAAACGTCCTCGCCCGCTTGCGGGAGAGGAAAGGGGCCCAACTTTGCCCTTGCAAAGTTGGGATAGGTGAGGGGAAGTGTTGGTCATTTCTGTAACTCGTCCAAAATCAATTTCAAAACTTCGTCTATGGCTTGCATGGCTTCAGTATTATTGAGGCGGATCACACGATAGCCTTCTCCATTGAGAAAAGCTGTGCGGCGTTGGTCGTGAGCAAGTTCCTTGGGTGTTGAATGAGTCCAACCATCAAGTTCGACAACCAACATTTTTTCAGGGCAGACAAAATCGACAATGTAATTTCCGATTGGTGCCTGCCGTCTGAATTTGAAATCGGCGAGTTGACGGTTGCGAAGTTGTTCCCAAAGTCTTACTTCGGGCGTGGTTGTTGACTTGCGAAGTGCTCTTGCTGCTTTGAGATTTTCATTGTCTCGCATTCCCCTCACCTACCCCATTGCTACGCAATGGGTCCCCTTCCTCTCCCGCTTTGCGGGCGAGGACATTTAGGACAGTCCCCCCGCCAGTGTCGGTACTTGTAACGAGCGGAAGCCGTAGTGTCTCAGCCAGCGCAGATCGCTTTCGAAAAACGCGCGCAGATCGGGGATGCCGTATTTCAGCATGGCCAAACGATCCAGACCCATACCGAAGGCAAAGCCTTGGTACTTGTCGGGGTCAAGCCCGCCAGCCTTGATCACATTGGGATGCACCATGCCGCTGCCCAGAATCTCCAGCCACTTGTCGCCGGTGCCGATCTTCAACTGCCCGCCTTCGCGCGCATATTGAATATCCACTTCCATGGAAGGCTCGGTGAACGGAAAATGCGAGGCGCGGAAGCGCATCTTCACATCATCCACCTCAAAGAAGGCCTTGCAGAATTCCTGCAAGATCCATTTGAGGTTTCCCAGATGTGTCACTTCATCAATCACCAAGGCTTCCACTTGGTTGAACATGGGCGTGTGCGTCATGTCTGAGTCTGAGCGAAATGTGCGGCCGGGTGCAATGATGCGGATTGGCGGCTTCTGCGAAAGCATCGTGCGGATTTGCACGGGCGATGTATGCGTGCGCAGCACATTGCGCGAGCCATCGGGCTTCTCATTGAAATAGAACGTGTCATGCTCCTGCCGCGCCGGATGATCGGGCGGCATGTTGAGCGCATCGAAATTGTGGAAGTCATCCTCGATATGCGGGCCTTCGGCCACGCTGAATCCGAGATCGCCGAAAATCTGCACCACTTCTTCCCAGACTTGTGAGACCGGATGGATGGTGCCTGCACTTTGTGGGCGCACTGGCAAGGTCATATCCAATTTTTCGGTGACCAGCCGCGCCTCAAGTGCCGCCTCAGCCAACATCGATTTGCGGGCAGCCAAAGCTTCGCTAACTTCGTCCTTGAGGGCATTCAGATCGGCTCCAGCAGCTTTGCGTTCCTCTGGAGGCATTTTACCAAGGGCCGCCATCTGCTCTGAAATTACGCCTTTTTTGCCTAAAACTTGAACGCGAATAGCTTCAACGCCGGCTTCATTCCAAGCGGCGTTGATTTGCGCCATGATGTCTTGCTTATGCGACATACGATCCTCAAAATAAAACCGGGCCTCACAAGCGTTTGATGCGCCAGAGAAGCCCGGTCAAGGTCTATCAAAATTGTGTGGCTTAGGCTGCCTGCGCAGCTTTTGCCTTTTCAACGAGAACAGCGAAAGCTGCTGCATCATGAACTGCGAGGTCTGCAAGAACCTTGCGGTCAACCACAATCCCGGCCTTGTCCAGGCCATAGATAAATCGGCCATAGGTCATGCCGAGTTCGCGGGTTGCCGCGTTGATGCGCTGAATCCACAGGGCGCGGAAATTGCGCTTCCTGCGGCGGCGATCGCGGTAGGCATATTGACCGGCCTTTTCCACGGCCTGAACGGCAACGCGGAAAATGTTCTTGCGACGGCTGAAATAGCCCTTCGCGGCCTTCATGACTTTCTTGTGGGATTTGCGGGCAACAACGCCGCCTTTTGCGCGAGACATTTAGAGCCCTCCCTTAGCGTGCATATGGCATGTGGATCTTGACCAGGCGTTCATCACCCTTAGCCAAAATCATCGTGCCACGCTGGTTGCGAATTTGCTTCTTGGTGCGCTTGATCATGCCGTGGCGTTTGCCAGCAGCGCCGGCGCGAACCTTGCCGGAAGCCGTCATTTTAAACCGCTTTTTGGCGGA
>JAYUEP010000166.1:0-4054 GCA_043739165.1 Hyphomicrobiales bacterium
CAAACACCGGCGGCCTTCGCTGCCAAGCTAACCGCAACAGGGCTCCACGCTGCGCTCACTGACGGCTCCGCGTTCCGCCCTGTTGCTCAACCCGCCCAAACGGGCATAAAACTGCTGGAGACTCTAAAAGCTGCCGGATGAAACTTCAGTGGCAGGTCACAAGGGTGTGTCATTTGTGTCGGTCACGCAGCAATTCAACACCACCACATCAATGGGCCGGCTGACACTCAATGTATTGCTGTCCTTTGCCCAGTTTGAACGAGAGGTCACGGCGGAGCGCATCAGGGACAAAATCGCCGCCTCCAATAAGAAGGGCATGTGGATGGGTGGCCAGCCTCCGCTCGGCTATGATGTCAAAGAGAAGAACTTGGTTATCAATCGTCCTGAAGCAGAACAGGTGCGCCAGATCTTTGAAGCCTATATTGAGCTGGGTTCTACCAAGGCGCTGACCGCTTGGGCCAAAGCCAAGGGTATCGTGACAAAGTTGCGGAGAAGACCTGATGGCTCAGTGCGCTGCGGTGGCAGGCCGTTTTCAAGGGGAAATCTCCATGCCCTGCTGCGCTACCACTCCTATGTGGGCGAGATAGCGCATGGTGGCAACATCTATCGCGGAAACCATGAAGCCATCCTGGCTCGTGAGCTTTGGGATCAGGTGCACGACAAGCTTGTTGCAAGTGGTCGCTGCAAAGCAACAAAAATCGCAGCTTCGAGGCCGCTGACGGGGATTTTGTTTGATGACACGGGCGACAGGCTCTCGTCGATTCATGCGAAGAAGCAAAGCCGCCGCTATCACTATTATGTCTCGCGGCGGCTTCTTGAGGTTGACCGATCCGATCCTACAGGCTGGCGACTGCCAGCCGTGCCGCTGGAGCGCGTTATTGTGGAATCTGTTCTGAGCTTGCTGCGTAAACCTGCGGCAGTTCTCGAAGCTGCGACGGGTGGTCAAAGCATCAAGAACCTCGATGCCGGCGTGCTCAATCAAGTTCTCAACAAGGCTAATCATCTTATTGATCAGATAGATAAACTTCCCCCATCAATGAGGCTTTCCAATCTCCTTCCACTGATCGAGAAAGTAGAAATCGCAACAGGCCAGATGGTCATTCATCTGCGTTCAAAAGTGCTGGCTGAAGCGATCGGCCTTGAACCGCTGGCCACTTGCAACCCCGCGAGCCTGACGCCACTTTTCCACTGACCCTTCCCTTTCAACTCAAGCGGCGAGGTGTTGAGGCTCACTTTATCGTTACAACCGGACTGGAAACCAACAGGCGTGTTGATCCCCATCTCGTGCGTGTCATCAGCAACGCATGGGCTTGGTTCCAGGAACTCAGCACTCTTCCCAATTCATCCGTGAAGGCGATCGCCGCACGTGAAAATATTCCGGCCAGCGAAGTCAGTCGTCAAATCCCCCTGGCATTCCTCGCGCCCGATATCGTCAGTGCCATTCTCAACGGTGGGCAGCCCGTCGATCTCACGGCCAAACGCCTTCAGCGCATGTCTGATCTTCCTGTTGATTGGGAGCTGCAGGCCCGCGTCTTGGGCTTCTCAAAAAATTGATTTGATCAGCAACGGACACTGCGGAAGCGTTGCCTCGGCGATGGCCATTGCAAAGCCTGTAGTTCCATCGCCCGAACGGTGTGGACCTCAAATGAGCCTCTCAGAGACTTCACTCGAAAATCCGTCAGCACTCAAGTCTCTCTGGCCGCGTGGTGCCACACCGCCACTCCCACAAGCGCGAATTCCCCCGCAAAAGGCGGCCTATTTGCGGAGACTGCAAATTTAGCCAAAACAGAAAAGCCACCTTGGTGGGCCCGCCAGGACTCGAACCTGGAACCAGACGGTTATGAGCCGTCAGCTCTAACCATTGAGCTACAGGCCCCCCTTAGGCTTCTCTTTTCAGCGGGTTCTGGCTACATGATTTTCAAAATCTATGCTAGGGCTTGTTCATGAACACCAAGACTCTTTCACCTGAAGCCGCCGTATCGCAACTCATTGATCGCCATGCGCAAGCCACCGAGGCATTGCGACATGCCTTGCAGAGATTTTTCAAATCACGCGTTGTGCCCACGGCTGCAGAGCGCCGCTTGTTCTGCTATCCAGAGCTTAAGCTGAACTATGAAACCGATGATGTGCCGCCGGCGATTTCGCGCGCCTATGCCAAGTTTCAAGGGCCAGGCACTTATGCCACAACAATCACCCAACCCGCATTCTTTCGCCAATACCTGACAGAGCAGCTGAACTATCTGACACGCGATTATGGTGCCACGATCAGCGTTTCGCAGTCGACTCAGGAGATCCCCTATCCTTACGTTTTGCAGGGTGCCAATGAATTGGGAACGGAGGCCATTTCTGCGGCCGAGTTGGCCTTGCATTTTCCGGTTCCACAGCTGGCCTTGGTGGGCGATGAAATCGCTGATGGACAGTGGGAACCTCCTGCAGGTAGTCCCTTGCCGCTGGCGTTGTTTGATGCGGTGCGCATTGATTTTTCGCTGAAGCGTTTGCAACATTATTCCGGCACGCATTGGGACAAGTTTCAGCCCTGGATCTTGCTGACAAATTATCACCGCTACGTCGACCAGTTCATTGGCTGGGCGATTGCGCAGCTTGCCACTGAAAGTCCCTATGACACATTGCATCTGCCCGGCGGCGGCAAAATCGTCCGTGGGCTGACGGCAGAGCAGATCGACCAGATTTTGGCCGATAGCCCTTGGCACAAATTCCAGATGCCTGCCTACCACCTTTCGCGCAGCGACGGCGCAGGCGGAATCACTTTGGTCAATATCGGTGTTGGGCCTTCCAATGCCAAGAACATGACTGATCATCTGGCCGTGCTCCGGCCCAACTGCTGGCTGATGATCGGCCATTGTGGCGGGCTTCGCCAATCGCAACGCATAGGGGATTATGTTCTGGCCCATGGCTATCTGCGGCAAGACCGGATTCTCGACACTTTGGTGCCGCCTGAGATTCCCATTCCGGCGCTGGCGGAAGTTCAGGTGGCTTTGCAGCAGGCCGCCGCACAAGTGACTGGCGAAACTGGCGAGGCCTTGAAGGCGCGGCTGCGCACCGGAACAGTGATGACGCATGACGACCGGAATTGGGAATTGCGCTGGAGCTTGGAGCGCAAGCGCATCAACCTTTCACGCGCCATTGCCATTGATATGGAATCGGGGACGCTTGCGGCGCAGGGCTACCGCTTCCGGGTTCCTTACGGCACACTGCTTTGCGTTTCCGACAAGCCGCTTCATGGCGAAATCAAACTGCCGGGTGCGGCCAATGCATTTTATGACCGCGCGGTGGGCGAACATCTGATGATTGGCATTGCGACGCTGGAAAACTTGCGCAACACGCGTTCAAGCTTGCATTCACGCAAGCTGCGCAGTTTTGATGAGCCGCCGTTCCGGTGAAGCTTGTTTGAGCGCGAAGTAACCGCCCTAAATCAAACATAATTTCCATTTGATTTGCGCCCCACTCCGCTGCGCGTGCTGCGGTTCACGGGCAAAGGAAACTCATATGATCAGGCCTCTCGCCGTTTCGATGTTGATCGCGGCAGCAATTGCAACGGGTCCCGTACTGGCAGAAACACCACAGCAACCACGCCTCTTGTCCCTTTCCGGGCACGGCGAGGTGAAGGCGGTGCCCAATTTGGCCGTGATTGATCTGGGTACGTTGTCCCAAGCCGCAACGGCGAGGGCAGCGCTCGACACCAACACAAAAAACATGACAGCACTTTTGACGATGTTGAAGGCCTCCGGCATTGACGACAAGGATGTGATGACTTCCAATTTCAGCGTTGGCCCACGCTATGACTATGGCAGCAACAATGCTCAACCGCCAAAGGTTGTGGGCTATGATGTCAGCAACAAAGTGACAGTGACTGTCCACAAGATTGCCGATCTCGGCGGGATTTTGGACAAGGCTGTGAGCGCTGGCTCAAACCAGATTGACGGTATTTCCTTCACGGTGGCAGACCCTCAAGCCCAACAGGATGAAGCGCGCAAGACGGCTGTTAAAGATGCCTTGCGCAAGGCAGACATTCTTTCACAAGCTGCGGGCGCAA
>JAYUEP010000167.1:0-4047 GCA_043739165.1 Hyphomicrobiales bacterium
ACCTATCGTGGCCGCCAGGTTTTCGCGGTGAAGGCTGACGCTTAATCTCGCTCGCTTTCGACTGAATTTAAAGACCGGCCTATGGGTCGGTCTTTTTGTTTTAACCCTGTCCCTTAGCTGTGGGTTTAGGGCTTCGGCCTAAAGCCCGTGGGCCAGCACAGCTGCTGGCCGCGAATTTGCTTCGGGGCAGGAATGTTGGCCAAGAGTTTCAAGGTGACGATGGTTCAAGGGCGGGATGCTGAAAAGCAAACCATTGCCTGGCGTGCGTTGTCGGCACGGGCGCTTGTTCCTTCGGGCTATGGCGCACCGGAGCTCCTCATTCCCATTTTGGCACAGGCTGATGCTGGGGTTCTCGAGGCGGTTGAGCAGGGAGGGCAACTTGCCTTTGCTTTGGTCGCGCAGCCGGGCCGAATTTACGATCAAACTCCTTCGTCGCCATTGATTGCCAGCGGTTTGCCACATGTGGCGGCAGAGGGTGCGGTTGAGGCCTTGCAGGCGTTTCTGAACTCCCGGACCAAGCCGTTTCTGTTCAAGTCCGTGCCGACGGAAGGCGCTTTTGCGGTGGCTCTGGAAACCGCTGCAACGCGGAAATTTGTGCTGCAAACTTGGGCGCGGGCCGGGTTGGTTCTGAGCGGAACTTACGAGACCTGGTTGGCCGAAAACTTTGATCATAAGCGTCGCAAGGAATTGAAGCGCCAGCGGGCGCGGCTTTCGGAGCAGGGTGAGCTCCGGCTCGAAACCTTGAATCAAAACAGCAATTTGAATGGCTTTGTTGAAGATTTGCTTGCGCTGGAAGCGGCAGGTTGGAAGGGCGAACGCGGCACGGCGCTGAAGAATGATGTTTCCAGCTTGGCGGCCTTTCGCAAAGCCATGGAAAACCTTCATGCCGCAGGCAAGTTGCGCTTCTGGCGTTTGGTTCTCAACGGCAAGGCCGTTGCGGCACTCTTTGCCATTGTTGAGGGAAATGAAGCCTGGCTCGGCAAGATCGCCTATGACGAGGGTTTCGCCAAATTCTCGCCCGGCACTTTGGTCATTCTCGATGCCACGGAGAGTTTCTTTGCTGAGGGCGGCATCGTCCGCGTCGACTCCTCCGCCATCCCCGGCCATCCGATGATTGAGCGCATCTGGCGCGACAGGATCGGCTTTCAAGATGTGCTTGTCGCAGGGCCTGATGTCTCGGCCTTGGGCTTTCAACTGGTGGCATGGGCCTTGCTTGCAAAACAGGAACTAAGGGCGCTGGCCAAAAGCGCTTTTTATCTTGTTTCAAACAGGAAGAGATCATGAGCATCGTCCATGTCGATCCCGCCGCCGCAAAGCAGAATTTTCTCAAACGCGCCTTCACCCTGAAACATGGCTTGGCCAGTAATCCACTTTTCACTTTGCCGCGCCTGGTGGAGCTGGCCAAATCCATGCCGCGCGATGCCATAGAATATAATTCCGGCAAGGTTGCCGTCGGCATCAGGGGTGAGGATATTCCGAAGATCGACAGGCCTGCCGAAGATGTGATCCAATCCATTGAGACCGCAAATGCCTGGATAGTGATCAAGCGGGTGGAGAAAGACCCAGCTTATAAGGCCTTGCTCGAACAATTCGTGCGTGAGGCCAATGCGGCGGCGGGGCTGAAGCCTTCTGACTATACCGACCTTGAAGGTTTTATTTTCATTTCCTCTGCCAAGGCAACGACGCCGTTTCACGTCGACATGGAGGAGAACATCCTGATCCAGATCAGGGGCGACAAATTTGTGCGCACTTTTGATAATGATGATCGTTCACTGGTGGCGGAAGAAGATTTGGAAATCTCACCCTCGGTGCACAGGAACCGCAAATATGATGACTGGTTCGAAAGCCGCGCCACGGTGCATACGCTGAAGCCGGGGGACGCCGTGCATATGCCCTACACGATTCCACATTGGGTGAGCACGGGCAACAACTATTCGATCTCGATGGCGATGACCTGGAAAACGCCAGAGGTTCTACGCCTCAACAAAATTCGCCTGATGAATGGCACGCTCCGCCGCTACGGCTTTGCGCAGCGTGCACCGGGCGTTGCCCCCACGTGGGATGCCGCCAAGGTTGTGCTACATGATGTGGGGCAGACGTTGCTGGCACCCTTGCGGAAATCAGAACGCTTGCGCGCTCTATTGCGCGGGATGGTTTATGGGCGGAATGCCAATTATTATTTGCAGCCGAAGCAGGGGTTGTAACACCAGGCCCGCCAATTAAAGGGACCTCGTCGTGCTCAATTCAGTCTGACTTGGTCTCCCGTTCGCACCGTGCCGGGTGCCGCCACCACAGCATAGACGCCCGCGCAAGGGAACCGTCCCATCTCACCGAGTTGAACTCTATTGTGATGAACAAGTGTGCGAAGAACTTCGGTGTCTTGCGGCAGATCATCTTGGGCCAGCGTTGTCATCACACATCGCGGGTCGAGCATCCCAATGCTGCATTGGACCCCTTCGCCAAGGGTCAGGGTATGACCAACCCAATCGTTCTCGACGAAGCCTGATCCCTCAGTTTTCAAAATCACGTTCATGCGAAACCTGCGCAGATCGAAGTTGGTCTGGGGTTGTAGCTCGCTCAGGCGTGTGATCGTGGAGGAGGTAATGACTGATAGGGGGAATACATCAAGAAAAGAACCGACAGGAACCGGAGATTCTATACCAAGTGAGGCAAACAGTGCAGACCCGAGTTTCTGCGGGACTACCGCATCGCGGTTGCCGCTGGGGTCTGCGCCATCCACGTCCGGATGATATTGATCAATCGTGAAGTCCGCCGGGGCTGACCGCTTCAGGGAGATATTGCGCCCAAAGTGAGCGGACAAAACTCGGCTTGCGTCTCCCGAATCGCTCCTAACTGCCGTGCCGTCTGGTAATGAAATTTGTACTGCTGGTGCTTCACCGCCATTGTGTGGTGGTTCAACAAATTTTGCTTTGCAGTTGAGCAAGCCGGGAAATAGTCTCGCGCTTTTTGCGCTCACGACCCTTCCTGTGTCCGTATCGATGAGCGCATAGGTCCTGTCGCCAAGGACACCGCGTTCGGTCACCTCGACCTCGGGGAGTTGCTCGCCCCCCATCGACTTCACAGGGAAGCGCCACAATCCCGTGACAGTGCCTACCATTTGACTTGTCGTCATGTCGCTGCCCTCCCGATGTTGTCCCCCGGGATTTACGATATTGATTACGCGCCAGGGCAAGGACTGGCAACAGCTATTCAGCCTCTATGGCGATTACATGGAAGACGCCAGAAGTTTTGCGCCTCAACAAAATTCGCCTGATGAATGGCACGCTCTGCCGTTATGGTTTTGCGCAGCGTGCACCGGGCGTTGCCCCCACTTGGGATGCGGCCAAGGTTGTGCTGCATGATGTGGGGCAGACAGCGCTGGCCCCATTGCGGAAATCAGAAAGCCTTCGCCGTATTTTGCGCGGGATGATTTATGGCGGGAAGGCGAATTGCTATTTGCAGACCAAGCAGGAGATGTAGGCGACGGCATCAAGATTGAAGGGACCTCATCCGGCGCTTCGCGCCACCTTCTCCAAAGGAGAAGGGATAGGCAGCAATTGTCCCTTCTCCACAAAGTGGAGAAGGTGCCCGAAGGGCGGATGAGGTCCCTTCCTACGCCAGTGTCGCCAAGCGTGGCGTCGGCATTGCGCTCATGAGCAGACAAGAATTTCAGACGCGCAATTTGGTGCTTTGGGCCAAAAGCGGTCATTTTGGAAGAATGTTTTGGTTCATCTTGAAGATGTTAGTGGGGTCGTATTTTCGCTTCACTTCTTGGAGCCTTTGATAGGCCTTTAATCCAAACGCATCGCGCACCAGATTCTCGCCTTCGCCAAGTCCGGGGAAATTGAGATACATCCGACCCGTCGAAAAGCGCTGCATAGATTGCCAGGAACTACGAACCCACTTGATATTTGCGTCATCTTCTACTGCATCGGACCAGATGGCATCCAAACTGAACATGAAGGGCATCGAGCGGTCTCCAAATGCAGTTGCATCAGCTGCGACGCGCTGAACGGCTCCACCAAATTTCCAGATCGAGGCGTATGT
>JAYUEP010000168.1:0-4008 GCA_043739165.1 Hyphomicrobiales bacterium
ATCTGCCGATTACTCGCGTGATATTCGTTTTCACCAATGCGCGCGCCAATGATGATGGCTGCCACGGCGGGCTGCTCCAACACCCATCGCGTCGCAACATTCGAAAGAGAAACACCATGCGTTTTTGCGATTGTGTTGAGCGCGGACAGCAGCTCCTGATATATGGCCCATCCGCCGGCGGCATCAATGAAGCGCTTGTATTTTGATTTGCTCCAATCAGAAATGTCCTTGGGCTCGGGCTTGCCCAGCCACTTCTCTGAAATAAAACCACCATTCAACGTGCCATAGGCCAGAAGTTTCACACCGGTGTTGGCGCAAAGCGCGCTCAGTTCGCCGCGCGCACGCCGGTCCACCACCGAGAAAGAAACCTGATTGGAGACAATGGGGATGCCATCGGCAAGTGCCAGAGCAAGATGGGCAGCATCGAAATTGGTAACACCAATGGCGCGCACTAATCCTTCATTTTTGAGCTTCTTGATCTCATGCAGTGCGTCGAGCCAAGCGGGATGTTCAAAGGTCCACCAATGGAACTGCAAAAGATCAACACTTTTAACCCCTAATCGGTCCAGCCGCTCCTGCACACCAAGCCGCACGACTGCGGGCGTCATGGACCCGGGCTCTGGGCACCATTTTGTGAAAGCCATTGGCTTTAGCCCTTCCGTATAGCGGCGCAGTAAATTGGCCGCGATGAGTTCGGCCGTGCCATAGTGATCGGCCATGTCGAAAGCAGTGAATCCGGCATTCACATAGGCTTGCAACGCATCGCCGCCACGCTCTGGGTCAATCGGCGTGCCACCGCGTTCAATATCCGCCACTTGCCACAATCCGCAAACTATGGAGGGGATCGATAACCCACCAGACAGTTGGGTTTGCGGTAGGTCGTATGTTGCATCTGACATGGTTTGGTATCCTTGGCGCTGAATTAGGACTTGCCGTCTTCGATGTGGCGCGAAACTGTTTTCAATTCCCCGAGTAGGCCACGCGGGCGCAGCAACAGGACAAGGCAGATGGCAACACCGATCATGACGATCTTGAGGGCCGAAGCCCGCGCCTGTTCCCCTGGCGGCACAAGGGCGGCAATCACTGCACCAGATGCAGCCCAGAAGGCCCAGACGACGATGGCACCCAGAATAGCACCGCGGTTATTGCCTGAGCCCCCCACGATTAACATGGCCCAAACCTGGAAGGTGAGAATAGGCACATAACCTTCAGGTGAAATGTAGCCAATGAAGTGGGCCTGCACGGCCCCCGCCAGCCCCATAATGGCACCACCCACAGCGAAAGACTGGATGCGGAACGAGATAGCATTTTTGCCCAGCGCCGTGGCGGCCTGTTCATCCTCACGGATGGCGCGCAGCACACGGCCCCAGGGGCTGCGCATGAGATGCTCAAGGGCTAAATAGACACCAAGCGTGACAGCCGATACCACAGCAAGATTGAGCAGGCCAAATACCAGCGGATCACCAGCAAACGATCCGAAAGGCCGCGGAATAAAGCTGATGCCGAAAGGTCCGCCTGTGATGGATTGTAAATTCAACGCGGCCAATTGCACCACTACTGCAAAACCAAACGTCGCGATCGCCAGATAGTCTGACCGTAGCCGGATGGTGAGCCCACCCAAAAGCGCCGATGCTAACGCTGTTGCCGCCGCCGCCGCAATCCAGCCCACAGCAATCGGCAAACCAAAACCGCCTAGCCGTTCGGGAACATCCGGCGTGGTGAGCAGCGCCGAGACGTAAGCACCGATTGCAACGAATCCCGCAACACCAACATTGAACAATCCAGTTTGGCCCCACTGCACATTGAGACCCAGACACATGATGGCAAAGGTGAGTGCCAGTGTCAGAAAAAAGGCTCCATAGCTGATGAGTTCAATCATGAGGCCTGCCTCCCGAACAGTCCCTGCGGCCGCAGCAGCAAAATGGCAACGAGCACAGCAAAGGAGACAGCTGCACGCCATTCTGCGCCCACGAATTGCACACACAGCGCCTCCGCTAGGCCAATGATGAGGCCCGCAACCATGGCGCCCGGCACGCTGCCAATTCCCCCGAGGATAGCGGCAGCAAAAAGAGGTAGCAGCATGTCGTGGCCCATATAGGGCCGGATTTGGACCAGCAGCCCGGCCATCACTCCCGCCACAGCAGCAAGGCCCGCGCCAAACAACCAGGCGAGGCGAATGGTCTTTGCCACGTTGATGCCCGCCAGCCCCGCCAGCGCCTGATTTTCACTCACCGACCGCATGGCGCGGCCCGCAGCTGTGCGTGTCAGTACAAGATGCACGAGTGCCACCAGAACAACAGCAAGGCCAAGGCCAAGCAATTGATCCGCCGTAGCGCGCGTGCCCGCAAAAAGCGGGTGGGCGATCTGTAAAGCGTCAGTAAAATAATTCGGCTTTGACGTGAAGACGAATTCGAGGAAGCTGCGCAGTGTGAGTGCGGCACCAAAACTAGCCATCACCAGAATGATCACAGCACCGCTGCGCTCTCGCAACTTGGCAAATAACAGCCAGTCAACGAGCAGCGCCAAAAGTCCAGAGAGTACGATGGCCGCAACCAGCCCCACAGGTAACGACCAACCAAATGAGAAAGGCCCGATGGGGGCTGACAGACCGGGGATAAGCGTGCCCAAAGCGGTGCTGACGGCCAGCGCAAAATAGGCTGCCCAACTGATCATGTCGCCATGGGCAAAGTTGGCGAAGCGAAGGATAGAGTAGGTCAGCGTGATGCCGACCGCGCCAAGGCCGATCATGCTGCCAGCAATCAGGCCATCCATGATGATTTGCGCATTCATGTTTCGGCCTTTCTCATCGTTTGCGCGCCCAGATAAAGTTCGGCAAGCAGTGGATCGCTGGTCAGCACATCCGCCTTGCCTTCGTAGCGAAGCTGGCCTTCAACGAGGATGACACCACGATCGGCCACGCGAAGAGCCGCCTTCACATTCTGTTCAACCAGGAGGATCGTGACGCCTGTCTTGTTGATCTCCTTTAGCATGGAAAAGACAGTACCAACGATCTTGGGTGATAATCCGGCCGATGGTTCATCCAGAATGAGAACCTTCGGCTCCACAATGAGCGCCCGTGCCACCGCCAGCATCTGCCGCTGCCCGCCCGAGAGCTGACCGGCCCGCAGCCGGGGGCGACCAGCAAGATCTGGAAACATGGAATAGATTTTATCAAGCCGGGGGCCTCTGAGAGTTTTGGGCAGAACATCAGCGGCCAACCGAAAGTTTTCAGCGATGGTCAGACTGGTGAAGATGTTCTCAGTTTGTGGCACAAAGCCGAGACCTTTGCCCGAGCGCTGGTGCAGCGGCGTATCTGTGATGTCTTGGCCACCAAGAAAAACTGATCCGCCAAAGGTTGGCACGGTTCCGGCAATGGCTTTGACGTAGGTGGATTTGCCCGCACCATTGGGGCCGAGAATGGCGACGAACTCACCAGCGGCAACGGCAAGATCAATGCCGCGCACAATGGGCAGGTCGCGCTCGTAGCCTGCCACAAGGCCAGCTGTTTGCAAGGCGGGTACCGTAGGCACCATCATGCGGCAGCACCTAGATAGGCCTCAATGACGACGGGATTGCGGGCCACAACTTGTGGCGGACCCTGCGTCAGAAATTTACCCGCAGCCATCACCACCACGCGGTGGCATAGTCTCGTCACCATATCCATGTTGTGCTCAATCAACAGGATAGATTTTCCTTGGGCGTTGAGCTCCAAAACACGATCAATGATAAATTCCAGCAGCGCCGGATTAACACCAGCGGCGGGCTCATCCAGCAAGATGATCGACGGATCAGCCATCAGCACGCGCGCCAGTTCCAACAGCTTGCGCTGCCCGCCCGAGAGAACACGCGCTGGTTCATGCATCAGGTGTTGCAGTTTGACGAAATCGAGGAGCCCCTTGGCTTTGTCGAATGCAGCACGCTCCTCGGCTGCCACTTTGCCAAAGCGCAGAAAATTGGAGAGGATGGTTTCGCCCGATTGGTTCTGGGCGCCGGTCAGAACATTTTCAA
>JAYUEP010000169.1:0-3988 GCA_043739165.1 Hyphomicrobiales bacterium
TTGCGTAATCACTCCGCCGCAGCGGGCGGCAGTTGTGACTTCTGCTGTTCTTCAATGATCAGCTTGTCGCGCTTGTCGGCGATCGAACGGAACCTGGCCAACATGCCACCGGTGCCGGCAGGAATGAGGCGGCCAACGATGACGTTTTCCTTGAGGCCATCCAATGTGTCGATCTTGCCTTGAACAGCAGCATCGGTGAGCACACGGGTGGTTTCCTGGAACGACGCCGCCGAGATAAAGCTGCGCGTTTGCAAGCTTGCTTTGGTGATGCCGAGGAGCACAGGCTGGCCAGAAGCAGGCTTCAAGCCTTCAGAGATAAGCTTGGCATTTTCACGGTCAAGCTCTTCGCGGTCAATCTGTTCCCCCACCAGCAAGGTTGATTCACCATTGTCGGTGATTTCAACCTTCTGCAACATCTGGCGCACAATTACTTCGATGTGCTTGTCGTTGATGCCCACACCTTGCAGTCGGTAGACTTCCTGAATTTCATTAACGAGGAATGAGGCCAGCTCTTCCACGCCCTTGATGGCGAGAATGTCATGCGGCGCGGGATTGCCGTCCATGATGTATTCGCCCTTTTCAATGAAGTCGCCTTCCTGCACAGGCAAATGCTTGCCCTTGGGGATCAAATATTCCACGGCCTCTGCCTCGCCCTCTTGTGGGACGATGCGGATGCGGCGCTTGTTCTTGTAGTCGCGGCCAAATTCGATCTTGCCAGAGATTTCGGCAATGACGGCAGCGTCTTTCGGACGGCGCGCTTCGAACAACTCGGCCACGCGCGGCAGACCGCCCGTGATGTCGCGCGTTTTCGCACTTTCCAGCGGATTACGGGCGAGAACATCGCCTGCGCCCACCTTTGTGCCGGGTTCAACCGAGAGAATGGCATCAACCGACAAGAGATAACGGGCTTCGCCGCCACGTGGCAGTTTCTTCACTTCGCCCTTGTCGTCCTTGATGACGATGGCAGGCTTCAGGGTTGAGCCACGCTGGTTGGTGCGCCAGTCGATGATCACGCGGTTGGTGATGCCGGTGGCTTCGTCTGTCGCTTCGTTGACCGAGATACCATCGACCACGTCTTCAAGGCCGACAATGCCGTCAACTTCCGTCAGGGCAGGACGGGTGAAGGGGTCCCATTCTGCGATGCGCACGCCACGTTTCACCGTGTCACCCGTGTTGGCCAGCAAGCGCGAACCGTAACCTACCTTGAAGGTGGCGCGGTCGTTGCCTTTGACATCCTTGATGGCGATGACGGCAGCACGGCCCATAACAATGAGACGGCCAGCGGTGTCCTTTGCAATCACCGAATTGCGCACTTCAATGGTGCCTTCCTGCGTGCTCTCAACGAAGGATTCGTCCAACACCTGTGCGGCACCACCGATGTGGAAGGTGCGCATGGTGAGCTGTGTGCCGGGTTCACCGATCGACTGGGCGGCAATGACACCAACGGCTTCACCCATGTTAACGGGTGTACCGCGTGCCAAGTCGCGGCCATAACAGGTCGCGCAAACGCCGAACTTGGTTTCGCAAGTCAAGACCGAGCGGATCTTGATTTCGGCAACACCCGCCCTTTCGATGGCCTCGACATGATGTTCGAGCATCTCTTTGCCAGCATGGGCAATGACGGTGCCCGTGGCCGGATCAACCACATTCTCAGCCGCTGTACGGCCAAGAACGCGTTGTCCCAGCGTGACGATCACTTGACCGGAGTCGATGATCGGTCGGGTGGTGATATAGTTCTTCGAACCGCAATCCAGCTCGGAGATGATGGCGTCTTGTGCCACGTCCACCAGGCGGCGCGTGAGATAGCCCGAGTTCGCCGTCTTCAAGGCCGTATCCGCAAGGCCCTTGCGGGCGCCGTGGGTGGAGTTGAAGTATTCAAGAACCGAGAGACCTTCCTTGAAGTTCGAAATGATCGGCGTTTCGATGATCTCGCCCGAAGGCTTGGACATCAAGCCACGCATGGCGCCGAGCTGACGCATCTGGGTTGGCGAACCACGCGCACCCGAATGGCTCATCATATAGATCGAGTTGATGGGCTTCACGCGGCCTGTCACTTCGTCTTTTTTGACAGCAGCAATTTCAGCCATCATGGCATCGGCCACGGCAGCAGAACACTTGGACCATGCGTCAACGACCTTGTTATATTTCTCGCCCTGCGTGATCAGACCGTCAGCATATTGCTGTTCAAACTCTTTGGCCTGAATGCGGGTTTGCGCCACCAGCTTTTCTTTGACGGCGGGAATGACAACGTCATCCTTGCCGAAGGAAATGCCGGCCTTGTAAGCATTGTGGAAACCGAGGCCCATGATGCGGTCAGCGAAAATCACGGCTTCCTTTTGACCGCAATGACGATAGACCTGATCGATCATGCGTGAGATTTCACGCTTGGTCATCAGCTTGTTGCAGAGATCATAAGACACATTGACTGCATGTGGCAGAAGTTCACCAATCTTCAATCGGCCCGGCGTGGTATCAACCACACGGGTGCGAAGAACGCCAGCCGCATCCATATCCTTGATGCGTCCTTTGACCTTGGCGTGCAGTGTCACAGCGCCAGCATGAAGCGCGTGGTCGACTTCCGCCATGCTGCCAAAGGCCATGCCTTCGCCCGGCTCATTGTCTTGCATGAGCGAGAGATAATAAAGGCCGAGAACAATATCCTGCGACGGCACGATGATTGGCTGGCCGTTGGCAGGGTGCAACACGTTGTTGGTGGACATCATCAGCACGCGCGCTTCCAACTGCGCTTCAAGCGACAGCGGAACGTGCACGGCCATTTGGTCACCGTCAAAGTCGGCGTTGAAGGCGGTGCACACCAGCGGATGCAGCTGGATGGCCTTGCCCTCAATCAGCACTGGCTCAAACGCTTGGATGCCCAAGCGGTGAAGCGTTGGCGCGCGGTTAAGCATGATCGGATGTTCGCGGATCACCTCATCGAGGATATCCCAAACTTCCGGCTTTTCTTTTTCAACCAGCTTCTTGGCCTGCTTCACAGTGGAAGAAAGCCCCTTGGCTTCAAGGCGGGAATAGATGAAGGGCTTGAACAGTTCGAGCGCCATCTTCTTGGGCAGGCCGCACTGATGCAGCTTCAATTCCGGACCCACGACGATGACCGAGCGACCAGAATAATCGACGCGCTTGCCGAGCAGGTTCTGGCGGAAGCGACCTTGCTTGCCCTTGAGCATATCGGAGAGTGACTTCAACGGACGCTTGTTGGCACCAGTGATGACACGGCCACGGCGGCCATTGTCAAACAATGCATCAACCGACTCTTGCAACATGCGCTTTTCGTTGCGCACGATGATGTCAGGCGCGCGCAGTTCAATGAGGCGCTTCAGGCGGTTGTTGCGGTTGATGACGCGGCGATAGAGATCGTTGAGATCGGACGTGGCAAAGCGGCCACCATCCAGCGGCACCAAGGGGCGCAGCTCTGGCGGGATCACCGGCACAACCGTCAAAATCATCCATTCCGGGCGGTTGCCAGATTCGAGGAAGTTCTCAACCAGCTTTAAACGCTTGGCCAGTTTTTTGGGCTTCAATTCGCCTGTGGCCACTTTCAATTCTTCGCGCAGACTGATCTTCAGCTGATCGAGATTGATGGCAATCAACATGTCGCGGATCGCTTCCGCGCCGATGGCGGCGGTGAAAGAATCCTCGCCATATTCTTCCTGGGCCTTGAGATATTCATTCTCACCCAAAAGCTGATGCAGCTTTAAGGGCGTGAGACCGGGCTCAGTTACAATATAGTTTTCGAAATAGAGGATGCGTTCAACATCCTTCAGCGTCATGTCGAGCAAGGTCGAAATGCGCGACGGCACCGATTTCAGGAACCAAATGTGAGCGACCGGAGCTGCGAGCTCGATGTGGCCCATGCGTTCGCGCCGTACTTTGGAAAGGGTAACTTCCACGCCGCACTTTTCGCAGATGATGCCCTTGTATTTCATGCGCTTGTATTTGCCGCACAGGCATTCGTAATCCTTCACAGGTC
>JAYUEP010000170.1:0-11867 GCA_043739165.1 Hyphomicrobiales bacterium
AGCCAGGCGGGATCGAACCGCCGACCTCTTGCATGCCATGCAAGCGCTCTCCCAGCTGAGCTATGACCCCACGATTGGTAAGGATTGGGGTTTGGGCGAAGCCGTCCAAACGCGCTGCGTGATTTAGGTGGCCTCGCGGCCAGAGGCAAGCAGATTCTTGTAAGGGCGAAAGCCTGGCCAAACGGCCTGCCAGTTGCCCTGACGAGGGCTCAGTGCTCCTCTTCTTCTTCCTTGCCGCCGCCTTCGACAAGATCGCCCATGTTGCCGTCATCTTCCTCTTCAACGAGGAAGGTATCGTCTTCATCGGCGTTCTCTGTATTGGCGTCTTCGCCCAGGTCAACATCTTCGATGCCGGCGGTTTCGTCATCGGCCTTTTCTGCGGCTTCCACGTCCTCGAGGCTGACCAGCTCAACGTCACCCGATTCCGGATCGTCATTGGTCTCCACTTCGCGTGGCTTGGGAGCAGCCTGCGGCACCATGCCCGGAAGTTCGGTCTTGGATGGCAGGATTTGCAGGGCCACAAAGCTGGTCGCGCATTTGGGGCAGGTAATCGGGTCTTTCAAAAGATCATAAAAGCGGGTTGCACAATTGGGGCATGTCCGCTTGGTTCCAAGCTCGGGCTTAACCACGTCGGTTCCTTTCAGAGTTCAAAATCGGGTGATGGGCGGGCCTCATGCCACGGGCAGGGCCGAATGTCAAAAGCGATGATCGGGGGTCTGATAGGCCCATGACCAGAAGTCCACGCGCCAACGACGCCGACTTCTCGCTGGGCTTGTGGCGGGTTGTAAATGGTCGGTGATGTTCGAAGTCGGATGACATGCGTGCGCCAAACCTGTATCGAGGCGCCATAATGAACCACGCCGCGCCAACCCCCCTCTCATCCCGAAAAGCCCCAGGCCTGAAAGGCCGCATCAAAGTCCCGGGCGACAAGTCGATGTCGCATCGCTCACTGATGTTCGGGGCAATCGCTCAAGGCGAAACGCGTATTTCCGGCCTGCTGGAGGCCGAAGACGTGATCAACACCGCCAAGGCCATGGCAGCCTTGGGGGCCAAGGTAGAAAAACAGCCGAATGGCGATTGGCATGTGGAGGGTGTGGGCATCCGCGGTCTCCAATCGCCAAAAACAGATTTGGACTTTGGCAATTCCGGCACTGGCGTACGCCTGGCCATGGGCCTGATGGCGACAACGCCAATCACCGCGCGCTGCGTGGGCGATTCATCGCTTTCCAAACGCCCGATGGGCCGTATTACCCATCCACTGGCCCAATTCGGCACGCGGTTTGAAACCGCTGAAGGCGGCCGCCTGCCGCTGACACTGCATGGCGCAAGGGACGCCCAAGGCATCATCTATACTTTGCCCATGGCCTCGGCGCAGGTGAAGTCTGCAGTCCTTCTGGCCGGAATCAACGCTGTGGGCCTAACCACGGTGATTGAGCCCGTCGCCACCCGCGATCATACAGAACGCATGTTGAAAGCCTTTGGTGCCAAGTTGGAAGTGAAGCAGCAAGACGGCGCACGCCATATCTCGATTGAAGGCGGGCACGAACTGAACGCGCAGCATCTTGCGGTCCCGGGCGATCCGTCATCGGCGGCCTTTCCCATGGTGGCGGCCCTCATTACGCCGGGCAGCGAGATTGTGATCGAGAACATCATGTTGAACCCGACGCGCACAGGACTGATCGACACACTCGTTGAAATGGGTGGCAATGTCACAATCGAAAACCGCCGTCTTGCTGGCGGTGAGGAAGTTGGCGACCTGCATGTGAAGTATTCGCAGCTGAAAGGCGTTCGTGTCCCGGCATCCAGGGCACCTTCGATGATTGATGAATATCCCATTCTCGCCGTTGCCGCGTCCTTTGCCGTGGGCACCACGCGAATGGAAGGTTTGGAGGAACTGCGCGTCAAAGAAAGCGACCGCCTTGCCGCCGTTGAGGCTGGGCTTCAGGTCAATGGCGTTTTCACAGCCTCTGGCAAGGATTGGCTGGAGGTGAATGGCGGCGGTGCGCCCGGTGGCGGCAAGGTCACGACCCATATGGACCACCGGATTGCCATGTCATTCCTCGTCATGGGTCTGGCTTCGCGCATTTATACTCGCATTGACGACAGCGCCTTCATCGCCACCAGCTTCCCCGATTTTGTCGGCCTGCTCAATGGGCTGGGCGCCAAGATCGGCATTGAGGTGGCCTAGGTGATCATCGCCGTCGATGGGCCTTCGGCCTCTGGCAAAGGCACCATCGCCAAGGCTTTGGCAAGTGATTTCGGTTTTCATTATCTCGATACGGGCGTTCTTTACCGCATGGTGGGCCTGACGGTTCTGCGCCGCGCCGTCGATCCCACAAATGAAGAAGCTTGCGCTGCCATTGCCGCAAATCTTGATCCGCAAGGCTTTGCCGATGCAGAACTGCGTGGTGAACTTGTGGGCGGCTATGCCTCGAAAGTGGCAGCTCTCCCAAAAGTGCGCGCCGCACTTCTGGCCTTTCAACGCAGCTTTGCCCGACAACCGCCCGGCACCGTGCTTGACGGCCGCGATATCGGCACTGTTATTTGCCCCCTCGCAGATTATAAATTCTACATCACCGCCACAGCCGAAGCCCGGGCCGAGCGCCGCTTCCGCGAGACGCCGGGGTCGGACCTTGCTGCAATCCTGGCAGATATTCAAGCCCGCGATGAACGCGACAGTTCAAGAAGCCTTGCGCCCCTGAAGCCCGCCGCAGACGCATTCATCGTCGACACGACTAACCTCACCGCTGCGCAAGCCCTTGAAAGCGTGCGGGCACGGATCAAGCGCTAAAAAACTATTTCCGCTTTGCAGCCTTCTTCGCCACTTTTTTTGTCGCACTCTTCTTGACAACTGGCTTTTTGACCGGTGGCTTCTTAGCCAGTGATTTCTTGGCTGGCTTTTTCTCGGCTTTGATGGCAACGGGCACACCCTTGGCCTCTTGTTTGATCAAGCTGGCAAACTTGCCAAAAAATTGCGCGGCAAGACTTTGGGCCGTGGAGCCAATGAGGCGCGACCCGAGCATGGCCAGCTTGCCGCCAATCTGCGCATTAACCTCATAGTCAAGCCGGGTCTCCTGCGGGCCAAGGGCAGTCAATTTCACCGCAGCCGAACCTGAGGCAAAGCCTGCCAAGCCTCCTTGGCCTTGGCCTGAGATCTTGTAGCTTTCCGGCGGGTTCAGTTCCGAAAGTTTCACTGCACCGGTGAAGGATGCTTTCACTGGCCCCACTTTGGCCACCACCTTGGCCGAAAGGTCTGTGGGTGAATTCTGTGTGATGCTCTCACAGCCGGGGATGCATTTTTGCAAAACCTTGGGATCATTGAGGCCCTTCCATACGGCCTCACGCGATGCGGGGATCGTTTCACTGCCGGAAAGTTGCATTACAAACTCCTATTGTATGGTGGACCGAACTCAACCAATTCTTGAACTGGCACAATGAAACTAACGCGCTGATGAAAACCCAGGTTTCAGGGCCAGCCAGCGAAAGCGGATGAAAATCAAACTCGCCAGAATGAGCAGTGGCAGCCACAGCGTCAGCAATACTGAAGCCTGGCCGTTGCGAGAAAATGAAACTGCCAGCCCCATGAATTGGTGAAAACCTAGAATTGTCAAAAGCCCGGCAAGAAAGCGGAAAGGCCCGGGGTTGCGTTTGGGCTCTACCACGAACAGGATCGCCAGCGCGGGCAACAGCAGGATGAAGAGGATTTGCACAATCCGGTAATGAAATTCAGCCCTGACGCCATTGGCATTCACGGCGAAACCCTGCGGTGCAATTCCCGTGATCAATTCAGGAAGCGTCATCTCCCATTCGCTTGAACCGCGGGGGCGAAAATTGCGTGTGTCGATGGCCTGCACTGGACCTTTGAGTTGTGAACTCGAGCTGGCATTGTACGCCTCCGGCAATTCCCGGCCATTCGGGCTGTCCTTGAGGTTGATTTGCATCATGCGCACATCAGCCACATCATAATATTGATTGGGATCTTCCTCAACGATGGTGAGGTGCCCCTTGGTGCCACCTGTCGCCACGCTCTTCCCGTCTTCATATGTCTGATAGACAAAGATCTTCTGAAACGAGTTGCTCTTGGGGGCGATACCGTCAATCAACACAGTTTTGCCGGGCGTAGAGATGAAAAAATCGCCACCTTCTGGCAGCAGGCTCGCTACACGCTGCACTTGATGGACGAGAGACTCGCTTTTGTAGAGCGAGATGGGCTGGAACCAGCCCAGAACGAAGAAATCTGCAATTGCGATAACCAAAGCCAACAGAGCCGCAGGCACAAGCAGCCGGTGCAAGCCGAAGCCCAGCGCATGCATCGCGTCCAATTCGCGGTTTTGAGCCAGACGCGCAAAGCCCAGCATCACTCCCACCGCCAGGGCCATCTGCATGGCCAGTCCTGCATAAAGCGCCATCCATTGGCTTAAATAGGTGAACACCAGGGCGAAGAAATTGTCTTGGTGCATGGCAAGGCTGAGACCGATGCGAAAGCGCACACATTCCAATATGATCAGTACAAACAGAAAGACGTTCAGCATCGGCCGGAAGACGACCGACAGGACGTAAAAGTCAATCCGTGTAAGTGCGGGAATTCTGAAGGCCAAGACCATCTCTCGTCAAAGAATAGGGAAGAATGCCAGAGTTTTCGGGTCAAAGCATCCGTTTTGTTCTCATATCGGCTGCTCACATCCCAACCACTGGCCATTTGACAGTTTGGCTCCCACTTTGTATTTGGCAACCAGTCCCGGTGCCATGAATGCCCCCAAAATTGCATTTGTGCCACCACGGGTATGACACTGCAGCTGCCTTGGGCGAGAGCCACGGCTGCGACACATAGAACGGAACAGGGACGACATTGCTAGCCCTTCAGATCATCGCCGTAACGGCCGGATTTCTTTCAGCGGCCGCAGTGTTGGTGTTTACCCTGGCGCAAGTGTCACTGGCGCTGCTCTATTGGCGCACGAAGAACACGCCGGGCCAAGCTCAGGAAATTCCATCACCTTGGACAGGCCCCTGGCCCACCGTTCTTATTCAGCTGCCAATCTATAATGAACAATATGTGGTGGAACGTCTGCTCCGATGCGTTGCCCAGATGGATTATCCCAAAGATAAGCTGTCAGTCCAGCTGTTGGATGATTCAAGTGATGAAACCGCCGCCATTGCCGCAAAGACAATCGCTCAACTCAAGGCCCAGGGCATCAACATCGACCACGTCCGCAGGCCCGATCGCAAAGGCTTCAAGGCCGGCGCGCTGGATTACGGGATGAAGCTCGACACAGCAGAATTCATTGCGATTTTTGATGCGGATTTTTTGCCCCGCCCGGATTTTGTGAAACAGGTGATTGCCTATTTCGCGGATCCCAAAGTTGGCATGGTGCAAACGCGGTGGGAACATCTCAATGCGGATTATTCGCTCATCACCCGCATGATGGCTTTTGCGATCGACAATCATTTCTCGGTTGAACACGGCGGCAGACAAGCATCTGACAGCTTCATCAACTTTAATGGCACGGGTGGCATGTGGCGCCGCAAGACCATTGAAGAAGCGGGTGGCTGGAAGAGCGATACCCTGACCGAGGATCTCGACCTCAGCTTCCGTTCTCAGATCATGGGATGGAAATTCATTTTTGCGGAAAACATTACCACGCCGTCAGAGCTTCCGGTGCAGATGAGCGCGGTGCGATCGCAGCAATATCGTTGGACCAAGGGTGCCGCCGAAACCGGGCGTAAGACCCTGACCAACCTGTGGCGCTCGGATGCCAGCCTTTCGACGAAAGTTATAGGCTCTTTCCACATGCTGAACAGCTTCATTTTCTTGTTCCTTTTCATGTTTGCCCTTTCAACGGCCGCTTTGCCCTTCTTGGGGCTGAGTCATTTCATGGCTATCGCCATGACACTGAACGCGATGATTACATCGGCGATGATCACAACCCTTCTCACCTATTGGATTTCGCAACGCGCCGGTGATTTCATTGGCCAAAGCAAAACGGCGCTGGATGTGCTTTATACAACAATCACCTTCCTGGCCCTGGCAACCGGCCTTTGCGCCCACTGCAGTCGCGCCGTGTTGCAGGGGCTTTTGGGCCAGGCCACGCCCTTTGTGCGCACACCTAAATTGAATGTCACCGACGAGAACCGCCAGATCAAGGGCAAGCAGGCCTATAATATCAAGGCCGTTCCGCCCGTTGTGTTCGTCGAACTGGCATTGGCCGCGCTCTTTATCGGGCTGGTCATCATCGGCTTTGGCCACCAGGCCGCTGTCTTCATTGGGGTCTACGTGTTCTTTGCCGTTGGCTTTCTGGTCGTCTCAGTGTTGAGCTTGCGCGAAGTATTTTTGGGTTAAACTTCGATGGGCGATGAGGCGACAAGTATGAATTGGGCCTTTGTCACCCCAAGCTATATTGGTGATTTGGAACGTTGCAAGCTGCTCTGCCGCAGCATGGATCGGTTTCTGACCGGGCCTTGGCATCATTACATCATTGTAGACAGGCCACATTTCGAAGCATTCAAACACCTCACTGGTTCGCGCCGCTCGGTTTGGCTGACCGAAGAAACCGCACCTTCCGGCATGCGCCTTCTGTTCAACCTGCCCTTTGTAGGTGGCCGCAGCGTGTGGTGGTCGAAAGATACCGGCCTCTCGATCGGCTGGCATTTGCAGCAGATGATCAAGATCGGCATCGCCGAAAAGCTCAGCGAAGATGGCTTAGCCTATTGTGATTCTGACATGTTCTTCCTGCGACCCTTTGATGTGTCGCAACTTGAGCAGCAAGGCCGGATCAGGCTCTACCGCACGTCAAACAGGCTGGGCTTGGACAAGATTGCCAATCCAAAATACGTCAACGCTTGTCTCGACATCCTGAAATTGCAGCCGTCAACGTCTGGCCACTATTCTTATGTCGACAATTTTGTAACCTGGCACCGGCCGACGGTCTTGGAACTCTGTCGTCACCTTGCAGCATTGAACGGTGGCAAATGGCACCGTGTGTTGCGCAACCGCCTGCAGTTTTCTGAGTATGCCCTCTACGGAATGTTTGTTGATGATGTGCAAAAGACCAATCCGAATATCTGGCCGATATTCCAGCACCTGTGCATCACCCATTGGACACGCAGCGTGATGAACCCGCAAGAGGTTGAGGCGTTTTGCACCAATCTGGCACCTGGCGTGGTCAGTGTCGGCGTCCAATCCTTTGCCGGTGTTGATGTCGCGCTGTTGGTGAGGCAGTTTGAAAAAGCCTCACAAACCCGGGCCTAGTGCGACGCAAACCTTTCCTTGCTGCGACTTCAATCTACCCGATTCACGAATGACTCAGAGACGTTTATAGCTGGTCCATGGGGCGCAGCTGGTGATTCGGCCTGACCCTGTGGGTTGAATGGGTGGGGAAATTGTGGAGCCGATGAGCAAGCCAGCGCAGTTGAGCGTTGCGCGCCGCATTTTTGCGGCAGCGTGGCTATGCCCTTGCCTGATCACACCTGCCCAAGCCTTCAGTTTCACCGACGTGGCGCCCCTTCCCTTGGGCCTCGTCGTGGCCACTGTCACAAGCCTGACTGCAGTAGGTCTGATGTATCTCAAGGCGCTGAGCACAGGCGCTACACTTCGCGCCGCCAAGCGCCGCTTAGGCGAGGTTGAATACCATTTGAATGAAGCTGAAACCGCTTTGCAATCTGAATCGCAAATGTTGCTCACCTGGTCGGGTCAGACTGAAGCGCCAGACCGTATGGTGGGCACAATGCATGGCACCGCCAAACTGCCGGTCACCCTCGCTGCGGTCATGAACTTTGGGCAGTGGTTGGAGCGTGACTCGGCGGAAAGAATAAGTCATGATCTGATGGTGCTTCGCGAGACAGGCGCACCATTCAACTTCGGTGTCAAAACGATGAGTGGAGATCTCTTGGAGGCCGATGGCCGCGCCGCCGGTACGATGACGACGCTGCGTTTTCGACCCCTTGCAGGCCAGCGGTTGGAAGCCAGCGAAACGCTTTTCGATGCCCACAAGCTGACACGGCAGGTTGAGCGCCTCAGCGCGATCCTCGACAGCGCGCCCTTTCCCATTTGGCTCTCAGAGCGCGAGGGTAATCTCTCTTGGGTGAACAAGGCCTATGTTGAAGCCACAGAAGCCGCCAGTGGCGAGGCCGTGATCAGGGGCAATATCGCTTTGGCCAACCCTGATGCGATAGACCGCAGCAAAGCCGATCCAGCCTCAGCACTGCTGGGTCGAGCGCGTGCTGTTCAACGTGGTTCACTGCGCGCCTTCAATATTCACGAGCTGGCGCTGGAAACAGGTCAAGTGGATTTCGCCCTTGATGTGACATCGCTGGAAGAAGCCGAACGCGAGTTGGAACGCCATATAAAGGCCCATGCCTCAACCCTCGACAAGCTCCCCACTGCCATCGCCATTTTTGGGCCAGACCAGCGCCTGCGCTTTTCCAATCAGGCCTATGGCCAGCTCTGGCAGTTGGAAGAAGCTTTTCTTGAGGCGAAGCCAACCGATGGAGAAATTCTTGATCGCTTGCGTAGCCAGCGTTTCCTGCCGGAACAGGCAAACTACCGCGAATGGCGCGCCAAACAGCTCAAGGCCTATACGACACTGGAGCCCAGTGAAGACTATTGGTATTTGCCGGACGGGCGCTCCCTGCGTGTTATCACCGAGCAACATCCCTTTGGTGGCTTGACCTATCTCTATGAGAATTTGACCAAGGAGTATCAGCTCGAAAGCCGCTACAATGAACTCTTCGAAGTACAGCGGGAAACTTTGGACAACTTGGCCGAAGCTGTGGCTCTTTCTGGCCCGGATGGTCGCCTGCGCCTTTACAATCCGGCCTTCGTGAAATTCTGGTCGGCCGATCCGGTACTGCTCGATAAAAAACCGCATGTAAACGAGCTTGCACAAATGCCGGGCCTAAGTGTCGACAGCCGTGCCGCCTGGGCTGACATCAAATTCGGTGTGACGGGGCTTGAAAGCAATCGCAAACCCCATGAAGGGCGGATCACCCAGGATGACCGAGTGTTACGCTACCGCGCCGTACCCCTGCCGGATGGCAACGCACTTTTGACCTTCACTGATGTGTCCGATGCGGTGCGTGCAGAGCGTGCCTTGCAGGACCGAACCGAGGCCCTCGAGGCCGCAGACAGGTTAAAGAACAGCATCCTCGCTAATGTCTCTTATGAAGTGCGCACCCCCCTGAACAGCATCATCGGATTCTCTGAGGCATTGGAACTGGGCCTCATGGGAGAAATGAATGTCAGGCAGAACGAATATATCAGCGCCATTCGCCGCTCATCGGAAGATTTGAAATCCGTGATCGACGCCATCATCGATCTCTCGGCAATTGATGCCGGGCAGATGGAACTCAAACTGGCGCAGATTGATGTTGCAACCCTTCTGGAAAAGACCGCCGAGAAATTTGTGGTCACGTTGGAAAAACGCCGGCTTGATCTCTCGGTTGAAATGGCCGCCGATGTCACCACCATCAACGCTGATCCGAACCGCCTTGAGCAGATACTCAGCAATCTGCTGTCCAATGCGATTGGCTTCTCGGCAGAGGCTGGCAAGATCCGCATGGGTGCAAGGCGGCAAGGTGAGATGTTGCAGATTTGGGTGGCCGATTCAGGTCGCGGAATTGATCCCGAATTCCAGCAGAAGGTTTTTGAACGCTTCCAGTCGAAACCTTCACCCGGCAGCCACCGTGGCCCTGGCCTCGGGTTGGCGCTGGTCAAGAGTTTCACCGAACTTCACGGTGGCCGTGTGTCGCTGATCTCGAAACTGGAACAGGGCACCACAGTGGTGTGCACACTGCCCATCGCAGGCCCTTCTAAATCAGCACGACCCATTGCCACATCTGCCGCGGCCTGAACCATGCAATTTGAGTCTACCTCACAACAGGCAACCGAAAACCTGGCCAAGAGCTTGGCGCTTTTTGCAAGACCTGGTTTTGTCATTCTGCTGGCTGGTGATCTCGGGTCTGGCAAGTCGACGTTTGCCCGTGCCTTCATCAAGGCTCTGGATAATTCCGGCAGAGACTTTGATGTGCCAAGCCCCAGCTTTGCGCTGATTCAAACTTACGCCAACACACGTGCACCCGTGGCTCATGTCGATCTCTACCGCCTCCATTACCCTGCCGAAGCACAAGAACTTGGGCTGGAGGAGTTGAGCAAGACCCATGTGATCCTGATGGAATGGCCGCAGGACCAGTTTGAACATCTATCGCCTGACCTATTGAAACTCTCCTTCTCCGGTGTGGGCGACCACCGCACAATTGTAGCTTCTGCCAGCGGTGCTTGGGTGAGCGTTCTGAGGCGCAACACGGAGATTGAAAACTTCGTCAAAGCGGAAGGCGTTAGCCCCGAAACACGTATCTTTCTCGATGGTGACGCGTCCTCGCGCCGCTATGAAAAGGTGATCTACAAGGGCCGTAGCGTAGTCCTGATGGATATGCCGCAACGCCCCGATGGTCCACCTGTAAAGAACGGCGAGCCCTACAGCGCCGTAGCCCATCTGGCCGAAAACATTCGCGCTGTGGTGGCCGTCAACGATCAACTCTGCGCCATGGGCTATGGCGCACCGCAGATTTATGCCTGCGATACCGCACACGGCCTGGCCTTGATTGAAGATCTGGGCGGCGCTGTTTTTGCAACGATGCTCAGGCGCGGCGAAAATATGGAGGCGCCGATGCGCGCCGCGGTCGAAGTTCTGGCCGATATGGCGATGCGAGATTGGCCATCGACCGCAAAAGTGCGCGGCGGCAAAGATCACATCTTGCCGCATTATGATCAAGAAGCGCAACTGATCGAGGTCGATCTCCTGCCGTCTTGGTTCCATCTGCATGTCCACAAGATCAAAGCCCCCGAAGCATTGAACGAAGGCTTCGCGCAGATTTGGCGCAAGCTATTGCCCTTTGCTGTTGCCGAAAGGCCCGTCTGGGTGATGCGCGATTATCATTCACCCAACCTGATCTGGATCCCGCAACGCGAAGGCACGAGGCGCGTTGGCATAATTGATTCACAAGACGCGGTTTTGGGCCATCCGGCCTATGATCTCGCGTCCATGCTGCAGGACGCGCGCGTGGATATTCCGTTTGAGTTTGCGGACAGGCTTTATGCGTATTATGTTTCACTGCGCAAGGTTGAGGGCAAATTCGATGAAGCCGCCTTCTCCCGTGCCTATGCCATTCTCGGCGCGCAACGCACCACCAAGATCCTCGGCATCTTCGCGCGCCTCAACATGCGCGATGGCAAGCCGCAATATCTGCAACATATGCCGCGCGTTTCGCGGTATCTAAAACGCAATCTTGAACACCCAACCTTGGCTGAACTCAAGCAGTGGTATGAACGGCACTTGCCTGCTGCCTTGAATGTGGAAGCAGCCTGATGGCGTTTTATCCCCACACGGCCATGATCCTCGCCGCAGGCCTGGGCCAGCGCATGCGTCCCCTGACCGACCACACGCCAAAGCCACTGTTGCGTGTCGCCGGCAAGCGCATCATAGATTATGGCATTGATCATCTGGTGGCCGCAGGCGTAGCGCGCGCCGTGGTCAATAAACATTATCTGCCAGACCAAATCGAAGCCTGGGCCAAGACCATCAGCGAACCCAAGCTTGTGGTCTCGGATGAATCAGATGCCGTGTTTGAAACGGGCGGCGGCATTGTTCGCGCCCTGCCTCTGCTCGGGAGCGAGCCTTTCTTCGTCCTGAACAGTGATTGTTTCTGGACGGACCAAGGCACGCCCGCCCTGCAACGCCTGTCCGAAACCTGGGACGACGCAAAGATGGATTGCCAGCTGTTACTCGGTGATCCCAAACAAACTACAGGCTATGATGGCGATGGCGATTTTGTCATGGATGCCGAAGGCTGCCTCATTCGCCAAACCCATGATG
>JAYUEP010000171.1:0-3939 GCA_043739165.1 Hyphomicrobiales bacterium
CCACCCTCTTCCTTGGTGAGGGTGGGCGTCATACGCCGTTCTTCGGGAACTACCGGCCCCAGTTCTACTTCCGGACCACCGACATCACGGGTGCGATCCAGCTCCCCGAGGGCACCGAGATGGTCATGCCGGGCGACAACACCGAGATGGTCGTGGAGCTCATCGCACCCATCGCGATGGAAGAAGGCTTGCGCTTCGCGATCCGCGAAGGCGGCCGCACCGTCGGCGCCGGCGTCGTCGCCAAGATCTCGGACTAAGCGGCCAAAATCAAAAGTGATGCCGGGGCGTTGACAGAAAGCGCCCCGGCCCTTATGGCCTGCCATTCGAACACATTAGGGGTATAGCTCAGTTGGTAGAGCGATGGTCTCCAAAACCATAGGTCGTGGGTTCAAATCCTACTGCCCCTGCCAACGTCCTATGATTTTAAAGAATGGAATCATTGGGTTAAGGCAAAGGAAAGAAATTGACGACGATGGCCAAAGACGAAAACGCGGTAAGCTTTTTTCAAGACGTGCGCGACGAGGCAGGCAAAGTCACCTGGCCGACGCAGCGCGAATTGACGGTTTCAACAATTATGGTGGTGATCATGGTGATTCTCGCCAGCTTGTTCTTTCTTGGCGCTGATGCGGTCTTGAAAATGATCGTTGATCGTATTCTGTTTGGAATTTAAGCGGTAAATCAAGGTTTTAACACAGAATGGCGAAACGCTGGTACATTGTTCATACCTATTCCAACTTCGAAAAGAAGGTGGCTGAAAGCCTGAAGGAGCAATCTGTGCAGAAGGGTCTGCAGGATTTCTTTGAGCAGGTGATCGTGCCTACTGAAGAAGTGGTGGAGATTCGCCGTGGACGCCGGGTCAAAAGCGAACGTCGCTTCTTCCCGGGTTATGTTCTGGCCAAGATCGATCTCACCGACGAAGTGTTCCACTTGATCAAGAATACACCGAAGGTCACGGGATTTTTGGGCTCGGGCTCCAAGCCCGTTCCGATTTCGGATATTGAAGCCAACCGCATTCTCAATCAGGTGGCTGAAGGTGTGGAGCGTCCAAAGGCCTCCATCCGTTTCGAGATCGGCGAACAGGTGCGTGTGGCCGATGGTCCATTTGCGTCTTTCAATGGCCAGGTTGAAGAAGTGGACGAAGAACGTTCACGTCTCAAAGTTGCTGTTTCCATCTTCGGGCGTCCAACGCCTGTCGAACTCGAATATGGGCAAGTCGAGAAAGTGAAGTAAGCCTACTTTCTTCCGTATATGGAGGAAGTTGAACTAGAAACCCGTGGGAGGCCTCAAAGCCCGACCACTAACCTTGTAAGAGGGAAGACAACATGGCGAAGAAAATCGTCGGCTATGTCAAGCTGCAAGTGCCAGCCGGGCAAGCCAATCCATCACCACCCATCGGCCCGGCCCTGGGTCAACGCGGTTTGAACATCATGGAATTCTGCAAGGCATTTAACGCTGCCTCGCAGAAGATGGAACCGGGCTCACCCGTTCCTGTGGTGATCACCGCCTATCAGGACAAGAGCTTCACCTTCGAAATGAAGTCGCCACCAGCGTCTTATTTCCTGAAGAAGGCTGCCAAGATCAATGCTGGCTCAAAGGAGCCCGGCAAGAACATTGTTGGCAAAGTGACCATGGCCCAGTGCCGTGAGATCGCTGAACAGAAATTGAAGGGCATGAATGCCCGTGACATTGATGCCGGTGCGAAAGAGATCGCTGGCTCGGCCCGTTCTATGGGCCTGGAAGTGGTGGGCTAAGACCATGGCAAAAGCAAAACGTGTAACCAAGAACCTCGAAGGCGTTGACCGCGCCAAGCTCTATACGATTGATGAAGCCGTGAAGTTGGTGAAGGCCCGTGCCAATGCCAAGTTTGACGAGACCATTGAAGTCGCGATGAACCTTGGCGTTGACCCACGCCATGCCGACCAGATGGTGCGCGGTGTGTGCAACTTGCCCAACGGCTCCGGCCGCAAGGTGCGTGTTGCTGTGTTCGCCAAGGGCCCCAAGGCTGATGAAGCCAAGAAGGCGGGCGCTGATGTTGTTGGCGCTGAGGATCTCTTCGAAATTGTCAACAAGGGCACGATTGACTTTGATCGTTGCATCGCAACGCCTGACATGATGGGCCTTGTGGGTCGCTTGGGCAAAGTGCTTGGCCCGCGCAACCTGATGCCGAACCCCAAAGTGGGAACGGTGACCATGGATGTGACCGCAGCTGTGAAAGCAGCCAAGGGTGGTGCCGTGGAATTCCGCGTTGAGAAGGCAGGCATTGTGCAGGCTGGTGTGGGCAAGGCCTCATTCACCGCTGAGCAGATCGCTGGCAACCTTCGTGCTTTCGTTGACGCCGTCAACAAGGCCAAGCCAGCAGGCGCCAAGGGCACCTATGTGAAGAAGATTTCCGTGAGCTCAAGCATGGGGCCTGGCCTCAAGATTGATCTCGCCGCGCTGAACCCAGCGTAACCAAGAGTTTCCATACATGACGGCGTTGAGCCGTCATGTATGGATCCCGCCAGTGCCTTACGGCATTGCGGGTACCTGTCCAAGATTGCGGGCGTGGGGTTTCGGCCTCACTTAAAATTCCAGCCAGCATGAGATGGGAGTCAAAACACCTTCCGCCCGCAAGGGTGCGTAAGTCGGTTGAGACCTCAGCAAACCAGACGCAAGTTTGGGGGCAGGCTTAAAGCGCCGTTTCAGCTTGAAGCCGAGAGGCAACGTGTTGAAGCGGTTGGTCCAACCGGTGTGACGAATTCCCGTCACGCCAAATAGGAGAGAGCAAGTGGAAAAAGCTGACAAATCACAGCTCGTCGCATCGCTCAACGCAACGTTCAAGAACGCTGCTGTTGTCGTTGTGGCCCACAACAACGGCCTCACTGCCAACCAGGTTCTTGACCTGCGTAACAAGATGGCCGCTGCTGGCGCAACTGTGAAAGTTGCGAAGAACAGCCTTGTAAAGCTCGCTCTGGAAGGCACTGACGCCAAGGGTATCAACGGCCTGTTCACAGGCCCGACAATGTTGGCTTTCGCCAATGACCCTGTTGCGGCACCCAAGGTTGCTTCCGATTTCGCCAAGACGAACGAAAAATTTGTCGTTCTCGGTGGCGCTCTCGGAGCCACGATCCTGGATGCCAATGCCGTCAAGGCACTCGCATCACTCCCGTCGCTCAATGAGCTGCGGGCCAAGCTTCTTGGCATGATCCAGACGCCAGCCACCCGCATTGCGGGCGTGGTTGCAGCGCCTGCCGGCCAATTGGCGCGCGTGATGAATGCCTATGCCACCAAAGCGGCCTGACAAGGCCACCCACCAACCTTTGTTTTAACCGACTTAAAAGAGAGTAATCAAAATGGCTGATCTCGCCAAAATCGTAGAAGACCTGTCGAAGCTCACGGTTCTCGAAGCCGCTGAACTTTCCAAGATGCTGGAAGAAAAGTGGGGCGTTTCTGCTGCTGCTCCGGTGGCTGCTGCTGCCGCTGCTGGCCCAGCTGCCGCTGCAGTTGAAGAAAAGACCGAGTTCACCGTAGTTCTGGCCGCCGCCGGCGACAAGAAGATCGAAGTGATCAAGGAAGTTCGCGCCATCACCGGCCTCGGCCTAAAGGAAGCCAAGGACCTGGTTGAAGGTGCGCCAAAGCCTGTGAAGGAAGGCGTCAACAAGAAGGACGCTGAAGACATGAAGAAGAAGCTCGAGGCCGTTGGTGCCAAGGTTGAGCTGAAGTAACGAACATGGCCGCCCTGCGCCGGTTGCAAAGCCGGGCAGGGGGCCAGCCTTATTCTTGCCATGGGGGACGGCGATAGAGCAGCCTCCCGTGACACAGTAAACGAGTTGGATTTGAACAGTTCTTCCAAGGCCTGGGTAATCAGGCTTGGGAAGAACTGTTTTAGGCGTCTGGGCAACTTTGCCCACCGAATTTGAAGGTGACAGGAAAACATGGCTGACACACGTAGCATGGCAA
>JAYUEP010000172.1:0-3928 GCA_043739165.1 Hyphomicrobiales bacterium
GTGGAGCATGACCTGTTCTATATCGAGAACTGGTCATTAACCTTTGATCTTTACATCTTGGCAAGAACTCCGCTCGCCCTTTTCACAACCAAGAACGCATATTGAAGCCATGTCACTGCCCGCCGAAAGCCCTTGGCAACGCCAGGGATGGTTTTCATTTGATGGCTTTCGAGAGGGCGTGGTTTCGCTGATTTTCCTCACCTCTTTCTTTGTGAAAATTGAACCCGCGCCCACTGATTATCTCGTTCTCTTGTGCGTTGTCCTGTTCGTTGCCAGCGGGTTACATTTTTCACGCTATCTGGCACCGGGGATGTTGTTTCTCATCCTGCTGCTGGTTTCCGGAATCATCGCCTCCATTCCCATCAACAAACCCATTCTGCACTACGAGAACACGCCTTATTTCTACGCGATTGCACTTGCCCTGACGGCAGTCTCCGCGGTGTTTCTGGCAGGCTATGTTGCTGCCGATCCCTCACGCCGCTACCTGCAGATCGAACGCGCCTATTGGATTGGTGCCACCATTGGAGCCATTCTGGGCTTGCTGCTTTACATGCAGGTGGAGCCGTTTCTCAGTGTGTTCAAGAATATTGGAAAGCTTTCTTACGGAAACTACTATTACCGCGCCACGGGTGGGTTCAAAGACCCGAACGTCTTTTCCACATGGCTGGTCTTCCCCTTGGTCAGCATGTTGCAGGCCTTCATGGTGGGGCGTTTGCGCCTTGGTTTGATCAGTATCACCAGCTTCCTGACCATGCTCATTGCCCTGTTGCTCGCCTTTTCACGCGGAGCGTGGATTGATGCGGCGGCGGCTGCCACCATCACCATTGTCTTGACAGCTTTCCTTTCACCATCGCCACGGCAGAAAGCCCGGATTGTTAGCTTAGCCATTGCCGGGATTGTCATCCTTATTGTCACCTTGGTCGCACTTCTTTCGGTTCCCAGCTTGCAGGCCGCATTCGTCGACCGCTTGGTCCTGGTCAAAAGCTATGACAGCGGCGAAGTGGGGCGCTTCGGTAATCAGTTGAATGCCATCCCCCTGCTGATGCGTCAGCCGCTGGGGTTTGGACCCTATCAGTTTACTGAAATCTTCGGCATCGCACCCCATAATACATTTCTCAATGCGTTTGCGGCTGGTGGCTGGCTTGGCGGCATATCTTATCTTCTTCTGACCATCATCAATATTGTCTATGGCTTTAAAGCGATAATGACGCGCTCACCCCTTCAAGCCTATGCCATCGTGGTCTTCAGCTGTTTCATCGTGATGACTTTTCAAGGCATTCAAATCGATGATGAACACTGGCGGCACCTCTATTGGATGATGGGCATCGGCTGGGGCCTTGTCGCTGCGGTTCATCACACCGTTGGAGCGGGCTATCGCGATGTAGAAATTTTGGATGGATGGAGTTTGCCGAAGTACACGGATGTGGAAGGTGAGCGCATGCCCCACTTAGCCGAGGCACCTGTTACGTGACGGGAACTGCCGAAAGCCGCCTCTCAGTCGCTTCTGGCCTCATTTCGCTCATCATCAAGGTGGCCGGGGCTGTGCTTTCCTACGCGATGGTTGTGGCGCTGGCGCATCTGCTCGGCGCTGAGGATTATGGCCGTTTTGCCTTCGGGCTCAACGCGGCCATCATTCTTGCAGCCATTGGCAATCTCGGCTTCTCAACCGGGCTCATGCGCTATTGGCCTAAATATCTGGTTGAAGGTGACAAGGCCGCAGCCAAGGGTGTTGTGATCCAGGCCTTTGAACTGGCCCTTCTTGGCGGTGCCGGTCTAGCTGTTTTGGCTTGGTTGCTTGCTATATTTGCGGGTCAGTTGGGTTGGACTGTTGATCCCATGATCTTCGCTGTCATCGGTGTTCTGGGTCTTCTCATTAACCTTGGCGACATGGCCACCAATCTCTTGCGCGCGCAGGGCAGCGTCGTGGTTTCGATGTTGCCGCGTGATGTGCTGTGGCGGATATTGATTCCACTTAGCGCCTATGCGGCCTTGCATTTGGGCCTCGGCCTTTCGGGCGCTGGCGCTCTTGCGATCAGTGCCGGCATTCTGTTGATGCTGACGTTGTGGCAAATGCACTACATTCGCCGGCATGTTCTGGCCTTGGGGGCACAGGTTCAGGCGCAGAAAAGCTTTGGGCGTTTGCGTTCCAGCCTGATCCCCCTTTGGCTCTCCGGCGTCATCTATGCGATGATCCAACAATTCGATGTGGTGATTGTGGGCTCGCTCTTGGGCAAGACCGAAGCGGGCAGTTATTTTGCCGCGCAGAAAACTGCCATGTTGCTGAGCCTTGTGTTGATTGCGGGCGGATTGGTGACGGCGCCACAAATGGCTGCGCTTTATCATGCCAAGAAACACGAGGCCTTGCAGACGCTATGCCGCAACTTGGCGCTGGCCATAGCTGTGGTGACGGCGGCGGGATTTGTTTTTCTCGTTATTCTTGGGAAAACCCTGCTGGGATTTTTTGATCCTGCCTTTGTCTCCGCCTATCCCATTTTGCTGATTGTGGGGCTGGGCACGATGATTGATGCGGTCTCAGGGCCCAATGCCTATCTCATGCAGATGACCGATTATGAAAAGCCCTATTTGAAAATCATGGCTGCGTGTTACGCCTGCGTTCTCATCGCGCAATTCATCCTCATTCCACGCATGGGAAGCCTGGGCGCGGCGCTGGCTTCGGCGGGTGGTGTGATCGCGTGGAACGTCTCTGGCATTTTTGTTCTACGGCGCAGGGCCGGCCTTGATCCTTCGCTGCTTTCGCTGTTTCTGCCTCCGAAGTTGAGGGCCTCCTCATGAGTTCTTCGCCCGCTCCCAAAATCGCCGTGCTGATGCCCGTCTTTAATCCCGGGCCTGAGCTTGCTGAAACGCTGGCCAGCATTCGTGAGCAGACCGTGGCCTCGACATTGTTTCTGGTCGACGATGGATCGGCGCGCATGGGTGACTATGCGACACTCACCAAGGGCATGAACGCCCGCATCATCGCACTGCCACAAAACCAAGGCATCACCGGCGCGCTCAATGCCGGGCTTGCCGAAATTCTCAAAGATGATTTCGATTTCGTGGCCCGCGTTGACAATGGGGACATCAACATGCCGAAGCGGTTTGAAACGCAAATGCGCTATTTGCGGGATCATCCAGAACTGGCATTGGTTTCAGCCCATGTGCGTTATGAATATGTTTTGACCGGTTTGAAAGTGGATTGGCAGGGGCCGGAAGACCCGAGGGCCTGCGAGCGCCTGATGCGCTATAATGCGCCGCTCACCCATGCCGCGATCATGTTTCGCATGTCTTTCCTGCGCGCGCTCAAAGCCTATCCGACGCAATACCCGGCAGCTGAAGATTATGCGATGGAGTTTTGGGCGGCACGCAACGGTTACAAGATGGCCAATGTGCCAAAGATGCTTTACCGCACCATCGAAATGAGTGAATCGATTTCAGGTGGATCACGCCAGAAGCAACTCAAAAGTCGCATGCGCTTGCAACGCGACAATGCCGATTGGTTGAACCCCCACAGCTATTTGGGCATGGCTCGGACACTGGCACTGCTGGCGCTGCCCGTAACCCCATTGCGCAAACTGAAAAGGATGATCTCGGGTTGAACCTTGGAGGAAAATGGTCGGAGCGACAGGATTCGAACCTGCGACCCCTAGTCCCCCAGACTAGTGCGCTACCGGGCTGCGCTACGCTCCGACTTGGGGCGGGAGATAGCATTGCTGGGCGAAAAGTCCACCATAAAGCGTTTGGCCGTTTCAGGGGCGGTGGCTGAGTAACCACGGGAGATCAGCCCGGCGGCCCAGAACCGCCTTGGCCTGTGCTGCCAGCATGAAGGCCCAAGTGAATTCCGCGAGAATCACCGAAACACCCGCCGCCATCAAGCCCAGCTGCGGTGCCAGTAAGACCCAGAGGGCAGCAAAGAGCACCATGCCGATCA
>JAYUEP010000173.1:0-11725 GCA_043739165.1 Hyphomicrobiales bacterium
GGTCCGTGCGCTCACGAACCCCTCGCCACCACTCTTCCGTCTCAACAATGGATATTCCATTGCCCTAACCAAGAGGCTCGCCTGTGCGAGCGGTTCGCTGCTCGGCATCATGGCGCGGCGTCGATCTGTGCGTCAGGTTCTGCCTGAAGCCATCAAGGTCAACGACCTGGCCGACTGTCTATATGCAGGTCTCGGCATTACCGGATTTGTCCAAACAGAGACAAGCGTACTGCCGTTGAAGCAAACACCTTCCGGTGGTGCCCGCAATCCATTTGAAGCTTATGTTTGGGTGCGCCGTGTTGATGGCTTGACACCCGGCGTCTACCACTACTCCGCCCTTCAGCATTCGCTTGAACGGCTGGACAAGATGACTAACAGCTTGCCCAGCGAGTTGCTGGCCGGTCAAAACTGGGCTGACGATATGGCAGCGGTGATCTTCCTTGTGGCCGATTTGAAAAGAACAAGCTGGAAATACAGCGATCCCAATGCCTACCGGGTGGTGCTGATTGAGGCTGGGCACATCGCCCAAAACATCATGCTGGCCTGCACAAGCAATGATCTCACGGCTTGCCCCACGGCTGCACTCGCCCACAGCAAAATTGCGGCACTCCTCGATATCACGAGCATTACCACCACCCCGCTCTATGCGCTCACCATCGGAAGACCGGGACAGAATACCGACGTTTACCTCCCGGTTGAAAGCGTCTTGTCAGAGGTTCAGGGCGCGGATTCACACCTGAATTAAAGTTTCAGCTCGTCTCGACGCAGCGTTTCCAGGCTACAGGATCAACAGGGTGGTCGTCTTTAATCGTGTAGGACGTCATATCCTCTTCGCCCATCAAGCGCATATAGATCTGGTCGCCGGGATGCTCCTCACCTGTGGGGACTGTGTAGATAAATATATGACGCCCATATTGGCCGGTGAATGTCGTCTTGCCGGAAAGGGTGATCTTGGGGCCGGCAATCACAACATGCCCGCCCTTCTCCGAGCACCAAGTGCCATCAATGGCGTCAGCCAAGGCGGCCGAAGGAAAAAACAGGCAGAGGGCGAGAGCGTATTTCAGCATCGGATGCTCCATTATCAATCGAGGAGATTACGCGTCCATCGCTGAAATATTCAAGATCTCATTGCGCCTTCATGTCGCTCGCCTTGATGCCTGCCACTTCCACCGGCTTCTTCATTGCGTCGCGTCTAAATGGCTCGCCCAGTTCCTGATTGATCATGGCTTCGATCAGTGTGGTCTTGCCATGTTTCATCTGGTCTTCAATCGCCTTGTGCAGGGCCGCCGTCAGTTCATCCATGGTGCGCGCCACCACGCCTTGCAGGCCACAGGCTTTGGCGATGCCCGCATAAGAAACCTGCTCATCCAGCTCGGTGCCCACAAAGTTGTCGTCATACCACAGCGTTGAATTGCGTTTCTCCGCACCCCATTGATAATTGCGGAAAACAATCTGTGTCACCGCCGGCCATTCCTTGCGGCCAATGGCCGTGAGTTCCGTGACAGCAATGCCGAAAGCGCCATCGCCGGAGAAGCCAACAACTGGCATGTCAGGGCAAGCAATTTTCGCACCCACCACCGATGGCAGCCCGTAACCACAAGGCCCGAACAACCCCGGCGCCAGATATTTGCGGCCCTCGTCAAAGGTCGGATAGGCATTGCCGATGGCGCAGTTGTTGCCAATGTCGGAGGAAATGATGGCTTCGCGCGGTAAAGCCGATTGGATGGCGCGCCAGGCCATGCGCGGGCTCATCCACTTGGGTTTGGCGGCACGCGCCCGCTCATTCCATGTGGTGCCCGGATCATCATTCTCATGATCCATCGAAGAAAGTTGCTGCGCCCATTTTGATTTCAAATCGGAAATGAGTTCTTTGCGCGCCTTGCGCCCTTCATCACCCGCTGTGGATGAGAGCTTGGCGAGAATGCTGGTCGCCACTTTCTTGGCATCGCCCACAATGCCCACGGCCACTTTCTTGGTGAGGCCAATGCGTGATGGGTTGATATCCACCTGGATGATCTTGGCTTCCTTCGGCCAATAATCAAGACCATAGCCGGGCAGTGTCGAAAATGGATTGAGCCTCGTGCCAAGGCATAAAACCACATCGGCGCGATTGATCAATTCCATGCCGGCCTTCGAGCCGTTGTAGCCCAGCGGCCCTGCAAACAGCGGATGCTTGCCGGGGAAAGCATCATTGTGTTGATAGCCCACACACACGGGCGCATCGAGCTTTTCAGCCAGTCTCATCGAGGCCGGTATGGCACCGGCAAGCACCACGCCCGCACCGTTCAAAATCACCGGAAATTTCGCTTCCGACAAAAGCTTGGCGGCGGCGGCAATCGCGTCTTCACCGCCCGCTGGCCGCTCAAATTCCACAATGGCCGGAAGCTCAATATCAATCACCTGCGTGAAATAATCACGCGGCATGTTGATTTGCGCAGGTGCTGAATGGCGCTTGGCATTCATGATCACGCGGTTCAAAACTTCCGCCACCCGTGAGGCATCGCGCACTTCTTCCTGATAGCACACCATGTCTTTGAACAGGGCCATCTGCTCCACTTCCTGGAAGCCGCCTTGGCCAATGGTCTTGTTGGCAGCCTGCGGGGTGACCAGCAACAGCGGCGTGTGGTTCCAATAGGCGGTTTTAACGGCGGTGACGAAATTGGTGATGCCCGGCCCGTTCTGCGCGATCATCATGCTCATCTTGCCGGAAGCGCGGGTATAGCCATCCGCCATCATGCCGCCAGAGCCTTCATGCGCGCAGTCCCAGAACCGAATGCCCGCCTTGGGGAACAGATCAGAAATCGGCATGAAGGCCGAGCCGATAATGCCAAACGCATCGGCAATGCCGTGCATTTGCAGAACTTTCACAAAGGCTTCTTCGGTGGTCATTTTCATGGGGTGCGGCTCCAGATTTGGGGATGCATTACCATACCCAAAATCTGGCACCATCATAGGGCCAGATTGGCCCGTCCATTTGCCTCAGGGCGTGGAAAACACGCGCAGGCGGTGGCCATCAGGGTCCGCCACTGTGAAGGTGTAGCCAAAATCCATCTCAGTGGGTTCTTGTAAAACTGTTGCACCGATCTTTTTCGCTGCATCCAAAAACTGCGCCACAATTTCCTTGGACTCCACATGAAAGCCGATTTCGTTGCAGCCCGTGGGCGCTGTTACTTTCGGTAAAACATCGGCGCGCTTCCACAGGCCCAGCATGGTGGGTGGGCTGAGCGCAAACATCGCAAAACCGGGTGAGGCTTCAACAGGCGGCGCGCGCAAGAGCTTTTCATAAAACGCGGCAGACTTCACCGGATCTTCGACATAGAGCAGGAATGAGTGATTTGGCATGGCAGTCTCCTTTGCTGGCGGAAACTGCTGTAACACGTCCCTGTGTCAGCATCTGTCAGCAGCTAGTGCTGATGCAGCAGGCTTTTGAAGTCACGCCAGTGCAACACTTCCACGCCCCGGCCCTCCGCAAATAAATTATTAGCCATCGCCGCGCCCAATTCTTGCACGCGGATGCCGCGGTAGAGCGAAGCCGGTCCGACCAGCAGGGCAGAAATCACCGGCCACACCGCCAGCAGTGCAGCTTGCGATGGCCCGTAACGATTTGTTGGTGTCAATATCATCGAAGGTTGAAAGCAACTGAAACGCTCAAAATTCAAGCCTGCAATTGCCTCGCGCAATCTGCCTTTGCTTTTGAGATAGAATGATCGCGCAGCGGGGTCAGCCATGATTGAACCCAGCAGCTCAAAATGTTGAACGCCAGCCGTGTGGCAAGCCTTTGCGAAAGCCAGGACCGCATCGTAATCTATTGCCTTGAATTCTTCGTGCGAAACTTTTGAGGGCTGCCCCACGCCAAAAGTGCAAATGGCGGCATCATGGCCTCTCAGATATGGCACGTATGATTGGGGTTCAGTGACATTGACGATTTGGACGTTGAGTTTGGGCGAAACAGGCTGCTCCAGTGGGCGCCTGACGAGGGCCGTGATTTTCTGCACACCTTCCAAATTCGACAAGGTTTCGATGGCAGCACTGCCAACTGCGCCACTTGCCCCTAATACAACAACATTGATGGCCTTCATGTCACACTCCCCCACTGCACCTGATCAATCCTTGTTGCGCCAGTCGCCAGCATGATCAGCCGATCCAAGCCCAGTGCCACGCCGGAGGCTTCGGGCATCATTAACAGCGCTTCGAGCAACTCTTCGTCAAACGGATAGCGCTCACGATAGACGCGTTCTTTGATATCCATTTCTTCCTCAAAGCGGCGACGTTGCTCGCCAGCGTCGGTGAGTTCGCCAAATCCATTGGCCAGTTCCACCCCGGCAGCATAGAGCTCAAAGCGCTCTGCCACGCGGTTGTCAGGGGCACAGACGCGCGCCAGTGCGGCCTCGCAGGAGGGGTATTCATAAAATACCGTGACGCGGCCATTGCCCAGCTGAGGCTCTATCTTCTCCACCAAAATGCGGCTGAAAATATCGCTCCAGCTTTCATCCGCTTGGAATGCCACGGGCGATTGCGCGGCCAGCGCATCGCGGTTCGGTTTGTTTCCGTCCAGCGTGGCAAGCAGATCAACGCCCGCGTAGTTCCTAAAGCCCTCAGCCACCGTCAACCATTCTGCTTCAGCGAGCGGATCACACGCGCGGCCACGCCAATTGAACCTGGCTTCACCCGCCGCCAGTCGCACCAGCGCCAATGTATCCTCTATGATCTCAAGGTAAGGTGCGTGCGCGCGATACCATTCCAGCATGGTGAATTCCGGCGCGTGGGTTGGCGTCTGCTCACGGTTGCGGAAGACATGACCGAGATAGAAAATCCTTTGCTCTCCCGCCGCCAGCAGTTTCTTGCAATGAAATTCGGGCGAGGTGTGGAGATAGCGCGTTGAGGACGATCCATCGTTATGGATCAGCCGCGTTTCAAAGCCATGCAAATGGGCCTCGTTGCCGGGGGACGTGACCAAGGCAGGCACATCCACTTCCAGAAAATCCCGCGCCGCAAACCACGCCCGCGTGGCCGTCAAAATGCGACCTCGCGTCAGCAGGAATCCGCGTCTGTCTTCATGGCGCGAAGGGTGAAACCAGGGCATTTCCTGCGGGGGTTGGCTTTGCATGATGCCCCTGCTATGAGGCCCGCCAACAGTCTATTCAATCCCAAAAATCAGGAATTCAACCCGTGGTAAAAGTTATCGCTTCAGGCGTGCGCAAAGGCAATGTGATCGAACATGAAGATGGCAAGCTTTATGTCGTCCTGAAGGCCGAAAGCATGCACCCCGGCAAGGGGACGCCCACAACCACGATCGACATGCGCCGAATCTCGGACGGGGTGAAAACCGTGGTGCGTTACAAGACTACGGACGCGATGGAACGCGCCTTTGTTGAAACCATCATGCACACTTATCTCTATAAAGACGGCGAAAGCTATGTGTTCATGAACCCTGAAACCTTTGATCAAGTTCCTTTGACCACCGACATGGTGGGCGATTTCGCACCCTTCTTACAAGAAGGCATGGAATGCCAGATTGCCATGTTTAACGATGGCCCGATCTCCATTGAAATCCCGCAGCGCATTACGCTCGAAATTACCGAGACGGAGCCTGCGATCAAGAACCAGACCGCGTCGTCGTCCTTCAAGCCCGCCATGCTTTCCAACGGCGTGCGCACCATGGTGCCTCCCCACATCGGCGTGGGCACGCGCATTGTGGTGGACACGGGCGATGCCTCTTACGTGGAACGCGCCAAGGATTGATCCGCGGATTCAGTGCCGCGTGCGGCGCCTTGGGGCCGGGGTGTCGTTTTCTTCGAATAATTCGGCCAGTTTTTCTGTCATGGCACCACCGAGTTCCTCGGCGTCAATGATGGTGACGGCGCGTTTGTAATAACGTGTCACGTCATGGCCAATGCCAATGGCGATCAGTTCGACGGGTGAGCGGCCTTCGATGTCGGTGATCACCTGACGCAAATGTTTTTCGAGATAGTTGCCGGAATTCACGCTGAGCGTTGAATCATCCACAGGCGCGCCGTCTGAAATTACCATCATGATGCGGCGCTGCTCGTGCCTTGCGAGCAAGCGATTGTGCGCCCAGATCAGTGCCTCGCCATCGATATTTTCCTTGAGCAGGCCTTCGCGCATCATCAGGCCGAGATTTTTGCGGGCGCGCCTCCAGGGCTCGTCGGCTGATTTGTAAATGATATGGCGCAGATCATTCAGGCGGCCGGGATTGGCAGGCTTGCCTTCGCTCAACCACTTCTCGCGCGATTGCCCGCCCTTCCAGGCCTTGGTGGTGAAGCCCAGAATTTCCACTTTCACGCCACAGCGTTCCAGCGTGCGGGCGAGGATGTCGGCGCAAGTTGCGGCCACAGTGATGGGGCGGCCACGCATGGAGCCGGAATTGTCGAGTAGGAGACTCACCACCGTATCGCGGAATTTTGTATCCTGCTCTTGTTTGAAGGAGAGCGCGTGCAGCGGATCCGTGATCACACGAGTGAGCCTGGCGGCATCGAGCACGCCTTCTTCCAAGTCGAAATCCCATGAGCGGTTCTGCTGCGCCATCAAACGGCGTTGCAGGCGGTTGGCGAGCCGTGCCACGACGCCCTGAAGGTTGGCCAATTGCTTGTCGAGGTAAGCACGCAGGCGGGTGAGTTCCTCTGCATCGCAAAGGTCTTCAGCGCCGATCTCTTCATCAAACTGGTGGGCGAAAACGCGGTAGAAGTTCTCATTGCTCAGCGATGAGAAAGGCAGCTGTGGGCGCCAGGGCTCTTCTCCATCGTCCTGCTGTTCGCCTTCCATGTCATCGGGAGATTCTTCGGTTTCGGTCTGTTGGGCTTCCATGTCGGCGGTATCGGTTTCGCCCTCGGCGCTTTCCATTTCCTCGGCGGCGGATTGCTGGCTCTCCTGCTGTTCGCCATCGGGCGTTTGGGAATTTTCGCCGGGTTCATCCTCGGCCTCTCGCTCCTCGTCGTCAGCCTGATCGGGGTCTTCGCCAAGTTCATCGGCCATATCGAGTGAGGCGATCAAATCGCGGCTGAGACGGGAAAAGGCCTGCTGGTCATGCAAGGCCGTTTCGAGATTGTCGAATTTGTTGCCGGCCTTTTCTTCGACCCACGGACGCCAGAGATCGACATAGGCGCGCGCTGGCGCTGGCGGTGCTTCGCCCGTGAGCTTTTCGCGGACGATAAGACCCACGGCCTCTTCGAGCGGGGTGTCCTTGCGGTTGTTGGACGGGCGGTTGACGACCAGCCTGCCATAGCGATCATCCAGCATCGCCGAAAGATTGGAGGCAACGCCCGGCATGGCGCGCGCGCCGATGGCTTCGATGCGGGCCTGCTCCACGGCTTCATAAACCGCGCGCGCATTCTTGCCTTGCGGCAGATAGCGGCCGTGAACTGACTCGGAATGATTGGCCTTACGCAGCGTGAAACTGTCAGCCAAGCCGCGGGTGATGGTGATGTCTTTTTGCGATGCGCCGCCTGTTACCTGCGGCAACCTGATTTTGTGGCCGACCACTTGTGGCTGGTCATTGCCGAAGCTGACCGCCAGCTCAGGATCAAGCGCCATCGATTTCATGGCCGTGCCCAGCACTTCCTTGAATCTCTCGGCGCGATCTTCCTTGGCGGCCATGGGCTCTAGGCGATCTGAATCCGCGAGGCGGATTCGGGCAGGTCTTCACCAAAGCAGCGCTGATAGAACTCGGCCACAATGGCGCGCTCCAGCTCATCGCATTTGTTCAAGAACGTGAGGCGGAAGGCAAAGCCGATATCGCCGCCGAAAATATCAGCGTTTTGGGCCCAGGTAATCACGGTGCGCGGGCTCATCACTGTAGAGAGATCGCCTTGCATGAAGGCGTTGCGGGTGAGATCAGCCACACGCACCATATTGGCGACGATTTTGCGGCCCTTGTCTGTTTCATAGGATTTGTTCTTGGCCAGAACGATGCCCACTTCCTGCGCGTGGGGCAGATAGTTGAGCGCGGTGACGATCGACCAGCGATCCATCTGCGCCTGGTTGATCTGTTGGGTGCCATGATAAAGACCCGTCGTATCGCCCAAGCCTACTGTGTTGGCGGTGGCAAAAAGCCGGAAGGCCTGATGCGGGCGGATGACACGCGATTGGTCAAGAAGCGTGAGCTTGCCCGAGCTTTCGAGAATGCGCTGGATCACAAACATCACGTCTGGCCGGCCGGCATCATATTCGTCAAACACCAAAGCAACATTGTGCTGATAGGCGAAGGGCAGAATGCCTTCTTTGAATTCGGTGATCTGCTTGCCGTCTTTGAGCACGATGGCATCCTTGCCGATCAGATCGATGCGGCTGATGTGGCTATCCAGGTTGATGCGGATGCAGGGCCAGTTGAGGCGCGCGGCCACTTGTTCGATATGGGTGGATTTGCCAGTGCCATGATAGCCCGTCACCATGACGCGACGGTTGTGGGCGAAGCCTGCCAGAATGGCCAACGTGGTTTCCTTGTTGAAGAGATAATCCTCATCAACATCGGGCACATGTTCGCTACGTTCCGAGAAGGACGCAACTTCCATGTTGGAATCAAAACCGAAGAGCTGCGAGACCGAGACTTTCTTGTCCGGCAGGCCAATGAGCGTAGATGACTGAGACATGATCACACTTTTTTGAAATGACTGGTTTGGTTCTAGAGGTTTGGCCGCCTTGCGGCAAGTTTAGCAGAAGCCGGAATCTCGCAGCGTGTCATAGGCTTTGATGACGGCTTTGAGCGTGTCTTCATTGGCGCGGCTGCCCTGATTGGCATCAGGATGCAAGCGCTTCACCAAAATCTTGTACTTTGATTTCACTTCTTCCGGCTTGGCATCCTCAGGCAGGCCCAAAATCTGCAATGCTTCCTGTTCGGTGCGGCGCAGAGCCTTGCCGTGCTTGGCATTGGTTTTGATTTTCTCTTTGAGCAGGATATTCAAAGGGTCTTCAATATATTTCGCGGTGCGGCGGCGCGCACCAACAAAGGCCGCCCCATTCTCACCAAGCTTCCAGGTTGGGCGATGACCCATCTGCGCTTCTTTGCGGAAAGCGGATTGGGCGCCATCATCCATGCCCTCGAAATAGTTGTAGGACTTGTTATATTCCTGCGTGTGCGCCGTGCAGTAGTTCCAATACTGCCCATCATTGCCGCGGCCCTTGGGCGCGCGATGGCGAGCTGGCTTGTCACAGCCGGGCCATTCGCATGGCTTGATGGCCGCTTCGGCCTTGGCCTTGGCGGTTGGTTCCTGCTTGATGCGGATCTTGTCGAAGATTTTTGAATCGAGTTTCATGAGGGACGCGATTATGCTGGTTTGGAAGCGGAAATTCAACCAAAACGATGAGGCATAAGATTAATCCTATGGGACCAATTGCGACAATCCTCGAGTCCAAGCTGAAAACGGCGTTTGCGCCGACGCGGCTGGAAATTATTGATGAATCAAACCAGCATCATGGCCATGCGGGCGCGCATCCTTCGGGGGAGAGCCATTTCCGTTTGAAGATTTCTGCGCCGGGATTTTCCGGCAAGTCCCGGGTGGAACAACACAGGATGATCAATCAGGCCTTGGCGCATGAATTGAAGACCCGGGTTCATGCGCTCGCGATTGAGGTGGTTTAAGGGGCTTTCGCTTCAGCCACGGGCAATTCCACCTTTGCTGTTTTGATCACGGTGATTTGTTGCTTGCGCTTCTTGATGATTTCAAAGCGGAAGCCATGGAAATTGAAAACTTGGCCTGCCTCTGGAATCATGCGGGCTTCGTGGATTACAAGGCCCGCCAATGTGGTGGCCTCTTCGTCAGGCAGGTTCCAATCCAATGCGCGGTTGAGATCGCGCAATGGCACTGCGCCATCAATCAGGAATGAACCGTCTTTTTGTTTGCGCACGCCGTTGGAGACCGCGTCGAACTCGTCTTTGATGTCTCCAACGATTTCCTCGATGATGTCTTCCAGCGTGATGAGGCCCTGCAACTCGCCATATTCATCAACCACAATGGCGAAATGGGTTTTGCGGCGCAGGAAGGCGTTGAGCTGATCTTCGAGCGGCCTTGTATCCGGCACAAACCAGGGGTCTGTGACAATTGAATCAAGTTTAATTTTGGAGGCATCGCCCTCGTGTTCCTGCAAGGCCTGGAAGATGTTCTTGGCATGAAGCACACCAATGATGTTGTCTGGATCATCGCGCCAAACGGGCAGCCGTGTCTTGCCACTTTTCAGAACCTGGTCGACGATGGCGGGCATGGGGTCGGCCGCGTCAATCATGATCATCTTGGTGCGGTGGATCATGATGTCATGCACCTCAAGATCCTTGAGGTCGAGAAGACCGCCCAGCATGTCGCGGTCCTTTTTCACCATTTCCCCTTCCTTGTGATGAAGGTCGATGGCACCGCGCAGCTCATCATGGGCGGAAAGGATGCTCTGCACGTTTTCCACATCGACGCCGAAGAGCATCAAGGTTTTTTTGACGATATATTCGACCATCATGACCACCGGGCCGAAGACGGCGACGAAAATGCGCACAATGGGGGCGACGGCAATGGCAAAGCGGTCCGGATGGGCGATGGCATAGGTTTTGGGCATGACTTCAGCGAAGATCAGGATCAACACCGTCATCACGCCCGAGGCGATGATGGCGCCCGAGTCGCCAAAGGCCTTCACCAGAGCCACGGTGGCCACGGCAGAGGCAGTGATATTGGCCAAGCTGTTGCCCAACAACAAGGCACCGATCAACCGTTCTGGCATCTCAGTGAGTTTAAGAACGATGCCCGCACGTTTGGAGCCACGGCGTTCCATCTCGGTCAACCGCGCGCGCGAAGCGGCCGTCAGGCCGGTTTCGGCACCTGAGAAGAAAGCCGAGATGATGATCAGGACAACCACGACGGCCATGGATACCCACATATCCTGCGTCATGGTTTGGCGAGGCCCTGTTTGGCGGAATCTTGCTTGATGAAGGCCAAGACTTTCGCCTCATCGACACCTTTGGCGATGAAACTCTCACCAATGGCCTTGGTGAGAATGAAGGTGAGTTTGCCGCCTTCCGCCTTCTTGTCCTGATACATGAGTTTCAGCAACACTTCTGGCGGGGGCAAAGTCGCCTTGATGTCGCTGACATGGGTGGGAAGCCCGGCCCGGCGCAGATGATCCGCCACTTTGCGGCTGAGGCCTTGGGCGCAATGGCCCAGTAATTCTGAAAAGCCAAAAGCCTGTACCATGCCGATGGCCACGGCCTCGCCATGGAGCAAAGTATCGGAATAGCCGGTTGCGGCTTCCAGCGCGTGGCCGAAGGTGTGACCCAAATTGAGGAGGGCGCGGATACCCGTTTCAGTCTCGTCTTCCGTCACGATCCGGGCTTTCATTTCACAACTGGTTCTGACGGCGTGGGCCGTTGCAGCCACATCGCCCTTCATGATGGCCTCGATATTTTGGTCCAACCAAGCATAGAACTTTGCGTCGCCCAGAAGGCCATATTTGACGATCTCGGCATAGCCCGCCGCGCGTTGGCGTTGAGGCAAGGTTTCCAGCAGGTCAAGATCGGCCAGCACCGCGACAGGTTGATGAAAGGCACCGATGAGGTTTTTACCTAAGGGCGAGTTGATCCCCGTTTTTCCGCCGACGGAACTGTCGACTTGTGCCAGCAGCGAGGTGGGGATTTGAATGAAGTTGACGCCGCGCCGCAATATCGCAGCTGCAAAGCCGGTGAGATCACCAATGACACCGCCACCCAGGGCGATCACCACATCTTTGCGCTCTA
>JAYUEP010000174.1:0-3872 GCA_043739165.1 Hyphomicrobiales bacterium
CGTGGCTATCGCCCTGCCCGGTTTAACCCGCGCCGTTAAGCTTCAATCCAAGGCCGCCAAGGTTGGCTTTGACTGGCCGTCGGTTGACAATGTCTATGACAAGATCAGTGAGGAGATTGCCGAGTTCAAGGACGCGCCCGCCGACAAGAAGGCCGAGGAATTTGGTGACATTCTTTTTGCGCTTGCCAATGTGGCGCGGCATTTGGGGATTGACCCCGAAGCGGCGCTGCGCGGCACCAATGCCAAATTTGAGCGCCGTTTTGCTTTCATCGAATCTGAACTCGCCAAGCAAGGCAAAGAACCAGCGCAGTCCAGCCTTGATGAAATGGATGAGCTATGGAACTTAGCCAAACTAGGGGAGCGTCAAGGATAAAGCTTCTCGCCCTTCGCCAGCATCGTGACAAATTGCGCAATCTTGCGGGCCCGCGTCTCAGCCTTCTTCACTGTGCCAATCCGGTAAAGAATGGCATAGCGGTTTTGCCGGTCGAGTTTTTTGAAGAATGCATTCGCAGCAGTGTTACTTTTCAGCGCTGCAGCCAGATCGTCAGGCACGGCAATGGAGGCAGAGCCTGCATAGGCCTTGTCCCATTTGCCGTTGGCCTTGGCTTGCGCGATGGCGGCCAAGCCCCCTTCCCGCATCTGTCCTGATTTGATCAGAGCCTCAGCCTTGTCACGATTGATCTTCGACCATGGACTTAAGGCCTTGCGCGGGGTGAAACGCTGGATGAAGTGTTCGTCGCTATCAGGCCTTTTCACACCGTCAATCCAACCATGACAAAGTGCTACGTCAAGCGCTTGGGCATAGTTCAATGTCGGGTCGCGTGCACCCTTCTTGGCGAGGCGCAGGGGTAATTCGGTTTCAGTCTGCCCATGTTTCAGCAACCAGGCCTCAAAGGCGTCCGGTGCAGCGAAGATCAGGGGATCAGCCACCCGCCAACTCCAACATTTTTCGTATCGTGTTCATGTTGCGCGCTGTGCCTTTTTCGGCACTGGGGATTTTGAGCTTCGATACACCCATGCCGGAAGGATAGTGCACATGCAACGCCCTGCTCCCGGGTTTGATCACTTCATCGGTTTGAAACCGCGCCGTCCTGATCATTTCTGCCGTCGGGCCCTCATGCAAGAGGATCACCATATGCCGCGCACCTTCTGCGCCGGGAAATGGATTCTCATCGATGAGCCTCTGCAATTCCACAGCATCACGCATGAAAACCTCAGCGGTCTTGCCGAGATGTTTTTCCAAACGGGACAGCAATTTCGCACGTGCAGCATCCGTGTCCAACTTAGTTTCAAAGACGACATTGCCGCTGGCGATATAGGTTTGCACTTTGCTGAAGCCCAATTCTTCACACATGCCCTTCAGTTCCGCCATTGGCAATTTTCCTGTGCCCCCGACATTCACTGCACGTAGAAAGGCGGCGAGCCTTGCCATCACTTTTTGACTTTGATGGCCTTGCCGTATTTGGCGCGGGCCTGCCCAGCGGCATCATCATCGAGCCGCAATGTCAACGTGGTTCGGCCATCGTCATGGCTCTTGCGGTCGATCACCTCACCACGCTGGTGTGCCCAGGCAAGGCCACCGCCATCTGCGGCACCAAAGGTGATTTCATAGATTGTGCTGCTGCGCGCCAGACGCAGTTCCACAAGATCCATCAGGTGTTCCACGCCCTCGCCCGAAAGGGATGATACCAGAGCCACGTCAGCGCGGCGCTCGGCCTTTGCCAACATGCCAGCGCGGTGTGGAACGTCCAGAAGGTCAGCCTTGTTCCAAACTTCGATGATTTGGCCGCGGCGCTCTTCCGACAGGCCCAGTTCCGTCAACACATGGGTCACATCGTGTGCCTGCGCCTCAGACTCACCATGGGCAATGTCGCGCACATGCAAGATTACATCGGCTGCCAAGACTTCTTCCAGAGTCGCACGGAAGGCTGCGATTAATGTTGTCGGTAATTCTGAGATAAAGCCAACCGTGTCTGACATGATGATCTTGCGCCCGCTCGGCAACGTGATGTTGCGCATCGTGGGATCAAGTGTCGCAAACAGCAAATCCTTGGCCAGAACATTGGCGTTCGTGAGCTTGTTGAAGAGCGTGGATTTGCCCGCGTTGGTGTAACCTACCAGCGCCACGATCGGGTAAGGTACGCGTTCCCTGCCCTTGCGGTGCAAGTCGCGCGTCTTCACCACAGTTTCAAGCTCGCCCTCTATTTTGGCGATGCGCTCTTGGATGAGCCGTCTATCTGCTTCCAGCTGGCTTTCGCCAGGGCCACCCAGAAAGCCAAAGCCACCGCGCTGGCGTTCCAAATGGGTCCATGAGCGCACGAGGCGCGAGCGTTGATATTGCAAATGCGCCAGTTCAACTTGCAGCGAACCTTCGCGCGTGACAGCGCGGCGCCCGAATATTTCAAGGATCAGGCCCGTGCGGTCCAGCACCTTACATTTCCAGGCTGTTTCGAGATTGCGTTGTTGAATGGGGCTGAGTTGGGCATTGACTACGACCAGTTCGGCCTCCGCCTCCTGCACTTTGCCGGCAATTTCTTCGACCTTGCCAGATCCCAAAAAGGTTGCTGGTCGCGGCGCCACCAAGGGGGCAATCAGCGCCAACTCGATCTCCAGATCGATCGCATCGGCCAAGCCCATGGCTTCCTGCAATTTCGAAGCGGCATCCCGATCCCAAGCCAAGGGTGCTTTTCGCGTCTTGCGTTCAACATGCACCACCAGCGCACGGGTGAGCTCTGGCCCCTCACGCTTGAAATCAATGCCGCTGCCCGGCCCCGTGGAACCGCTCATCGCTCGTCAATCTCATGTGTCAATGTGTAACGCCTAGTCGCGGTTTTCGTCATCGAACAGGCTGATCGGCCCGCCCGGCATGATCGTTGAAATGGCATGCTTATAAACCAGTTGAGACACCCCATCGCGGCGCAGCAACATGGAGAAATTGTCGAACCAGGTGATGATGCCTTGCAGCTTCACGCCATTGACCAGAAACACCGTCACCGGAATCTTGGTCTTGCGCAGGTGATTGAGAAACGTGTCTTGCAGGTTCTGTTGTTTTTCTTGTGCCATGCCTATCGCCGATCTTGTTGTCTGCTTGGACGCGAGGAAACTATCTGATTCAACCTAAAATGCCAAATCCCTATTCCACGCGCGAGTCGATCTCTTCATCCTGTTCTTTGGTAGAAAGCGACAACATCTTGATTTTACGGTGTAAAGCGGATCGCTCCATACCGATGAACCCTGCTGTCTTGGAAATGTTCCCGCCAAAACGTGACAATTGTGCGGCAATGTAGTCGCGTTCAAACATATCGCGGGCTTCACGCAACGGCAGGCCCAATAGGCTCTCCTGTGAAAAGCCCAAGGGCGTCTTACTAGTAGGCTCTGAACTCAGCGCAGAAGCTGCAACTGCTTCTGCCCCATCGCCCGCAGCCAAAATCAACGCCCGTTCAACGTTGTTGCGCAGCTCTCGGACATTGCCCGGCCATGCCCGTGTTTGCAGTAACATCAGGGCTTCGGTTGAAAACGGGCGTGCCAGTTGCCCAGCAGCGGCCGCAAAGGACTTGGCAAAAAAATCGACAAGATCGGGAATATCTTCGCGCCTTTCGTCAAGCCCCGGCACCATTAAGGGCACAACTCCGAGCCTGTGATAAAGATCTTCACGGAACTGCTGGGCGGCAATCATCCCGACAAGATCGCGCGCAGTGGATGAAAATATCCTGACATCAACTTTGACCTTCTTGGTGCCCCCTACACGTTGAAACGTTTGGTCCACCAAGACGCGCAAGACCTTGCCTTGGGTCTCCAGTGGCATGTCAGCGATTTCGTCAATGTAGAGCGTTCCGCCATGGGCTTCTTCGAGAGCGCCAATGCGAAGCCCT
>JAYUEP010000175.1:0-11567 GCA_043739165.1 Hyphomicrobiales bacterium
ACCCTCTGATCGCGGCGAGATGATCAAGGTCATCCGCAAAGCCGTCGAACTGGGTTACACATTCTTCGACACGGCGGAAGTTTACGGCGCGCATCACAATGAAATTCTGGTGGGCGAGGCGTTGGAGCCTTTCAAGGGCCAAGTCACCATCGCCACCAAATTTGGTTTTGAGCCGGACCCGGCGCAAAATGGTTTGTGGATGGGTCTCAACAGCAAACCGCAACATATCCGCGATGTGGTGGAAGGTTCACTGAAGCGCTTGCGCGTGGATGCCATTGACCTTCTCTATCAACACCGGGTGGACCCCAATACGCCCATCGAAGATGTGGCCGGAACGGTTCGTGACCTGATCGTCGAGGGTAAGGTGAAGCACTTCGGCCTTTCGGAAGCGAGTGCCGACACTATCGCCCGCGCCCACGCCGTGCAGCCGGTTGCAGCATTGCAGAGTGAATATTCATTGTGGTTCCGCGAGCTTGAGTCTGAGATTTTGCCCTTGTTGGAAAAGCTGGGTATCGGTCTTGTGCCATTTGCGCCACTTGGCAAAGGCTTCCTCACGGGAACCGTGAAGACTGACGCCAAGTTTGCAGAAGGCGATTTCCGCAACGTCTCACCACGCTTTGCTGAAGAGGCACGGGCTTCCAATCAGGCGATTGCCGATTTCGTGGTGGCCGTGGCAAAGCGCAAAGGTGTGACGCCTGCCCAGCTGGCCTTGGGCTGGTTGCTCAATGAAAAGCCATGGATTGCACCCATTCCCGGCACACGCAGTGTGGCGCGGTTGACTGAGAATGAGGGAGCAACGGAGGTGAATCTTTCATCTGCCGAGGCCGCCGAGATTCGCAAAACCATGGAAGCCCATACTGTGACGGGCGAACGCTATCCGGCCACATTCAAGAAGATGTCGGGGCGGTGAAATGCAAAAAGCCGGGGTGTTGCCTCCCCGGCTCTTGAACTTGTGGCCCATCCTTCGAAGCCGCTGCGCGGCACCTTGGGATCAAGGTTGCGCTTAATGCGCCGACAACACCGCCAGCAGCAACAGCGCGATGATGTTGGTGATCTTGATCATGGGATTGACCGCTGGGCCAGCAGTGTCCTTGTAGGGGTCGCCTACAGTGTCGCCGGTCACAGAAGCTTTATGGGCATCGCTGCCCTTCATGTGCTTCTTGCCGGTTGAATCAACAAAGCCATCTTCGAAAGATTTCTTTGCGTTATCCCAAGCGCCGCCGCCTGCCGTCATTGAGATGGCTACGAACAGGCCTGTCACGATCACACCCATCAACATGGCGCCCACGGCGGAGAAGGCTTGTGCCTTGCCTGCAATCGCGTCGATCACAAAGAAGACAACGATGGGCGAGAACACGGGCAGCATCGAAGGTAAAATCATTTCCTTGATGGCTGCGCGCGTCAGCAAGTCCACCGCCCTTGCATAATCAGGCTTCGAGGTGCCCTTCATGATGCCGGGGTTTTCTTTGAACTGGCGGCGCACCTCCACCACAACGGCCTGCGCCGCGCGGCCCACCGCCGTCATTGACATGCCGCCGAAGAGATAAGGCAGCAGGCCGCCGAACAACAGGCCCACCACCACATAAGGCGATGAGAGATCGAAGGTGACGTTCACGTTTTCGAAGAATGAGCCCGGCGCTGCGTGCGCAGCGAAGAACTTCAAATCCTGCGTGTAGGCAGCGAACAATACGAGGGCTCCGAGGCCTGCCGAACCAATGGCATACCCCTTGGTGACAGCTTTGGTGGTGTTGCCCACGGCATCGAGCGCATCGGTGTTGTGGCGCACTTCCTTGGGAAGACCCGCCATTTCGGCAATGCCGCCCGCGTTGTCGGTGACAGGACCAAACGCATCAAGCGCCACGATCATGCCAGCCAGCGCCAACATGGTGGTCACAGCAACCGCGATGCCGAAGAGGCCTGCGAGGTTGTAGGTGACCAAGATGCCAGCGATGATGATCAAGGCCGGAACCGCTGTTGCTTCCATCGAAACAGCAAGGCCTTGGATGACGTTGGTGCCATGGCCGGTGATTGAGGCTTCCGCAATCGAGTTCACCGGGCGCTTGCCTGTGGCAGTGTAGTATTCGGTGATCCAGACGATGAGGCCGGTGATCACCAAGCCTGCAATGCCGCAATAGAACAGGTGGCGTGGGGTAAAGCCGCCGAGATCAGCGCGCATGTCACCGAACACATAGGCGATGACAGGCCAGAGCACGATAAGCGAGAGAACGCCCGTGCCGATCACGCCTTTGTACAATGCACCCATGATGTTGTTGGAGGCGCCGAGTTTCACAAAGAAGGTGCCGATGATCGAGGTGATCACGCATGCTCCGCCAATGGCCAATGGCAAGATCATACCCGCGAGCTTCATGGCATCGGGCAGCACAATGGCGGCCAGAACCATCGTGGCCACAGTTGTCACCACATAGGTTTCAAACAAGTCAGCGGCCATGCCGGCGCAATCGCCCACATTGTCGCCGACGTTATCAGCAATGGTGGCGGGGTTGCGCGGATCATCTTCCGGGATGCCTGCTTCAACCTTGCCCACCATGTCGCCGCCCACGTCTGCACCCTTGGTGAAGATGCCGCCGCCGAGACGCGCGAAGATCGAAATCAATGATGCTCCGAAGGAGAGTGCCACAAGTGCATCAATCACTTCGCGTGAGGTTGCTTCCATGTGCAGAGACTGCGTGAGGAAACCAAAGTAAAGTGTCACGCCCAAGAGGCCGAGACCCGCGACGAGCATGCCTGTGATGGCACCCGCTTTGAAGGCGAGATCCAGACCGCCCGCGAGCGACTTGGTGGCGGCTTGCGCCACACGTACGTTGGCCCGCACGGATACGTTCATGCCGATGAAACCTGCCGCGCCAGAAAGAATGGACCCAATGGCAAAGCCGATGGCTGACCATTTGCCCAAGAGCGCCAGGGCCAAAACGAAAATCACCACGCCGACAATGGCGATGGTGGTGTATTGCCGCTTCAAATAGGCTTGTGCACCTTCGCGCACGGCGGCTGAAATTTCTTGCATGCGAGCGGAGCCAGCGTCCGCCGCCATCAGGCGCGAATTGGTGAAAATGGCATAAACGATCGACAACGCGCCCGCGAATACGATCAGCCAGAGGGTGGAGGTCATGTTTCTTCCTCAAATGGTTTTGTTGAGCTCCGGAACCCTGACCGATGGCCGCGATGGAATCACGCTTCACTGCGACGGTGCCGGAAGATTGGGCAGCTATGCCAAAGTTTAGCCACAGTTGCAACGGGATTTGAGGGAAAGTGGATGATGTAAATGATTGCCGATAATCAGATTACTGAAGGAAAACTCTAATCACGGAGATCCTGTCGCGGCATGGTCTCCATCGCTGCCTTGGTGAAGTCCCAATTGCGCCATATGCCATGGTGACCCGTCAGAATAATGGAAATCGCCATGTCAAAACATCTTGGAATACTTGCAATCGCCAGTCTCTGGCTCGTGCTGCTCGCCGCACCCTCACACGCCAATCGCATCAGCGACGAACACTGTGCGCCCGGTCAAACATTAAACCCGTTCACATCCATCTGCGAGGGCCCAACGAACAGCCAATTCGTCTTCGTCATGCAGGATAGCTGGATCGGCTTTTGGCCAGAACACACTCAGTGGCATCGACATCGCTTTCATCGCCATCACCACTGAAAACCAAACGCTTTTAGACGCTCACTTCTTTCGTCTGCGCCCGCAGCACGATCACGCCCAGCAGCAATGCCGCGATGGGCATGACTGTCAGCGCCACGCTGGCCCATCCGAATTGGGTGAGCATCTGGCCGCTGCTGAATGAGGCGATCGCCACCATCACCGAGACGGCGAAATTGTTGACGGCTTGCACCTTTGCGCGCTCTGCAGGTTGGTAGGTTGAGGTCAACATGGTCGTGCCGCCGATGAAGCCGAAGTTCCAGCCGAGGCCCAAGAGGATGAGAGCGGCTGAGAAATTGAGAAAGCTGATGCCAGCCAGCGCCGTCGTTCCTGCAATAAACAGGATTGCCATGCCAAGCCCGGTGATCAGGTTGACGCCAAAACGTTTGATCAACACGCCGGTGAAAAAGCTGGGCACAAACATGCCCAAGACGTGCCATTGGATGACCCAAGTTGAAGCATCCTTGGAAAACCCACAGCCGAACATGGCGACGGGTGCTGCCGTCATCATCAGGCTCATCAAGGCAAAAGAGAAGGTCGCTGTGGCCATGGCGATCACCAGTTTGGGTTGGGCCAGCAGTTCCGGCCATGAGCGTTGGGGGCCGGCAATTTCTGCCGCGGTGGGCCGGGGCAATTTCAACAAGGCGAAAAGCAGAAAGCCAATTGCCGCCAGAACTGCCGCGGCAACGTAAGAGCCCATGAAGGCATAGGGCATGATCAAATTGGCGGACCCGCTGGCAATCAGCGTGCCTAAAACGGCGGCCACCACGCCGCCCGTCAACACCCATGAAATGGCAATGGACTTATCTTCCGGCCCGGCCACCTCGGCGGCGGCAAAACTGTGAAAGCTGCTGGTCGCCTGATAGGTGCCTTGCACGGCGCAGCCCGCAATGAAGATCCAGAACTGGCCCTGGTAGATCGCCCAAGCCGAAACAAGCGCGCCGAGACAGCTCACGGCGGCACCGCTGGCGAAGACGGGCACGCGGCCAAAACGCTTCATCAAAAACGAAACAGGGATGGTGGCCAACATTGAACCGATGACATAAGCCGTGACCGGAAGGGTGGCCAAGCCCTTGGAGGGGGCGAGGGTCAGGCCGACCAGCCCCGCCGTAGCGAAGACAGTGATCACACAGCAAGAATAGAACGCCTGGGCAATGGCCAACAGGAGGATTTTGCTGCGTGGGGTCTCGAAGCTCACGCCTGGAATTCTTCAGGCCGCCTGCTGCGGGCCAACGCGTTTAACACGGCGTTGGCGAGCGCTGGTTCATCGGCATCAAAAAAGGCTGAGGCCACGTTCACATATTCATTGATGGCCACTTTGGCAGGCACATTGTCCTTGAACATGATTTCAAAGGCTCCTGCTCGGAGCACGGCGCGCAGAATGGCGTTCACCCGGTGGATGGGCCAACCCTTGTCGAGTTGCTTATCCACGGTCACATCAATCAAGGCCTGTTCGCGCACCGCGCCTTCGACAACTTCGCGCAGGTGCTTGTAATCGGCCTCGCCACATTGGCCATTATCGAAATCTTCACCAGTGGCGCGCGATGAGAACTGCGCCAGCGTTTCACCCAAATCAGCACTGCCGATATCCATTTGATAAAGAGCCTGCACCGCGCCCAAGCGGGCAGCGGATCGGGCGATGGGTGGTTTGCGGGGCGTGGCCATGGTTGCGGCTTGCAATAGAGGGAGTTGCCCCCTATGACAACCCCGCTGGAATGATCCAGTAATTCTCAGGGCGGGGTGAAAGTCCCCACCGGCGGTATAGCCCGCGAGCGGCCATGAAAATGGTGTCAGCAGATCAGGTGTAACTCCTGGGCCGACGGTATAGTCCGGATGAAAGAGAGAAAGAAGCGCGCGGCTTTCGCCGTACGCTTTGCCGCTTTTGCTTCGCAAAACGGCCGCGTCCTGATTCATGTTTGAAGAAAGGACATTTGACATGAGTCAGAATACCCAAACCAAAAATCCAATTTCCGGGGCCACGTTCATGGTCGGTGCAGGCGTTGCCTTTGCCGTCATCAATGTGATTACCCAAACCGTCACCGGCTCAGCCGATTATGGTGGCTTGGGCTTCAAGCCCACCTCCGATGCCTTCTGGCAATATTTCATTGGCCTGATCGTATCCCTGCCCTTCATTTGGCAATATGGGCTTGGCGCGCTGAAAACCGACCAGCCTTTGTTGCATATCGTGCGTGTCTTGGTTTCGGCCATTGGCGTCATCGCCTTTGTGTTCGGACTCTCGCACGGCGTTCAAATTTGGCAAGTGATTGCGCTGGTGATGACTTCGCCCTTCTTCATCCTGCTGGGTGCCAAATTTTTCCTTGGAGAAGATGTCGGGTCCGATCGGTGGTTCGCCGCTGCTCTGGGCTCTGCCGGTGCCATGGTGGTGTTGCAACCGTGGTCATCAGGCTTCAACATGTGGTCTTTGGCGCCCATTGCCGCTGCCATCCTTTGGGGTGCGGCCTCGCTCATGACCAAGAAGCTCACGGCCACTGAAAAGCCTGAGTCCATTACCATGTGGCTTTTGGTCGGCATCGCGGTCTGGAACTTCTTCTTTTCAGTGACGGCTGGTTTTGAAGTGCCGCAGGGCAAGGTGCTTGGGTATCTCTTGGCCGGTGGTGTCATTCAGTTCATCGCACAGTGGTGTCTCACCAAGGCCTATTCCAAGGCCGATGCTTCATTCTTGCAGCCCTTTGACGATTTGCGCCTGCCCTTCAATGTGCTGGCTGGATTCTTGGCCTTCCACTATTTGCCTGAAGGCAATTTGTGGATCGGCATTGCCATGATCATGGCGGCCTCGGCCTTCTTGCTGTGGCGCAATAATCAAGCGCGCCCTGTTACAGCCTAATCATTTGGCATCATCATCGGCGGCCAGTTCGCCGATGATGTTTTCAAAATCCTTGGCTTCACGGAAGTTGCGGTAGACGGAGGCGAAGCGGACATAGGCGACGTCGTCCAGGCTTTTGAGGCCGTCCATCACCAGTTGACCGATTTGCTCCGATTTGATTTCATTCTCACCCAGGCTTTCGAGCTGGCGGACGATGCCGCTGATCATGCGCTCGACGCGCTCGGCCTCCACCGGGCGCTTGCGCAAGGCGACTTGCACTGACCTTGCAAGCTTGTCGCGGTCAAACAGGTTTCTGCGGCCGTTGCGCTTGATCACCGAAAGTTCGCGCAGCTGCACGCGCTCGAAGGTGGTGAACCTGCCGCCGCAATCCGGGCAGGCCCGGCGGCGGCGAATGGCAGCATTGTCTTCCGACGCGCGCGAGTCTTTGACTTGCGTGTCGGCGTTTCCGCAGAACGGACAGCGCATCAGCCTCTCCTCTCCTCTCCTCTCCTCACATCACGAATAGATCGGGAACTTCTTGGTGAGCGCCAAAACCTTTTTCTTCACGCCCGCTTCCACCTTGCCGTTGCCTTCGTCACCATTCTTGGCGAGGCCATCGAGCACTTCAGTGATGAGGTGGCCGACATGGCGGAATTCCGCTTCGCCAAAGCCGCGCGAGGTGCCTGCGGGAGAGCCCAGGCGGATGCCGGAGGTGATGGTGAAGGCAGCGGGATCAAAGGGAATGGAATTCTTGTTGCAGGTGATGAAGGCGCGGCCCAAAGCCTGTTCGGCGGCCTTGCCTGTCACATTCTTTTTGCGCAAATCCACCAGCATCAAATGGGTGTCGGTGCCACCGGTGGTGATGTCACAACCCCCTTCGATCATCGTTTCGGCCAAAGCCTTGGCGTTCTTTACGACCTGCTGGGCATATTTCTTGAAGGCGGGCTTCAGGGCTTCGCCGAAGGCCACGGCCTTGGCCGCAATCACGTGCTCCAGTGGGCCACCAATGATACCGGGGAAAATTGCTGAATTGATTTTCTTGCCGAGCGCTTCATCGCGCGACAGGATCATGCCGCCGCGGGGGCCGCGCAGCGTTTTGTGTGTTGTGGTGGTCACAACATGGGCGTGGTCCAACGGATTTGAATGGGCCCCACCTGCGACGAGGCCGGCGAAATGCGCCATGTCCACCATCAAGAATGCGCCAATAGAATCAGCGATTTCGCGGAAGCGTTTGAAATCGATGGAGCGCGGGTAAGCCGAGCCGCCAGCGATGATGAGCTTGGGGCGTTCGCGCAATGCCTGGGCGGCAACGTCATCATAATTGATCTGCTGATTGTCTTCGCGCACCTTGTAGGAAACAACCTTGAACCATTTGCCGGATTGGTTGACGGGTGAGCCATGGGTGAGATGACCACCGCAGGCGAGGTCAAGGCCCATGAACGTGTCACCGGGCTGGAGCAATGCGAAGAACACACCTTGATTGGCTGTGGCACCGGAGTGAGGTTGAACGTTGGCATAGGTCGCACCGAAAAGCTGCTTGGCACGGTCAATGGCCAGGGTTTCGGATTGGTCGACATATTGGCAGCCGCCATAGTAACGGCGGCCCGGATAGCCCTCGGCATATTTGTTGGTCATCACGCTGCCTTGCGCTTCGAGCACGGCGCGTGAGACGATGTTTTCCGAAGCAATCAGTTCGATTTCATTCTGCTGGCGCAGCAGTTCAGACTTGATGGCGCGGGCGATCTTGGGATCCGCCTTGGCCAGCTTGTCTTTGAAGAAGCCGGGGAACAGCGGCTTGGCCTTGGCGCTTTTGGCCGTCTTTGATTTTGTGGTTTTCTTGACTGACTTCTTGACTGATTTCTTGGCCATCGGAATCCCCAAACAAATGAAGCCTGTCTATACAGGCTTCATTTCAGGCGTAAAGATCAGAAATTGCCGCGCTTAAGGCGTCTTGGGCGCGTCTGGTGCCTTGGGGGCGTCGGGGGCTGGTGGCTTGCAGCCTGTCGGCAAGCTGCCATCGGCTGCAGGTTTGCAATCCAGCTTTTTCTTGACCAGTTTCTTGGCGGGCTTGACGCTGGCCTTGACGTCCTTGACCTTGGCATCCCCTGCCCCGGCCTTGGCGTGATCTTTTTTCAGCTTCTTATGCTTCTTGTCCTTGGGCTGCTTGGCTTCTGCAGCCTGCTGCTTGTAGTAAGCGGCCCAATTAAACAGACCCTTGGGCTTGCCATTGGCAGCGAGTTCCACACCCGGTGCCTTGTTCTGCACTGCACCTTTGGACGTGGCAAAAAGTGAAGTTTGCTTGGCGCCGCCATGGCTGCCGAAGAAGCCACTGCCATCGGCCTCTGCGGCATCAATCGGCACTTGGCGGGGCAGCGGCTTCAAGACGAAGCGCTTGCCATCGGGGCTCATTTCGCCCACGGGCATTGGCTGGCCGAGCGTGAAGCCCGAGCCATCCAACTGATAAATATCATTGCGGAAGGCCACTGTGCCACCATTGGCCGGCCAGGCGGTGAGATAGGCCACACGCAGCTGCGGCGGTGTGGCGAGCGGCACATCCAAACGTTCCAGCGTTTGGGCCATTGAGGCGATCTTGCCGCCATCGAAACCACCCTGCCCGTTCAAGACCCATTGCACCAGATCCGGCATTTTTTGAACGCGGATACAGCCTGAGGAATAAAAGCGGTTGTTATAGTTGAACATCTGCTTTTCGGGCGTGTCGTGAAGATAGATGCCGAAGGGACTGGAGAATTCAATCTTGGCCGTGGCCATGGCATTTTCCGGCCCCGGCTCCTGGCGGAAGAGATAATTGTCGGGCACCAAGGTTTTGAAGTTCAAGGTCTTGGGATCAACCATTGGCCCGGTCGGGCCACCTTGCAAGATTTTGATATTTAATTTGGTCAGATAGTCCGTGCCGGATTGAAGCTTGGGCAGAATGTCACGCTCGACAATTGAAACGGGTGCATTCCAATAAGGGTTGAACTTCACGGTGGCCAGCGGCGTCATCACCACAGGCGTTGGCCTTGCCGGCCTGCCGACGATCACATTGTGCTGGGCATAGACGCGGCCGCCGGCAATGGTTTCCAACTGCTGGGCAGGAATATTGACAACGAGATAGCGCTCACCCAAGCCTTGCTCATAAACCGCAAGGCGCGGCACGTTGGCGGCAATGGTGGCGAGGCGCTTGTCGGCGGGCACGTTGAATTCCGCAACCGTCGCGGCATCGACTTTGCCCGTCACCGCCAGCCCGTGATTGCGCTGGAAGCGGCCAACGCCGGCTTGCGTGGCGCTGGTGAAGATATCGGCAAACTGGCCTTGGGTGCCTTCAACGCGCAAGTACCCTTCGAGATACAGGCGCTTGTTCAAAGTGGCGATGTTCGGCCCCTTGTCGCCTTTCTTAAAGGTGCCGTTGGCAAGAAGGGGAAAGCCACCCTGCGAAATGATGGTTTGATAGCGCGCCTGGGCTTCTTGCAGAAGGCGGTCACCATTGGATTGCACAAAGGGCATCTGGTTCTGGCCATCGACAATTTCGGTGGTTGTCGTCGGCGTGCCCGATGGCTTGATCGGCGGTTCAACCTTTTGCGCGGGCGCGAAAATGCTGCCTTGGGCAACGGCTTGGGCGTTGGCCGAAATACTTTGGAAGAGCCCAAAGCCCATCAGGCCTGAGACCAGACCAGCCATCACCACTTGCCGCTTCTTCAATTTATTCCGCATTGTTCGCCTCTGTTACTTCCGCGTGGACCCCGTAGCAAAGATTGGGCGTGGGGTCAAAGCCACGCTGGAACCTCGCAAGAATCACATTTTCGGGCCCATTAAAAGCGCGATTTCGTCAAAATTGTGCCTTGAAGCATTTTGGCAACAGCGGGGCACTCATGCGTTTGACAGGACGCTGCGGTTATAGCGCCACAGGCCCAGGCCAATGGCAATGGTGGCCACCCCGGCCAGCATCACTGATAGAGGATCAGCGCCAAGGCGTTCAAACCATTGGGTATAAAGATGTATGCCGCCGAATGTGGCGGCCGTGTTCACCATGAAGCGCCGGCCATTTTTCGCGCCCCACGCCCCTGCCGCCAGCAAAGTCAGCGCCCAGCCTACCACAAACGCAAATTGTGGAATCTGTGGCACAAGGTAGTAGCTGTCGTTCGATCCGTCAGACTCCGCCGCATGACGCCACATATGTCCCGGTGAATCCCCCCAGAGTGAGCCAATCCAAAATCCGAAATTCACCAGAATGATGCTCATGCGCGTGAAGGCCAGGGCCAAGGCTTCCTGCAAGCCTTTCAGGTTCTGCACCACCAGCCATCCCACCAAGGCCAGCACCGCGAAGAGAACGATGGTCAAGGTGGGTTCGCGCACCACAATTTCATAACACGCCGTCCAATAACCCGTGGAGCCGCCGATGGCAGATTCCAAGGCCAGCGGCACAAGGGCTGCCAACAAGCGGCTGCCTGCCACCCAGGCCACCCCGCCAAAAATCAGCGCTGCCAAAACCGAGCCGATCATGGGCTTGTCGGTGATATAGCCAATCGAAGCCGCCAAAATCAGCGCGCCCACAACCATCCAGATGGAGCCAAGCTTGCCCCACAAGGCCTGCATCTGGCTGCGCGCCACATAGCCGCCAGCAATGAACAAGGCACCCAGCACCATGGAAAGGCCAGCTGATTGGGTGAGGGCCACAAGCCCCGCAGCCACCGCGATGGCCCCGAAGGCAAGAAGAATGTTGATGGCGGTGGAGCCGGTGTCTTTCAGCGCATGGTCGCGCAGCATTGTGGCGGTGTCAGCGGTGATCAACCCCTGCTCCAAAAGCGCATCAACATCGATCAGGTGTTTCATTGCCGTGAACTCACGTTGCCCTGGTTCGGCGGAGTGTAGGAGTTAGGGGCGGGCTGGTAAAGGAGGTTGGATTTAGTGGAACAGCAAAGACCATTTCCATTGTGCGAAATCAGTTCATCGGAACTGTAAGCTGCCAACAGTGGGTGGATTGCTTTGGAAGAATAGAATGCACTGTCACCGTACTCCGTAATCCTGTCACCGTAATCTTAATGCCATCGATACCCGCCCTATTTGCAGGAGAATGCTTCC
>JAYUEP010000176.1:0-3785 GCA_043739165.1 Hyphomicrobiales bacterium
GATGACCACAATGTCGAGCGCTTCTGCAATCTGCTGGATGCGATGATGGCGCGCACTGACACACGATTCCTCATCATCACCCACCACCCGCTCACGATGGCACGCATGCACCGTCTGTTCGGGGTTACCATGATGGAACGCGGCGTGTCGCAGCTTGTGTCAGTCAATCTCGAAGAAGCTGAGCAACTGGCCGAAGCGTCGTAATGAACGTCGTTTTTGATCTTGGCATGGTGTTGATCGATTGGGACCCGCGTCATCTTTATCGCAAGGTCTTCAAGTCCGAGACAGACATGGAATGGTTTTTGGCCCATGTCTGCCACGGCGAATGGAACCTCGAACAAGACAAGGGCCGCTCTTTTGACGAGGCTGTCGCCGAAGCCACGGCCCGCCATCCCAACCATGCCACAGAAATCGCCATGTACCGTGACCGCTGGATGGAAATGGTACCCGGCGCCATCTTGGGCACAGTGGACATTCTCGAAGCCTTGCACAAGAAGGGCACACCGCTTTACGCCATCACCAATTGGAATGGCGACACCTTCCGCGCCACGCGCAGCCGTTTTCCCTTCCTCGAACTGTTCAAAGACATCGCGGTTTCAGGCGATGAGAAAATCTTGAAGCCGGAGCCGGAAATCTTCCACCTCCTCGCCCGCCGCAATGGCATCAAGTTGGCAGACTCGATCTTTATTGATGACAGCCTCAAGAACGTGAAAGGTGCCGAAGCCGTGGGCATGAAGGGCCACCATTTCACCAGCCCGGAAAAGCTCAAGACCGACTTGCAGCAACGAGGGATTCTCTAGTTTTCTCCCCCACTCCTTCGGACTTTTCGACGCAGCGTAAAAAGCTTTTGCCTTTCATGTACTTAAAACACCAAACCACGGCTTGACACTTTACCACCCCGTAACTATCAAGAGCGCGCTTTGAAAAGGGACTTTTCAGGGCTTTTTGAGCGCGGGGTTGTTGATATGGCACGTTCCGTCGATCCGAAAGGTCCGAAGACTGAATCCGATCCAAAGTTCGGCGATATTTCTGCCCGTCTGAATGATCTCTCTACCCGCCTGGCGGCCGAGAAGAAGCAGACAACGCAAGCAGAAAGCGCGCCGAAACAGTATCAAGGGGCCTCGGACTATTCCAAGGGCTACCGCCTGATCAGCGAATTCGTCGCTGGTATTCTGGTGGGTGGGCTTGTTGGGTTTGGGGTGGACAAGCTGATTGGCACCTTGCCTCTGTTCTTGATTTTATTTCTGCTCATCGGTTTTGGAGCAGGCATTCTGAACATGTCGCGCGCGGCCAACAGAACGCCCCCCACGCCCGAAGAGCTGGCCAAGATGCCGAAGCCGCGCATCGACGAAAACGAGGATAAATAGTGGTCAACGATCCCATCCATCAATTCCGCATCCACAACATTTTTGGCCCGTGGAATATCTTTGGATTTGAAATTGGCTTCACCAATTCAAACCTGTTCATGGGCATCATCGTTGCGGTAATCACGGGCTTCTTGCTGTTGACCGCGCGCAAGGGTTCGCTGGTGCCGGGCCGCCTCCAATCCGTGGGCGAAATGTGGTACGGCCTCATTCATAACATGGTGGACAATGTGCTGGGCGAAGAAGGCATGGCCTTTTTCCCTCTGGTGTTTTCACTTTTCTCCTTCGTGCTCGTGGCCAACATGCTGGGCATGTTCCCCTATTTCTTCACCGTCACCAGCCATGTGATCGTGACGGCCTCGCTGGCGGTTTTCGTTGTTGCACTCGTGATTGTGGTTGGCATTGCCAAGCACGGCCTCGGCTGGTTCCGCCTCTTCGTGCCGCATGGCGTGCCGATGGCGATCTTGCCCTTCATCTCGCTCATCGAAATCATCTCCTTCTTGTCGCGTCCCATCTCGCTGGGCTTGCGTCTCTTCGGCAACATGCTGGCCGGCCATATCGTGCTGAAAGTCTTTGCGGGCTTCGTCGTCAGCCTCGTGGCCTTGGGCCTCGGCGGCATCATCGGCTCACTCGCCCCGCTGTTGATGGCAGTGGCCCTGACAGCGCTGGAATTTCTTGTGGCCGCCCTGCAGGCCTTCGTTTTCGCCATCCTTACGTGCGTCTATCTCAATGACGCGCTTCACCCCTCACACTAACTGAGAACCTTTAGACCAACATTTTTCAAGGAGAACTAAACATGGACGCAAACGCAGCAAAGCTCATCGGCGCTGGTATCGCATGCCTCGGCATGGGTGGTGCGGGCATCGGTGTCGGCCTCATTTTCGGCAACTATCTGTCAGGCGCCCTGCGCAATCCGGCAGCTGCTGGTGCACAATTCACCAACGCACTGATCGGCGCTGCTCTCGCTGAAGGCTTGGGCATTTTCTCGCTCGTTGTCGCCCTCCTCCTCCTCTTCGTCAAGTAAGCGAAACGGAACACTGAACTGAAGGTCGGCCCAATCTGGGCCGGCCAAAGCATTTGATACAGGCGTGAACATGGCAACCACAGAAACCACCGAGTCCACGGGCCATGAGGAAGGCGGCGCATTTCCGCCGCTCGATTCCTCCACCTTCCCGTCACAGCTGTTTTGGTTGGCGATCTTTTTCGCCGTCCTTTACGTGTTGATGAGCCGTTTGGTTCTGCCAAAGCTCGCCGCCATCATCGCCACCCGCAAGGGCCAGATCGATGGCGACTTGGCCCGCGCCCAAGCGCTGAAGGACGAGACGGAGGCCGCATTGAAGGCTTACGAAAAATCCCTCGCCGACGCCCGCGCCAATGCCAATGACATTGCCCGCGACACCCGCGCCAAAGTCTCCGGCGAAATTGATGCCCAGCAAGCCAAGGTGGACGCTGACCTCGCCGCCAAGATTAAAGCTGGCGAAGACCAAATCGCCAAGGCCAAGGCCAAGGCCATGGAATCCGTCCATGATATCGCCTCAGACTCCGCTGCCGATATCGTCAGCCAGTTGACTGGTACAAAAGTCTTGAAGACCGCCGCCGCCAAGGCTGTTGCGGCTGTGAAAGCGTAAGGAACCCGCGATGCAATTCATGGATCAGACCTTCTACGCCTTCCTCGCCCTCGTGTTGTTTATGGGCGTGGCGGTTTACGCCGGTGCGCACAAGAAGGCCGGTGCGGCCTTGGACAGCCGCGCCAGCCTCATCGAAAAAGAATTGGCCGATGCCAAGAAGCTGCGCGAAGATGCAGAAAAGCTTCTGGCGGACTATAAACAGAAGAAGCTGGACGCAGAAAAAGAGGCTGCTTCCATCATCGACAACGCCAAGTCCCAAGCCAAGGAATTCGCCGCCGAGGCCAGCCGCAAGTTGACCGACACGATTGCACGTCGCACCAAACAGGCCGAACAGAAAATCGCCCAGGCCCAGGACGCTGCCACCAAACACGTGCGGAGCCATGCCACGGATTTGGCGATTGCCGCCGCCACAAAGATAATCGCCGATCAAAAGGGCAATGCCAAGCTGATCGCCGAATCGATCAACGCCGTGAAGAGCAAGCTGAACTGAGCTTCGCGCCTCAACCAGTTTCCCAAACCCGGCCCGCAAGGCCGGGTTTTTTGTTGCAACAACACCTAAGCACCAGCTGGCACCGGATGGCTTGAAACCGGGGCCCATGGGTGCCAAGTAATAAGCCACATGAACATCCTCATCCTTCTGCTCAAATCCAAGGCGCTGTTTTCAATTCTCAGCATGCTCGTTACCGTCTGGGTCTATTCCCAGATCTTTGGCCTGCCTTTTGCGGTTGGCTTTGTGGCGCTGCTGCTGGTGCATGAGATGGGCCATTATGTGGCCGCTAGGCAGCGCGGACTG
>JAYUEP010000177.1:0-3784 GCA_043739165.1 Hyphomicrobiales bacterium
TTGCCGGTTTGCCAAACGCCACGGCTTTCTTCTTCCTGATAGGCCAAAACGCCCTTTGGCGAGATTGAACCAACCCAGCCTTTGGCACGTTCAATGGCTTCAGCGGCCTTGGGGTTGTTGATCGAGATCTTGCCATCTGGCTCAACGATCTGGCCACCGCCATTGGACTTTACCCATTCAAGAGCATCGCAGGTCAAGCCTTCATAGGCATTGCCCTGGAACACGAAGCCCTGCAGGTCAGCGTTCTTTTCGCCGTCCAGAACGGTCTTGGCATCCTTGGCCATTTCGTCCCAGGTTTTTGGTGCAGCAAGCTTATACTTGTCCAACAGGTCCTTGCGATAATAGAGTGCAGGAGCGTCGGTGAACACTGGAATGGCAACGAGTTTGCCATTCACGGTCTGCGATTGGATGATGGATGGGAAATGATCCTTCACCACGTCCTTGGCAGCGTCGGTCAAGTCAACCAGCTGGTCGGCCAGCTGAGGAGCCCAGATCACGTCTGTTTGATAAATGTCGATGTCGGCGTTGCCAGCAGCAAGCCAAAGCTTGTATTGGCCGAACTGGTCGGTGGTGGATGAAGGCATTGGAACGATTTTGACGTTGATGCCGGTTTCTTTGGCAAAGTCAGCAAACTTGGCTTGATCGAAGGCCAAATCGCCGCCTGTGGCGCCAGACACCATGTTGATGTCCACGGCCATGGCCGAAGCGGCCATGAAGCTCATGCCCATCAGGGCTGAGGCAAGCGCGGTTTTAATTTTCATAGAGGATCCTCCAGAGGGTTGATAACGTCTCAACGGCAGGAGGTTTTCGGCACGACAACCACACTGAAAACTCAGTGCGCTCCCAAGACGGTCCTCCCAGAACCAAACGGCACGAGCACCCTGACTTTGTAGATACGCAGGATTTCCCAAACCGCTTTGAGGCTTTTAAAGCTATCACGGCTTTCATAAACGTCAAGCAGAATATGGAAAACAAGATATTTCTTGCACATTTGACCAAAAGAGAAATAGTCTCGCCGCAAGCAAGCAGGCATAGATTTTAAAGCGCTTTGGGATACTGGACGGAAAAATCTCGATGAATCTCAAAGAATTGGCGCAACATCTGAAGCTGTCTCCGACGACAGTCAGCCGGGCTTTGAATGGCTATCCCGAAGTTGGTGAGACCACAAGAAGGCGAGTCAACGATGAGGCGGCGCGCTTGGGATACCGCCCCAATGCCCACGCCCGGCGCCTGGCCACAGGACGTTCGCATGCCATTGGACATGTCTTTCCCAGCGACCGCGCGGTGACGATTGATCCGCTTTTTGCCGACTTCATTTCGGGGGCCTCCGAACTCTATGAGAATTTTGGCTATGAGGTGATGCTGCATGCCAGCGGCAATGAAGATGAACTTGCAGTCTACCGGCGCTATGTCCAATCCGGCACAGTTGATGGTGTCGTCGTGCTCGGCCCCAAACTGGACGATCCACGCATCGCGCTTCTCAACCAACTGCGACTGCCATTCATTGTTCATGGCCGGATGGGTGATAGCGAAATCGGCTATGGCTGGATGGACATTGACAATCGCGGTGCTTTTCACCGTGCCACAAAGCTTTTGACCGATTTGGGCCACCGTCAAATCGGCCTGATCAACGCGCTCGAACATATGACCTTCGCGCATCACCGCCGACAGGGTTATGAGCGCGCTTTGCAAGAGCGCGGGTTGAAGCTTGATCCTTTGGCCACGTCCACTGGCCAGATGACAGAAGAAAACGGCTACCGCCAGACCCGCCGCATCTTGCAGCTTCCGAACCGCCCTACCGCGTTGATCCTCGGCAATATGCTGCTGGTTTCAGGTGCCATGCGCGCCATCAATGAGTTGGGCCTGCAGATTGGCAAGGACATGTCGCTGATCGCCCATGATGATGGTTTGCCTTTCTTGAATGCCGACGGCCTTGTGCCGTCGCTGACCACCACGAAATCTTCGATCCGCGATGCGGGCAAGCGTGTTGCTGAACTTTTGCTGGCCCGCATCGAAGACCCCGAGGGTGACCTGCCCCATGAGATGTGGAACGTGGACTTGATTGTGCGCGGCTCCACCGGCCCTGCCCCACGGTGATGTTGCTTTTGGGCTTTGCTTGCCGCAAAACGCGGGCATGACACAGCACATCAATCTTCACGACCTTTCCAAAATTTCTCCAGCCCAACGTTCCGCCTTGCTTACCCGCGTTGAGGGTGATCTTTCGGAATTTGAAGCCAAGGTGAGGCCCATTCTGGCGGCGGTGCGCGATGAGGGCGATGGGGCTTTGGCGCGGTTTGCGCAAGATTTTGACAAGGCACCTGTTGCTGTGGATGCGATTGCTGCAACGCAAGCTGACCATGCCGAGGCTGAGCGCACGCTCGCACCAGATGTGAAGGCGGCGATGGAATTTGCGGCAGCCAATATCGCCAAGTTCCATGAGAAGCAGAAGCCCGAAGCCATGTGGATGATGGAAGTCTCGCCCGGCGCTTTCGGCGGTGAACGCTGGAGTGCGATCCCCTCCGTCGCCTGTTATGTGCCGCGCGGCAAGGGGGCGTTCCCCTCGGTGGCGTTGATGACGGCGGTCCCCGCCAAGGTAGCGGGTGTTGAGCGCGTGATCATCGTCACCCCGCCCGGCCCCCATGGCAAGATTGATGATGCGACATTGGTGGCGGCGCGGATGGCTGGCGTGGATGCGGTTTACAAGGCCGGTGGCGCGCAGGCGATTGCGGCGGTGGCTTATGGCACGCAGACGGTTCCGCGCGTGGCCAAGGTTGTTGGCCCTGGCAGCCCTTGGGTTGCGGCGGCCAAGCGGTTGGTCTCGCACGTGATTGACGTAGGCTCTCCCGCCGGGCCGTCGGAAGTGATTGTGCTGGCGGATGATACGGTGAGCGGCGAATTGGCGGCGCTGGATTTGCTGGTTGAGTGCGAGCATGGGCCAGACAGTTCGGGCTATCTTGTCACCTGGTCGCGCCGCGTGGCCGAAGAGGCATTGGCGGCGCTGCCCAAATATCTCGCCTTGATGAGTGAACAGCGCGCGGGCTTTGCGGCAGCGGTTCTGGGCGGGCCCATCGGCGGCATTGTTCTGGCCCGCGATGAGGCCGAGGCGATTGCCTTCTGCAATGACTATGCACCGGAGCATTTGGAAGTTCTCTCGGAGACTCCCGAACACTATTTGCCCAAGTTGAAGCATGCGGGCGAAATTCTGTTGGGCAAGCACACGCCGACCACTCTGGGCAATTACGTGATCGGACCCGACCATGTGTTGCCCACATCCGGCTGGGCGCGCACGGCCTCGGCCCTTTCGGTGTTTGACTTTATGAAGCGCACGTCGATTGCCCGCGTGACGAAGGATGGTTATCCACTTCTGGCCAAACACGCGCATGCGCTGGCGAAATATGAAGGCTTTGATGCCCATGCCAATGCGGTTTCAGAACTACGTGACAGGCTGGTGAAGCGCTGAGGCGGTTCTCTGTCGTGTCATCGTCCTCCCCGCTCCCTCACTCCCTTCATCCTCCCCTTTGGGGGAGGTGGCATGCGAAGCATGACGGAGGGGTTCTTGGCGACGCCCGCATATTCTCCTGCTCCCCTCCGTCTCGCCTGCGGCGATCCACCTCCCCCAAAGGGGAGGATGAAGTGGGCACAACTCTGCCTTTGTTCGCTCTTTCATTTTGAGCGGGAGAAGAAGAAAGGGAGGCGCGTGGGGAAATCCGACGCGGGTGCGGCTTAGAGTAGAGCCGCGATGAAATGCGTTGGGTTGCCCCACGCGCGGACAGGCTTGGTTCAC
>JAYUEP010000178.1:0-11225 GCA_043739165.1 Hyphomicrobiales bacterium
GTGCAGCGCTGATTGTACCAATCCGGAACAATCCAGCCCACGAACCGTTTTGCCGCCCCAATAATAAGGTACATGAAGAAAGCGCTCGGCCACGCTGACGAAATCAGGTTCGTATTCTGTCAGCGGTGCCAGATGTTTTGCATAGATAAAGCCGCCGCCCGCGATGGCCGCATACGCCCCTTCAGTGCGCAAGACTTGCAGCCGCGCGTTCATATGCAAGAACTGCACGGGGTGAGACTTCAAGTCGGCCAGAGGAAAGAGCAATGTCGATGGCACGCTGACGCGGTGGGTCGGCGTTGAGATGGTTGCAGAAAGAGCCGCAGCATCAACATAGCCGACGTAATGGTCAGCGACCATTTGCACCCAAGCAAAGCCGCCCTGTTCTTCATACATATGGCACAGCTCGCCCATCAGGGCTTGCGATGTTTGCGGCGAATCTTTTTCCGGGCGCTTCAGTATGTTTGCGGCGGGGGCATTGATCTGACGCGTCTCACCTTTCACAAAGCGCTGCGCCTCCACCTGCCCGCGCAAATTTTCATCGGCCAGATCAGGCCGGAAGGCATTCACACGCGCGTCCAACTTCTCCACTCAAATCTCCTTGGACACTGAGCCTACGAGATCGCCCAGCCGTTCCAGAAACAGGGACCCTCTTACCGTGCGCTGGATTAAAACATTGCGAAGGTCTTTCTCATCACGGCGGCGCGAAACGAGACCCAGCTTACCCATGGCATCGAGTGCGCGGGTGATGACCGGTTTCGAGACGTCGAGCTTGGCGGCCAGAGCACGCACCGTGTGAGGCGGCGGTTCGAGATAGACGGAGAGGAGAATGGTCATCTGGCGCAGCGAGAGATCGGGCGCGTCATCCTTCACCTGGGCCAGACCAACATCATGCCAAAGGCGCAGCGCTTGAGATGGCGAAAGGGGGTGGAACACAGGCAAAATCCAATTGTTACGGCACCGTATCATTTTTCGCCAAATCCTGGGACTTGGCAAGTTTTATTCTGAGCCGGACGACGCCGTACCGAGAAGCTTTGATCCGCCTTTGTCCAAGCCTATGCTGCCAGAGATTCAAACTGTCAGAATGATGAGGAAAATATTTATGCGCGCAAAGCTTCAACTTGTCTTGGTTTCAGCTTTCGCTCTTGCGCTCGGATCGGCTGCGGCCACAGCCGACACACTGAATTTCGCGGTGAGCAACAAGACGAGCGAAGCAATCAAGTCGATCAAAGCCGTTCCGCGGGCGGGCGGTGCGGAGATCGACATCAGCAGCGAAGCAATTGACGTGGGCGCAACAAGCCCGGTCACACTGGCCGCACCCGCGAGCTCGTGCGTCTTCACCCTTGCGGTCAAACTCGCATCCGGCCGGGTGATCACGAAGCCCGACACATTTCTCTGCCATCTTGAAACGCTGGTTATTCAATAGGCCTGTTTAGTCCGGACTGCCCTTCGCCAACCGCTCCTCAATGGCTGCGAATATTGCCCTTGGGCCCTGGGCTTCGCCGCCTTTGGGGCGACCGGGTTTGGGGTGGGGTGTCCAGCCAAAGATATCGAAATGGGCATAGGCTTTGGCCTTCTCGACAAAGCGCCGCAGGAACAGGGCGGCGGTGATGGAACCGGCAAAGCCACCTTGGCCGGCGTTGTTGAGATCGGCCAGCGGCGATTCAATCATCGCTGCGTATGGCCGCCAGAGCGGCAGGCGCCAGAGCGGGTCATTCAAGGCCATGCCATGTTGCGTAAGGCTGGCAGCAAACTTCTCATCATCGGTATAGAAGGGCGGCAGATCCGGCCCCAGAGCCACGCGGGCCGCGCCGGTGAGCGTTGCCATGTCGATGAGCAGGTCCGGCGCTTCTTCATCAGCGAGACTGAGCGCGTCGGCCAGAACGAGGCGGCCTTCGGCATCAGTGTTGCCGATTTCAACGCTCAGGCCGTTGCGGGATTTGAACACATCACCGGGGCGGAAGGCTTCACCTGCGATGGCATTTTCCACGGCGGGGATGAGCACGCGCAGGCGCACGGGCAACTTGGCTTGCATGATCAATTCAGCAAGGCCCAGCACATTGGCGGCACCGCCCATATCCTTCTTCATCAGCAACATGCCGGAAGATGGCTTGATGTCGAGGCCGCCGGTATCAAAGCACACACCCTTGCCCACCAGAGTCACCTTCGGATGCTTGGCATTGCCCCAGGTAAAATCAATGAGGCGCGGCCTGCGCGGTGAGGCTGCGCCTACGGCATGGATCAGTGGAAAGCCCTTCTCCAGCGTTGCCCCCTTGATCACGTTGAACTTTGCCTTGAAATGGCTGGCGCGTTTGCGGGCAGCGGCCTCCAGCTCATCGGGCCCAAAGAGATTAGCGGGGGCGTTGATCATATCGCGCACCGCGAAGCTCGCATTGACTTCGGCATGAAGGCGGGCGGCATCCACACCCTTGGGCAGGACGAGTTGCACACGCTTGGCTTCCACCTTGCGGAAGGGGTCGTAACGATAAAGCTCCAATGCCCAGCCAAGCGCTATGAGATGCGGGTTGGCGGGTGCTGTGGCGAAAGCATAAGTGCCCGCGGGCAGTTTTGAAGCGATGGAACCGAGCGCGAAGGGATCAGCATCATTGCCGGGCGCGCCGACAAAAATCTCTGTCACGCTGCCGCCTGCCTCGACAACGGGCAACAAAGCCAGCGGGGCTGCTTCAAAGCCCAGGCTTGCCGCTTGGTGCCTGACGCTTGGACTGGCTTTGGCCAAGGCAGCTTTGTCCACGACCCGCAGGTAGATCGGTGTTGTGGGTGATGCATCCAACAATATTTCCGAAGCGTTCAGCATAATGATCCCCGATGATTCTCCATGGCCCTATGGTTAATGATTTATTGAGGAAAAGACACCATGCTTGGCCAAATTGGTTTCTCGGAGTTGTCATGTCTGGCCTTATCAGTAAGTATCTGGTTGTTTGCACCGGCCCTCTTTTGGCCATGGCGGTGTTGGCTTCAGGCTGTACGAGTTCACACGCCAAGCTGGACGGTGATCCTGTGGCGACTGGCAGCACTTCGCCCGCCGGAATGGCACAAAGTGCAGCAGTTCCGGGTGCCGGTGATGCTCCTTCCTATCTCAAAACGCGCAGCCTATCTGAGGCTTGGACGGCACATCCCGGCGATGTGACCATCGGGCTGCAATATGCCGACGCGCTTGGGAAGCTGGGCCAGTCCAACGTGCAGAGCGATGTGCTCAAGGCGCTCTCCATCGCGCATCCGACAGATACGAACTTGCAGGCACAGATCGGCAAACAGTTCCTCGCGGCCAACCGACCGGGTGAGGCCGCCACCGTATTGGAACGGGCGGCTTCGGCACCGGGGGCGGATTGGAAAACTTACTCTGCCCTGGGATCCGCCTACGACCAGCAAGGCCAATATGATCTGGCACGCCAGCAATATAACAAGGCGCTGGCTCTGAAGCCAGGAGCCTTGTCAGTCGAGAACAATTTGGCCATGTCATTCGCGTTGCAAAACCGCTTGCCGGAAGCCGAAAAGATTTTGCGTTCAGCCGTGGCGCAGCCTGACGCACCATCACAACCGCGTGTGCGCCAAAACCTTGCCTTGGTGGTGGGCCTTCAGGGCCGCTTTGATGAGGCCCGGCAGATTGCCAGCGCCGATTTGCCACCCGACAAAGTTGAAGCCAATCTCGCCTATCTGCAACAGATGCTGGCCAAGCCCAACACTTGGGCGCAGCTGTCGAACCAGAACGCGGCCAACTAAAATTAGTTTAATTACAAGGTGTTATGACGTTTGTTTCGAGGCAGAAACGAATTTGTTCACGTCGTGTTTCAAGCCGTTCACGTTTCCTGTGAAGCCAACCCGCCCTGCTTGATTGTGGCAAAGGCTGCCATGGCGCGGGCGCGGGCAGCAGCGTGATCCACCATCGGTGCGGGATATTTCGGTGGCGGAATGGCCATTTCCCAAGGCGCATGAATATGACCTTTGGGCACACCAGCCAGCTCGGGCAGCCAGCGCTTGACATAGGCGCCTTCGGGATCGAACTTTTCGCCTTGGAGCATGGGATTGAAGATGCGGTAATAAGGCGAGGCATCGGCGCCGGAGCCTGCGACCCATTGCCATGAGGCGGCGTTGGACGCGATGTCGGCATCCACCAGACAGTCCCAGAACCAGCGTTCCCCTTGGCGCCAATCAATCTGCAAATGCTTGATGAGGAATGAAGCAGTGACCATGCGCACACGGTTGTGCATCGTGCCAGTGGCCCAGAGCTCGCGCATTCCGGCATCGACAATCGGATAACCCGTCTCGCCGCGTTGCCAGCGACGCAGCGAAGGTTGATCGTTGCGCCATGGGAAATCTTTGAATTCTGGGCGAAAGGGCTTTAGTGGAAATTCTGGCCAGTGATGCAAGAGGTGACAAGCGAATTCGCGCCAGAGGATTTCCTTGAGGAACTTCTCACCACTGCCGTCCAACGCGCCAACGGCGTGCGCCATGGCGTTGCGGATGGCGTGCCAGACCTGATGTGGCGAGATTTCACCCCAATGCAAATGGGGCGACAGGCGCGAGGTAAAGGCTTTGTCCGGCCTGTCGCGGCCCTCGGCATAGTTACCCAGGCCCTCGTCAATAAAGCGATGGAGCAGTTTTTGGGCAGCTTGTTCGCCGGGTTGCCAATTGTCCCGCAAGCCCTGCGCCCAATCAGGCTTTGACGGCAAGAGATTCCAATCAGTCAATTGATCTGATGTCAATTCGTGCCTCGCGAATGCGATTTTTGGCGCAGGCTTTGCGGTGCGTGGTTCGCCCTTGCCAAAGCAAGCGCGGGCGAAAGGCGTGTAGACTTTATAGGGTTGGCCCGAACCGTTGCGGATCGATTCAGGTTCATGCAGCAGAAAGCCGCCGTGGTGATGGCATTCGATGTTGAGATCATCACAGATGGATTTGACGCGCTGCTCAAGTGCGCCAGACCACGGCGCGTAGTCGCGGGTGAAATGCAGTGACGCAGCACCACTCCCCTGCAACACATTGCGCAAGACCTGATCTGCCCTGCCGCGCTTGAGAACGAGGGGCATATCCTTTTGCAACGACGCAAGAGAATGGTGCAGCCACCAGCGCGAGGCGGCCCCCCAGCGCCAATCACCTGGCGTTTCATCATCAAGGATGAAGAGCGGGATGACCGGACCTTTAGCAGTTGCCGCAGTCAGTGCAGCATTGTCGGAAAGCCTGAGGTCCTGGCGGAACCACATGAGGACAGGTTGGGTCATGTTGCTTTATACGAAAAATGTGCGCGGTTGGATTGATTGAATGTGGCCCCAAAAGTCAGCGCAGATCACCGGCCGCTTGGTCTGTGGTCTTCGTTTCAGAAAATCAGATTGTTGCCTGCTTGATGAGGTCATTGAGATCAAGACGGGCCGTGATCATTTTCAATTTACCATTGGCGTCAAAGGGCCACTGGGCTTTCGGCTTGTCCCAATAGAGTTCAACGCCGTTCTGGTCCGGATCACGCAGATAAAGCGCTTCAGACACGCCGTGATCGGATGCGCCATCGAGTTCGAGGCCAGAGGCGCCAACGCGCTTCAAGGCATTGGCGAGATCGGCGCGCGTCGGATAAAGAATGGCGGTGTGGAACAGGCCCGTTGTGCCGGGCGGTGGTGGTGAACCGCCCTTGCTTTCCCAGGTGTTCAGGCCAATGTGGTGGTGATAACCGCCTGCCGAAATGAAGGCTGCATCCGCGCCATACATTTGTTGCAGTTCAAAGCCCAAAACGCCGCAATAGAAGCCAAGGGCACGCTGAATATCCGCTACTTTCAAGTGAACGTGGCCGATAAAAGTTCCTGCCGGAACGATGTAATCCGTCTTCGTCATATGTAACTCCATTAGTTACTAAATAAGATAATACGCGACTATTTGCAAGGCCTGAGCCTTGAAAAAAGTGGATAGGTGAAGGGCGCGCTGGGCAAGGCCCCAAGACTGGCGCTATGTAATGCGAAAGCAAGGAGTTACACAATGGCGGCAAAAGTGGATTTCAAAGCCCCACACAATCTCACCATCGTCAACCATCCGCTCGTGCTGCACAAGCTCACCTTGATGCGCGACAAGCACACGCCAACTGCGGTGTTTCGCCAGCTGCTGCGGGAGATCAGCCTGCTTCTGGCCTATGAAGTCTGCCGCGATTTGCCAATGACCACGCGGCAGATTGAAACGCCCGTTGCCGCGATGGAAGCGCCCGTGCTGGAAGGCAAAAAGCTTGTCATTGTTTCCGTGTTGCGGGCCGGCAATGGCTTGTTGGAAGGCATGCTTGATCTCGTGCCATCGGCGCGGGTGGGGCATATCGGACTTTACCGCGATCCCAAGACACTGCAGCCGGTGCAATACTATATGAAGGTGCCAGAAGATATTGCTGAGCGGCGCACCATTGTGGTGGATCCGATGTTGGCCACGGGCAATTCAGTGGCCGCTGCCGTGAGCCGCCTGAAAGAAAAAGGTGCCAAGGATTTACGTCTTGTCACTTTGCTTTCCGCACCAGAAGGCATCATGCGGTTTCACCAAGAGCATCCGGATGTGCCGATTTTCACGGCGGCGGTGGATTTACATCTCAACGATCACGGATACATCGTTCCCGGATTGGGCGACGCGGGTGACCGGATGTTTGGGACGAAATAACCTCGCGTTAATCATGAGCGGCAATTCGTTAATTCGTTAAAACTTGCAGCAAGGATTGGGCGGATAGGGTGAGCACCGATGAGTGCCCTTGCCCCCCAGACCAAAACTTCGTTTCAACGCGCCGACGGCTCGCCGCGCCGTGTGCTCTATGCGGAAGACCAAATCACGTCGCGCGTGGTGACAAAGGCCATGCTGGAACGCATGGGTTTTGATGTTGATGCAGTGGAAGATGGCGAGCTGGCCTTGCAGCGCGCGCGCCATGACAATTATGATGTGATCCTGCTTGATATTGAAATGCCGGTGATGGACGGGGTGACGGCGGCGCGTTCGATTCGCGCCGAACTGGCACATTGCAATGATACGCCCATTCTGGCGCTTTCAGCATTCCTTGCTGACTCAACAGAACATTCGGCTTGGCGTGACGCGTTTGATTCAGCCTTGCCCAAGCCTGCCAATACCAATGAATTGCTGAAAGCCATGACATCGGCAGTGGCGTTCAAGGCGGAGCGCACCAAGGTGATTTCGGTAAAGCCCGCTGCGGCAGAACTTTTGGCCGCGTTGCGCGAGGGTCTTTCACCAGTGATCTGGCGGAGGGTTATGGGCGTGGCGGTTGAAGAGATGAACCATCTGATCAACAGCATCGGCGCTGGCCTTGAAGCAAAGGACGCGGACCTTGTAGGCCACGCGCGGGCCAATCTCAAACAATTGGCGAAAAGCTTCGGCGCACATGATGTGGCCGAGTTGGCGGTGGTTGGCGATGTGACGGGCTTGCGAAAGCGTGTTTCGGCCTTCGCGGTTTGAACCTCTTTAACTTCAGTTCTGCTTGGTTTCTTGTGCTTCGAGTGACTTCAGCACTTTGAGTTCCTCAAGCAATTCCGGGCTCATTGTCGCCGGTTGGCGAAAGGCGCGGTATTGGCTTGGGCTCTGTTGTTTCTTCATCTTCATTCCTCACTTGGCCCATGGTTTACGGCAATTGACCTAAAGAAACCTAAAGCACCGCAGATGGATAGGATTGGAAAGCGGTGTTCATGTGGACATCCTGTGGCGAAATTGATATCCAAAATTAATTTTTGGTTGGAGAGGACAGGAATGAAGCATAAAGCGCTGTGGATTCTGATGTTTGTTGCTCTCGCGGGGCCTTCGCCTGTTTTTGCCGATGCCGGCAGCGCCGTTATTGCGCGGCAGGCCTGCATGAAAGCCAGCACCTCTGGCTTCAATGCCATGCTGCCGATGTTCAAGGGGGAAAAGCCCTTTGATGCGGCCGCCGTGCCAAAAGTGTTGAACGGCATTGAATTTGTGTGCAGTGATTGGAAACAGTTCTGGCCGCAGGACTCTCAGGCCGTTCCCGGGCTCAAATCACGCGCCGATGCGACGATCTGGTCTGACGCTATAGGATTTCAGCGTTCCTCTGATGCGTATTTCGCAGCACTCAAGATATTGGCTGATGCCCATGATGAGGCCAGTTTCAAAGCAAGTTTCTTGGCGCTCAGCCACGCCTGTAGCGCCTGCCACCAGAATTATCGCAGCCCAGAAGATTGAAGCTGTTGCAATTTCGCATGGTGACTTCGCGGAAATGTGAAGTGACTGAAGCGGAATAAAAGTTATGATCAATCTGTAACGGTGATGGTAGCATTTGCCCAACAGCGGAGAGTGAAATGATTTCTAAATTGCAATTTGGTTTGATGGCTGGCGTTTTGGCGCTGTCGCTTGGTGCAGGCATGGCCTTTGCCGCGATGAGCGCTGATGAAGCGATTGTCGCGCGCAAGGCCTGCATGAAATTAGGCCATGGTGGTGTGTTCGGCGTGGCTGTGCCGATTTTCAAAGGCGACAAACCGTTCGATGCTGCCGCTCTCAAAGCCGCATTTGAGAATGAAGACAAGGTTTGCGCTGATTGGTCGAAATGGTGGGGGCCGGAAACAAAGCAAGGCTCCGCTGAACAAACCCATGCCCTGCCCGCCATCTGGGAAGATCCGAAGAGCTTCGATGCCGCCGCCAACGCTTGGTATGCGGCTGATCAGGCCTTGCGCAAAACCACTGATCTGGCGTCTTTCAAAGCTGCTTTCCCCGCTGATGGGGCAGGTTGCAAGGGCTGCCACGAAAAATTTCGCGCGCCGCTGCAATAACAGTTTCGCATGAAACGACCTATCCAAGCCCTGATACTTCTTGTTGTGCTGGGGCTTGGTTTTTTTTGGGTGGGGACTGAAACTCGCCCTTTGACTGCGGCAGACGTTCCTGCCCATCAAGCCGATCTTGAAAACGGCAAGTTGATTTTCAATGTTGGTGGCTGCATCTCTTGTCACGCCTCTCCGGATGCCACTGAAGTGCCCGCTGGTGGCAAACCTCTCAAAACTCCAATCGGTGTTTTATATCCGCCCAATCTCACGCCTGACCCAGAGACCGGACTTGGCCCGTGGAGCGATATTGATTTTGTCAACGCGATGCAAAAAGGCATCCGCCGCGCAGGCGGGCATCTCATTCCAGCTTTTCCCTACACTTCCTATGCCAAGATGAGGGTGGAAGATGTCTTGGACGTGAAGGCCTATCTTGCTTCGTTGGCACCGGTAAAAAACGCCGCGCCTCCGCATCAGGTGATCGGGCTGCTGATCGTGCGGCGCGGGCTTGGCTTGTGGAAATGGATCGGACTGGATGAGGCCAAATGGGTGGCTGATCCCAGCCAGAGCGAAAGCTGGAATCGCGGCTCTTATCTCGTCAACGGGCCTGGCCATTGCAATGAATGCCACACGCCGCGCAATCTCTTTATGGCATCTGACTTCACCCGCAAATTCATGGGGGGGCCGCACCCTGAGGGCAAGGGCAAGGTGCCATCACTGCGCGGCCTTGTGGAACGCCAGCGCTATAAGGATCAGGCGGATTTGATCTCCGCTTTCCAGAACGGCGAGACGCTGGGCTATGAACATATGAGCAGCGGCGGGATGGGAGAAGTGCAAAGCAATCTCGCGAAACTGCCGGAAGCGGATCTCAATGCAATTGCGGAATATTTATTGAGCTTGAAGTAGGAACTCTCGCACGGCTTGGGCCGCCTCTTCGGGATATTCCAGCGTCGGGAAATGGCCGCAGTGTTTCAGTGCGACAAAGGTTCCGCATCGAACAGCTGCCGCGATTCTTGCGCCAACTTCCGGAGCGGTGAATTGATCATGCTCTCCCCAGAGGCAGAGCACCGGACATTTGATTTCTGCGACGCGCGGCCAAAGATCGGTGCGATAAGCCAGCGCGTCAGATTGCAAAGCAAAATTTTCTGGCCCCATCAAGCGGCCCATCTTGCGAAACGCTTCCATCGTTTCAGGCCCACGCGGGCCCGGCAGATGCGAAATGATGTCACCCATTTCCTGCAGCACGTTTTCAAATTCGCCGCCGCGCACACGGGCTGAACGCTTCAACCCCGCAACTTGATCTACAACAGGCCCCGGCCCTGCGCCGATGATGATCATGCCCTTCACACGCTCCGGCGCAGCAAGTACCGTCTCCATCGCCACACGCCCGCCGAAAGATGTGCCCATCAGCATGAACTCTTGTGGCGCCTGCGCGAGAATCTGATCCACGCAACCCGCTATGCGATTGGCGATAGGAATGATGGTTTGGGCCTTGATGCCCAGTGCGGCATTGAACGGCGCGTAGAGGCCTTCGTCACAGCCGAGGGCGGGGATTTGGATGAGGGGCAGCATGCTTGGAAATAAGCACAGGAATCGAACACCGTCACCCCTTGTCAAAGCAAAAAAAAGCGGCACCTTTCGGTACCGCGTTTTGAACTTTGTTTGCCGAACTAAGTTTAGTTCGTTTCGCCTTCAGCAGCTGGCGTTTCGCCGCCTTGCTTCTTGGTCAGGTCTTCACCCGTGGCTTGATCTACTGCTTTCATCGACAGCTTGATCTTGCCGCGGTTGTCGAAGCCCATGAGCTTGACTTTCACCACGTCACCCTCTTTCACCACGTCAGAGGTTTTGTTCACGCGGTTGGAGGAGAGTTCGGAGATGTGGACGAGGCCGTCTTTGGCGCCGAAGAAGTTGACGAATGCACCGAAATCCATGACCTTGACGATCTTGCCTTCGTAGATTTCGCCCATTTCTGGTTCCGACACGATACCCTTAATCCACTTCAGCGCAGCTGCAATGGCCGCACCTGACGACGAAGCCACCTTGATGGTGCCGTCGTCCTGGATATCAACCTTGGCGCCGGTCTTTTCCACGATTTCGCGGATGACTTTGCCGCCAGTGCCGATCACTTCACGGATTTTGTCGGTGGGGATCTTGATGGTTTCAATGCGTGGTGCATGTTCGCCAAGGCCTGGACGGGCTTTTTCCAAAGCTTCAGCCATCTTGGTCAAAATATGCAATCGGCCATCCTTGGCCTGCCACAAAGCAACCTTCATGATCTCTTCGGTAATGCCGGTGATCTTGATGTCCCTTTGCAGTGCAGTGATGCCGTTGGTGGTGCCAGCAACCTTGAAATCCATATCGCCCAAGTGATCTTCATCACCTAAGATATCCGAAAGAATCGCCACACGACTGCCTTCTTTGATCAAGCCCATTGCGATACCCGCAACTGGACTTGGGTAAGGAGCTCCAGCGTCCATCAAA
>JAYUEP010000179.1:0-3719 GCA_043739165.1 Hyphomicrobiales bacterium
TCGGCTCCCGCCTCGCATGGCAGCGTGGTTCTGGGCGCACTGCCCTTGGCCACGGCCTTCATGAGCACGATCTTTGCCCATGAGCGGCCCTCGCGCGCCTTCTGGGCCTGGGGCATCGCGGGTTCCGGTGCCGTCATCACCTTTGCCCTGTGGGATGGTGGCACCGAACTTCATGCAGCAGACACGCTTCTGGTCCTGGCCGTTCTTGCCGCCTCCATGGGTTATGCGGCAGGTGGTCAACTGTCCAAGAAACTGGGCGGCTGGCAGGTCATCTGCTGGGCGCTGCTCTTGGCTTTGCCCATCACCTTGCCGATCACCATCTATCTGTCACGCCAGCTCTCTGGTCATGAAAGCCTGACGGGCTGGGCCTGTTTTGCCTATCTGGGCCTGATGAGCCAGCTTGTCGGCTTCTTCGCCTGGAACAGGGGCCTGGCCTTGGGCGGCATCGCCAAGGTGGGGCAGGTGCAACTGTTACAGCCCTTCATGTCGCTGGTCGCCGCCGCACTGATCCTGGGCGAAACCATCGGCCCCCGCACCATCATCTTCGCGCTGATCGTGGCCGCCTGCGTCTGGTTCGGCCGCAAAGCACAAGTGACAACACGAAAGACTTAAAGCACAGGCTCCGGTTGATGCACATGCGGTGCCATGGTGCCGCCATCTTCAAAGTCGGCAGGTCTGGTTTCATCACGCCCACTGTTGGGAAGAATGTAAGACAAGACCACAGCCACAATGGCATTCACGATCACCGAGAACAGCCCGATATAAACGGAGAAGCCTACAGGCGTTGGCCAGGTCGGCGTCCACTTCGGGCCCCAAGCGAGAAAGATCCCGGTGAGCAAGCCAACGATCCAGCCAATGAGCAAAGGCGTGCCGTGAATGCGCCTTGTATAAAGCCCAAACACCATCGCCGGGAATATCTGGATCATCACCACGCCCCCGAGCAACTGGAAGTCGATGGCAAATTGCGTCGGAATGAAAAGGATGAAGGCCAAAGCCCCCAGCTTCACAATCAAGGACATCAACTTTGCCAAGCTTGATTCCTGTGCGCCGCTCATGTCCGGGTTGACGAAGGGCCGCCAGATATTGCGCGTGAATGTATTGGCCGCACCAATCGACATCACCGCCGCAGGCACAAGAGCGCCAATGGCAATGGCAGCAAAGGCAAAGCCCACAAACCAATCCGGAAACATTTTGAGAAAAAGTTGTGGCACCACATCTTGCGGGTTCTTGACATCAATGCCAGCCGCACGACCCATGAGGCCGAGAAGCGCGATGAGGCCCAGCACCAAGGAATAGGCCGGAAGCGTCATGGCATTAAAGCGAATGGACTTTGCGCTCGAAGAAGAAAGCACGCCTGTGAGCGCATGGGGATACATGAACAGTGCAAATGCAGACCCCAAAGCCAATGTCATGAAGGGCATCACTTGCGCCGGGGAGAGCGTCAATCCCATCGCCGCTTTCACTGGTGGTGTCAGCGCCGCATTGGCCGCTATCTTGGCTTCGAAAGCCTTGCCGGCTAAATCAAAGATATTGGCAAATCCGCCCAGTTGATAAGGAATGATCACCACAGCCGCGATCACGAAAACATAAATCATCGCATCTTTCACAAAGGCAATGAGGGCAGGGGCGCGAAGCCCTGATGAATAGGTGTAAACCGCGAGAATCAAAAAGGCCACGGTGAGCGGCGCATGCGCCATCAACCCGTCGCCCGAAAAGCCAAGCGCCTGGATGACCTTCTCCATGCCGACGAGTTGCAAGGCGATATAGGGCATGGTGGCGAGGATACCAGTGATCGCCACAGCCAATTCCAAACCCTTGTTGCCGAAGCGGCCATAAGTAAAGTCACCCGCCGTCACATAGCCATGCCGGGCCGAGACATTCCACAACCGCGGCATGATGAGATAGATGAGCGGATAGATCAGTACCGTATAGGGAACAGCAAAGAAACCATAGGCGCCGATGGCATAGACCAGTGCCGGAACCGCAATCACCGTATAGGCGGTATAGAGATCGCCACCCAAAAGGAACCACGTCACCCAAGGGCCAAATTGCCGCCCACCCAAGCCCCATTCATCCAGCTTGTTGAGATCGCCCGCCTTCCAGCGTGAAGCCCAAAACCCCATGATGGTGACAAGGGCAAAGAAGCCAACAAAAACCACGGTTGCCGTGACATTCAGGTTGCTCATTTGCCGCTCTCCACCTTGTCAGCCGCATAGATGAAGACAACCGAAACCGGAACCAGCAGCAAATTGAACCAATAAAAAAAGGGAAAGCCAAACAGTGTGGGCTCAACCGCATTGTAAAACGGAACCGCCAATGCCGCGAGGCATGGGATGAGCAGAAGAATATATTTCAAGTTTCCCTCCCTGCTTCCTCCACCATGTGTCTGGCAGTTTTGCGAAGCACGCTAGATTTGGCAGGGTTGAAACGAATTGCCAACCAAAATCTGGAGCGGAATGCGCCAAAGTGGAATCACTTTAGCGAAGCAATTCCGCTCCAGGCTAATGACAATAAACTCCGCCGTTGCGTCTCAGGCGCTGGCGGTCGAGATGAATGTGATTGCGGTGATAGGGGTCTGATCCGGGGCCCAGAACCGTATGGAACACCCCACAAGCCTGCGCCCGTACGCTGCGCAAAAAGCGCTGGTCTTGCGCGCTGCCGTAATAATTGGTGAGCACATTCACTTCGCGCCCATCAGCCAAAGTGAAGGCGGCAATATCTATCGCATCGCCTTGCCCATGTTCCGAGAGCTTGGCCCCGCGCATATTGTTGCGCGGGCGGCAGGCATAGGAAGCCGCCACTTTGAAACCCACAACCTTCTGGCCATAAACCGCTTGCGCCGTGGGCTGAACCGAACTGGCAATCCAGCTGTTGAGCGCATCCGCCAGATCACAAGTGATCATCGCCTGCGGATCAAGCCCCACATCGCCTATGGCAAACACGCGGTAGCCATTGCTAATGCCGCAACCATTGCCCTCTCGAAAATCGGGAATGGGCTGTGCCTGTCCAAACTGTTGCGGGTTGACTGGGCAAACACCCTCGGGTGCCTTCACGCCATCAAGTGTAAATTCCGCGGCGCGTTTTCCACTCGAACACGAGGCCAGTGCCACGATCAGAAAGATCGCGGCCAACCAGCGCAAAGTGGAAGGCATCAGCGGTTCAGTGCAACAATCAAGGCATTCACATCGCCATCATGCTTGGCGATGTAAGAGGTGAACAGGCTCTTCTCTTGGCCGGTCATGGAAAAGCCAAGGAACTTGGCGTCGGCAATCTTGTATGTGCCGCCCACCCAGTTGAGAATCCAATTCACTGAATAGGCTTGCCCCGCCATCATATAGACTTTGGATTCAACAATGACATTCTTGTCCTTGTCCACGGTGGCATCGCCAATCTCAAACTTGGCAATGGGATAATTCCGGCTCTGCTCGGCCATATAGCGCGAAATGAAAGTGGCAACGCCGCGCCGATAGCGCGAGTCCTGGCCATTGGGCACTTCATAAGAACCAATCGATTCAGATGAGATGGTCTCCATGTCGGCATAGCGCTGAATGACCCGCATGAAGGCCGAAGTGGTGCCTTGACGATGTGCATGCAAAAGCTCCTCGCCCACCCGGTTCATGAACACCACAGACGGGTGATCATCGGCCAGCGCAGGCGATACAAACACAACAGGCAAAAGCCCAAGGAAAAGGCGGCGTGAAATCATGATTCGAGCTCTC
>JAYUEP010000180.1:0-11139 GCA_043739165.1 Hyphomicrobiales bacterium
AGTGGCAGCCGTTGCGAACGTCCGCCTGCTGCGCGTGAATTATGTTGGTGAACTTGGGTGGGAAATCCATGTGCCCATGGCAGATGCACCCAAAGTGTACGATGCCCTGATGCAGGCAGGCCAAGCCCACGGCATCGCTCTCTTCGGCACCTATGCCATGAATTCCTTGCGCATCGAAAAAGCCTATCGCGGCTGGGGCTCAGAACTCACCGCAGAGATCGACATGTTCGAGGCCTCCATGCCGCGCTTCATTCGCTTGGACAAGGAAGACTTCATCGGCAAGCAGGCCAGCCTTGCAAAAAAGCAGCGCGGGCCCCGGATGCACCTCGTCTACATGGAAGTGGACAACACGGGAGAGGATTGCATGGGCAATGAGCCAGTCTATCACCAAGGCAAACAAGTGGGCCTTACCACGTCCGGCGGCTTTGGCTTTGCCGTGAACAACTCCCTGGCCTTCGCCTATGTCGATCCAGCATTCACCGCCATCGGCACAGAATTCGAAATCATGGTCTTCACCGAAAACCGCAAGGCCCGCATTATTGAGGAACCAATTTACGATCCCCAAAACCTGCGCCTCAAAGCATGAAAACCAACAGGCCGCTTCTCGGCATTGCCTTAAATCTGGCCGCAGTATCTGTGTTTCCGTTTTTGGATTCGGTTGCCAAAATTCTTGGCCAACAGGGTGTGCCCACATTTGAAATTGTCTGGGCCCGCCAATTCTCAGGGTTGTTGCTTCTCACACCGCTGCTTCTTGCGGCTGAAGGCAGGCAATCGCTCATTCCCAAATCGCCCAGGCTCAACATGTTGCGCGCCCTTTTTATCATGCTGTCGACGGTAGGTTTTTTTGGAGCATTGAAATTTCAAGGCTTGGCCGAAACCCTGGCAATCTATTTTGTTCAACCATTGCTCGTCACAATGTTGGCGCCATTCCTCTTGAGTGAAAAAGTGGGCCTGCGTCGATGGATGGCCGTACTGATCGGCTTTGTGGGCGTCCTCATCATCATACGCCCCGGCTTTCAATCCCTAAATCCTGGCGTTTTTTTATCACTCTTTGCAGGCCTGTGTTCTGCAATCGCTTTGATCCTCACGCGCAAAGTGGCAGGCGGCGCCAGCGCCATGGCCACAACTGTCCATGCAAATTTCTATGGAACGGTGATGACGAGCATGATTGTCATTTTCTTTTGGCAAACCCCAACGCCAATGCAAATTGGCCTCTTCATTTTGACGGGCGTATTCGGAACGCTGGGGAATTATCTCACACTCAAGGCCTTCACCTATGCCGAGGCATCGCTTCTCGCCCCCTTCGGCTATGCTGAAATGGTCAACGCCGTCATTCTGGGCTGGTATATTTTTGGTGATTTTCCCGATCGCTGGACCTTCGTTGGCGTAGCCATTCTCATCGCCTGCGCGATTTACATTTCCTATCGCGAAAGCGTGAAAACGGTTTTAGAGCCAGTTTAGTTCATCATGGGGTTCGACGCATGAAATCCAGTAACCCACCTCCGAAAGCGCTGCTCGGCATCGGCCTAATGCTTGTGGCCATGTTGTGTTTTCCATTTCTGGATGTTCTGGCCAAGAAGCTCGGGCAACAGGGCCTGCCAGTGATTGAGATCGTCTGGGCGCGCATGTTTCTTGGAACCTTGCTGAGCGCACCCTTGCTGTGGTTCATTGAAGGCAAGCAAGCCTTGCGCCCGCGGCAAAGCCTGTTGAATGGCGCGCGCGGCGTTGCCATTCTGCTCACCACGTTCTTCTTTTTCTCAGCCATAAAGTTCCAGGGCATTGCCGAAACGCTGGCGATTTATTTTGTGCAACCGATCTTGGTGACAGCTCTTGCCCCATTGCTGCTGAAGGAAAAAGCTACCTGGCAGCGCACACTGGCGGTGCTCACCGGTTTTGCTGGTGTGTTGATCATCATCCGGCCCGGGGTGATTTCGTTCAACCCCGGCTCCCTGCTCGCGCTGTTCTCCGGCCTTGCGGCGGCTTTCGTGATTTTGATTTCGCGCAAGTTGGCAGGCGGAAGTTCAGCCCTTGCCAACACGTTTTACACCAGCCTGTTCGGCGGCATGATTTGCAGTGTGGCCATGCTCGGGCAATGGCAATCGCCCACGGGCACCCAATGGCAGATGATGCTCGGCCTTGCCGCCATTGGCATCACCTGCAACTATCTCATCATCAAGGCCTTTGAATGGTGCGAAGCCTCCCTGCTCGCCCCCTTTGGCTATGCCGAAATGATCAATGCCGTTCTGGCAGGCTGGTATTTCTTCGGAGACCTGCCCGATTTTTGGACCTTCGCCGGCGTGGCCATCCTCGTGGCTTGTGCGCTGGCGGTATCAGGCCACGAGCGCGGCAAGGCCTTGGCAGAAGACCCGGCGAGATTGTGAACATCAGAGCGAGTTAATTGGAAGAAAGTTGCCGCTTCGGTTCCAGCTTTTCCCAACTGTCGCCAGCACCAACAATGCAACTCACGCCCTTGGTATCTGTGGACACCAACGTAAATGTACCCTTGGCGGAAACGTAGATTTCAATCATCGCCTCCTTCCCGGCAAGGCCCACGCCTTGCTGTTGCTCGCCGAATTTGGTGTCGAGAATCTGCGCCAGCGTTTCATGCTTTGCGCAAAAGGTCTCGCCCGCTGCCGCTTTGTCAGCGCAAGCTACACACACACATCCAAACAATAAAATCTTGAGAAGCCGCATAAACCCTCCATTTCCAGAATCCGGAAACGCCTGAGGGTTCAATCACGATTTCGCAGGCGCGACCGGAACCTGATTGATCACATGTTCCGTCATTTCTGCTCCAAAGTTAATTAGGGGCACCTTGAGGGTGCGCTCAAATTGTTAACAAAGCCCTTAGAGCGGCGGATGCACCCATCCGCCCGCCCGCCAGCTCTAACCATCTCAATTGCTGCATCTTTTCGCTCACAAGTGAGTCCACTTGTTCACTCGGTACTCTAGCCCAGAACGCGCTCAATGCGCTTGTCCGGCACAAACCAGATCAGCGCCACGATGACAAACAACGCGCATGAAATCATCGGCGAGAAAAATGCAATGGGGATGGAGGCGATATAGAACAGCAGGGAAATCTTGCCCTTCCTGTCGCGCCCAACTGCGCGGGCGATTTCAGATTGCGGCCCATGCAAGCGCACGACAATGATGGTAAGGATGGTATAGGCAACCGCACTGGCCAAAAGATTCACGCCATAAATGACAACGGGCCAGGTGGTGAAATGGCTCTCACCCATCCAGGCGGTGGTGAAGGGCACCAGCGAAAGCCAAAACAACAAATGCAGATTGGCCCACAACAATCCGCCGGAAATTTTGTGAACCGCATGGAAGAAGTGGTGATGGTTCACCCAATAGATGCCGATGTAGATAAAGCTCAAAACATAAGTGAGAAAGGTCGGCAGCAGCGGCAGGAGTTCATCCAGCGTTGCACCATGTGGCGCTTTGAGTTCCAAAACCATAATGGTGATGATGACCGCAATCACGCCATCCGAAAATGCCTCGAGCCTGCCCTTGCCCATGATCGCTGGCTCACTCCGTTCCCATCACCAGGCCTTCGATATCATGCTTCTGCGTGATTGGGATGAGTTCATCCACAATTCGGCACACGAGATGGTCGCGGACAACCTGAGGCAGCGCCGCAAGATAATCCTTCGTCACCATCATGTCATGAAGGGCCGCATGACCTGCCCCCGGCGCATCGGCACCGATAACCAGCACCGGCCTGGCAATGGGGGAATCATGGCGTGTGCCACGGTGGATCATCAGTGCCGAACGGCAGGAGATGTCGCCCATTTGGGGAAATTTTCGAACGCCCTTTTCGGCAAAGCCCGGCCAGATCTCCTGCGGGGGAAACATCTCATGTTTCCAGCTCCGCCCATCCTGCCACTGCGTTCCCGGCGCGCACTCAAACGGGCCCATGTCTTGCGTCACGTCAACACCAGTCAAATTGAAAGCAAGCGAAGTGATCTTGTGTGCAACATAAGTATCCTCAGGTGACGGGAAATCCCGGTGCCAAGGCTGGTTCTTGGCGCCCTGAAACGGCACATCAAACCCGATTTCAACAATCTGGTAATCCGGGCCCAGCACGGCGCGGCACATTTCCGTCACCCAGGGATGACTGGTCAGTTCCGCGAAGCCGCCAAAATCCTGCGGATGGATTTCAACATACCAACGACGGGGGCCGCGACCCACCGCACCACCCGGCCGCTGGATGGCGTTCCAGAATGCCGTCATCATGTCTTCGCGCATGGCCGTGGCAAATTCGCGAGAGAATGCGCCCTTGCGGCCAACGATGCCATCGCGCTGCAGGGTTTCAGTATCAGGCGCGATATTCAATTCCGTATGCAACATCAGCCTTCACAATAAGAAATTCTGTGGCCGCAAGCTAACAGTTGCGGCCACAAAAACAAATCGTTCAATTTGCCATCACAACGGGTTCGGCATTGCCCACGCGCAGCTTCAGCAAATACCACACGGCAGCCACGCCCACGGCTTTGGAGATAATCTCCACTACCACCGAAGCACCCGTCATCTGCACCATATCTGGCGCATAGTGGCTGCCCAGCCATTGGAAGGCGACCGTATCAACCGGCACCGAAAGCAGAGCCGAAATCCAGATGCGGTTTTGCAACGGGCGTTTCGTGAAGGAATAAACCGCCCAATCCGTCATCTCCGAAAACACGAAGGCAACCAGGCTGGCAAAAGCCAAGCCGGGGTCAACCATCGCCCAGGTGATGAGGCCCGCCACAAAGGTCGCAGCCAACACCCAATGCCCAATGGCGCGCTGCGCATAATCACGCAACACAAACACCGCGCCCACAATCAGGTTGGCGATGAAGAGATCACCAAAAGGAGATGGGATCGGCGGCAGAACCACGAACGTGTAGTTCACCAAAACAATGGCGGCAATGTAAGCGCCAACTGAAAGCGCGATTGAGAGGTTGCGGTTCATCAGCCCACAATCTCCTTGGCCTTGAAGTTCTGCTTGATTTCCTTCTTGGCGTTGTCGAGCGAGTCTGAACCATGCACCGAATTTTCGTCGATGGACTTGGCGAATTCCGCGCGGATCGTGCCCTTGGCCGCATCCTTCGGATTGGTGGCGCCCATGATTTCACGATACTTGGCCACAGCGTTGTTGCCTTCAAGAACCTGCACCACAATCGGGCCAGAAACCATGAACTTCACCAGGTCCTTGAAGAAGGGGCGCTTGGCGTGAACGCCATAAAACTTCTTGGCATCAGCCAGTTTCCACTTCACCCGCTTCTGCGCCACAATCCGAAGGCCAGCCGCCTCGATGATGGCGTTGATGGCGCCTGTGTGATTGCCCTTGGTGGCGTCTGGCTTGATGATGGAGAAAGTGCGTTCGGTGGCCATGTTGTCCTCAACTGTTGAATGGATTGAGCGCGCCTATAGCGGGGAGACTGCTGCGGTGCAAGGGCGCTAAGCGCCACTTCTCCTACCCGCCGGCGGAGGTGGCGCGGCAGCGCCGCAGGGGTTGGTGGCCTGCCGTGTGATGCTTTAGAAGTGTGACAACCAGAAGGATTCGCCCAAAATGTCAGAACCAACCGCCGCCGCCAAACCCGCACTGCCAGATCGCCTCAGCACCGATGCAAAAAGCCCGCATTTCAATGTGGATGTGTTGCAACATGTGATCGGCATTCGTTTCAACGGCGTGGAAAAAACCAATGTCGAAGAATATTGCGTGTCTGAGGGTTGGGTGCGCGTGCCATCAGGCGGCAAATCCAAAGACCGTTACGGCAACCCCATGTTGGTCAAGCTCAGCGGCAAGGTGGAGGTGTTTTACGTGGAGGCGTGAGGAAACAAAAATGAGAGGTGCTTGACGCACGTAATCCAAAAACTAGATGCCCTGTCATGTCTGGACAGTGCTTTTTTGGCAAGGGATTTAGGCTTTGATTGGTGAGGTTTTTGGCGCGGGGGTGCGGTCATTTCTTCGGCCTATGATGCGACTTCGATTGATGGTTGCCGGCCCTGATGTTGTTCGCTGATCAACCGTCCCAATCACCGTATCGCGCTCAATGGCACCGCAATTGGGAATCATATACCGCACATGTGTCAATCCAATCTATACACTGGGGTGACTGCCGCGCTGCGAATTTGTTACGTTCTTTTCCAACCCGGAGGACAAACTAAAGTTGACGGAGGACTTGAACGGGAACGACCTCCAACTCATACTCTTGCGGGAAATGCAATCCCCTTCGGGCATGACGTGACTTCGCTGCTAATTGGCACTAACATCCACTCTATTGACAGCAATCCATGACCAACATTGCGAGGTAACCATGACCAACGCATCGACGGTTGCCGACCTTAAACGCGTTCAACGTGGGCTGATCCAGAGAGCGCCCAAGTGGGATGCGTTGACCTCAAACATGCAGAATGCCGCTGCGGAAGCACTCCGCCAAATCAACTCCGTAAGCCAGGCCATGGGCTCATTCCTATATCTGGCCAATCCGATCGACATGGGCACTATGGAAAATGTTGCCTTCAGCCGCGCCACGATCTCCGGCTTGCCCATTGGTGCCATCGCCTCGCCGACCGGGCCAATCATGCACGGTTTTTTCTGGTTCCAAGCCATTTTCATCGCGAAATATGGACATGAGCAAAACCCATACAAGATCGTGGAATCCAGATTACCAGTCGGATCAGGTCCCAGTTCATTTGACGACTTGCGACTGCCAAGCAAGAGCACACAACATCTATCCATGGAATTCGAGCGTCTGATAAAGATTATTGAATCCGAAAAAGCCGAATTGTCGACCGTGGATGCAGATAAGGCTATCTCTGCAATGCTCTTGGCGCCGATTCTGTTCCCGCCGCTGGCAATTCCAAGTGTGGAGGAAATTGAGGTTCGCATCGAGTGGTGCGAATGGCAAGTTCAAATGCGCAACATTGCAGAATCCCTATACTTGGAAGACCTCGAAGCAAAAATTTATGAAAATCCAAAGGCGTCAAATCTTGATGTTCTGTTCAAGCGCTTGGGCGACTTGATCATGTCGTCCTACAACTATAGAATCAAGCTGGAGAACATTCCTGAATTTGCCGATCTGGCCGGCTTGCGCCGCGGGCTGGACAAGAGAACAATAACTAGGGGCAATTTCGAGAAAGGCTTACCAGCTTACGAAATTCCGGTGAGCTTCAACTTTCCACCTCTTGTGAATACTTACCTGAAAGCACACGGCTTTGAGGAGACACAGAAAATCTACCTTAACAGCAATCGGATGACTTTCGCCCAGGCAAACTTGTAGCGATCAAAAGAGTGAACTGGCCTGTGTATTAATGGGATTACGGTGCCGGTGCATTTAACTCACTTCGAATCCATTGCATCATAAAGACCGAATGCGTCAGCCGATCGAAGATAAATCCAAAGACCGCTTCGCCAACCCAGTGTTGATCAAGCTCGGCGGCAAGGTGAAAGTGTTTTACACGAACGGATGCGCGCGATTTCAAGGCAGCCCTACTCCCCCGTCATCGCCTCGCTCACACGCACCGTAGTTCTGAGCGCCTTCTCCGGCATTTGGTGAAATGCCGCCAGTGCCAGCGCTAACACCATGGCGGCCAACCCAAATAGCGGCCTAAAGGCCGTGTGGATGTCACCACTCGCCACAATGTCGGCCAGTTTGAAACCCGTCTGCTCTTCCAGCGCTGCCAAATTCGGCAGTTGTGAAAACAGCACCGCGCCAAAGAGCGCAACGATCAAAGCACCACCCAGCATGCGGAAGAATCCCATCACGCCTGTCACAGTTCCCATCTGGTGCGGCTGCACGGCATTCTGGATCGCAATGGTGGTGATCGGAAAAACCGTGCCCAGGCCAATGCTGAGGCCGGCCATCAGAAATTCAACCAGCCAGAAGCTCACTCCACCATGCGGCAAGGCGGCGATGAGGCCTAGGCCCAGCACCGAGAAGATCAGCCCCACAGTGGCGGGCCGCTTGTAATGCGCCGAGCGCGCCATGAATTGCCCCGCAATGACCGCCCCAACCACCGTGCCTGACATGAAGGGAATGAGGCTGAGGCCGGACTGGCTGGCGCTCAGGCCGAAGTTCAATTCCATGTAGATGGGCAGATAGGCCGTGATGCCGATATAGGTGCCCATGATCAGCATCGCCGTGGCCGTGCCCATCGCCACCACCGGGTTTTTCAAAATCTCGGATGGAATGAACGGTTCAGGAGCAGTGCCAAGCCGCCAAACGAATGCCACCCAAAGCAAAACTGAAATAGCGAGCAAGCCGATCACCTGCAGCGACAGCCACGGATAGTGGATGCCACCCCAACTGAGCGCCAGCATCAGCGCAATGCTGGCGAAGGCCATCAAGCCTGCACCCAAAAAATCCAGCTTATGCGGCTTTTCATGGCGCGGCAGTTTCTTGAGCAGGTTATTGGTCATTGCCAGCGCCACCAGGCCGATGGGCAGGTTGATCCAGAAGATCAGCGACCAATGCAGGTGCTGCGCCATGGCGCCACCCAGCAAAGGGCCGGAAATGCTGGCCAGCATGTAAACGCCCGCGATGTAAACCTGATAGCGCGACCGTTCCTTGGGCGAGACGATGTCTGCAATGATGGTCTGCGCCAGCGAGATTAGCCCGCCGCCGCCAAGGCCCTGCAGGGCGCGGGCGATGATGAGCAACAACAGGTTTGGCGCAGCCGCACACGCCACAGAACCGATCACGAAAACCGCAATGGCAAATAGGAGGGTTTTGCGCCGCCCCACAATGTCTGACACTTTGCCATAAAGCGGCGTGACGGCGGTGGACGAGAGCAAATAGGCGGTCACCACCCAAGGGAGATATTCCGGCTTGCCCAGCGCTCGGCCAATGGTTGGCAAAGCCGTTACCACAATGGTCTGATCCAGCGCTGCCAAAATCATGGCCACGATCACGCCGAAGATAATGCGGAGCACTTCAGGATGCGAGAGCTTCTGCCCGGGTGCGGCTGGCTTGGGTGAATCCATCTGTTGCGCCGCTAGGCCACTCTCATCCACACCGCATTGTCATGATAAGCCCCGCCACCGCCGGGTGCTGGTTGGTCAGCGCCTGTCAGCGTGTTGATACCTTTGCCGCCTTCGTGCAGATCGTTTGGCCACAGGCCTTCAGCGATCAACACACCGCGCTGCAGGCCGTCAAAAGCCTTGACGTGCAGGATGACTTCGCCGCGCCGTGAACCGACGCGCACCTTGTCGCCATCTGAAATCTTGAGCGCGGCAAGATCATCGCGGTGCACCAACACAGAAGGCCTGCCCTCACGCGCGCGCGAACCCGGCGTTTCATTGAAGCTGGAATTCAAAAATGGGCGTGCCGGAGATGTGGCGAGGCGGAAGGGATAAACCTCATCCGCCTGCTCATGCGCCGCATAATGCCCCGGCCATTCGGGAAGATTCTCGATCGGCCCCAACGCGCCCATCCTGGACATGGCTTTGGCCACCGCTTTCCAATCGGCGCGGAAATGGAACTTGCCATCAGCATGGCCGAAACCGTTGATGAAATGCGCCGTGGCAAAATCCGGCTGCACATCAAACCAGTTTTCTTCTTCCAACTGCGCAAGGCCTTTGCGGCCCGAATGCTGCAGCATGTCGTCGATCAGTTCATCGCCACTCTTCTCAAAGCTCTCATGTTTCGCACCCAAGCGCTTTGCCAATTCACGGATCACGAAATCATTGCTGCGACATTCACCCGGCGGCTCGATCAGTTTGCCGCCCCACATGATGTGGCTGTGGCCGCCGCCTTGGTAGATGTCATCATGTTCCAGAAACATGGTGGCCGGCAAAAGCACATCGGCATATTTCGCCGTTTCAGTGATGAACTGCTCATGCACGCAAACAAATAAATCCTCGCGCGCAAAACCTTCACGCACGCGGGTTTGATCAGGCGCGATGACTAAAGGATTGGTGTTCTGAATCAGCATGGCAGCAACCTTCGGCCCACCTTGCAAGTCAAGCGGATTGCCGCACAGCACTTCGCCCACGCGGGCCTGGTCCATCACGCGCTGGCCTGTGTTGGCATCCTTGGCCTCAAGCTGAACCTTGTTCCATTTGTACATGCCGGAATTGGAATGCAGCGCGCCACCGCCTTCGTGCAACCACGCGCCTGTCACTGCCGGAATGCAAGACACGGCATGCATGTTGGCCGCGCCATTGCGGCTGCGCGCAAAACCATAGCCGATGCGGAAATAAGCGCGCGGCGTTTTGCCGATCAGTTCAGCGAAAGCCACAATGTCTGAAGCGGAACAGCCGCAAATCACTGCCGCCCATTCTGGAGTCTTGTCTTTGAGATTGGCTTCCATGCCAGCCGGATCATCCGTATACTGACGAAGATAATCGCGGTTGGCATAGCCATCGCGGAACAGCACATGCATCACGCCGGAAGCCAGCGCGCCATCAGTACCGGGCTTGATCAGCAGTTTGATATCGGCCTGCTTCATGGTTCCGGTTTCGTAAATATCCACGCAGGCCAATTTTGCGCCGCGCTCTTTTTTGGCGATGGCAATATGCGCCATCACATTCACTTGCGTGTTGACCGGGTTGCCGCCCCACACCACGATGAGATCAGATTTCTGCATCTCGCGCGGATCAACCCCGGCAATGCGCCCGGTGCCCGCGTAGAAGCCCGGCCAGGAAAGTGCGATGCACACCGTGCCATACATCGACGAATAGCCCTTGGTGTTCACCAGTCGCTCAATGCCATCGCGCATCAGCAGGCCCATGGTGCCCGCGTACCAATAGGGCCAGACAGATTCAGCGCCGTGGGTTTTCTCGGCGCGCAAGAACGCGGCAGCGGTGAGATCAAGCGCCTCATCCCAGGTGATGCGCTCAAACTGCCCTGCCCCCTTCGGGCCAACGCGTTTCATCGGATGCAGCAGGCGTTCCTTATGATGCACACGCTCGGCATAGCGCGCCACTTTTTCGCAAATCACGCCCTTGGTGTAACTGTTGTCCTTCGCCCCGCGCACGCGCCCAATGGTGCGCTCATCCAGCAGTTCCACCTCCAGCGCGCAAGCCGAAGGGCAATCATGCGGGCAAACCGAACGGCCGATTTTGATGTTGCGATCAGAAGGCTGGTGAATGTTCATGGGGCGAGTTTAGGCGAGATGAAAATAATTTGCATCTGGCCAAAACAGCTCTTG
>JAYUEP010000181.1:0-11121 GCA_043739165.1 Hyphomicrobiales bacterium
AACCATGACTCCCACTTTCGCTGAAGCGCGGCGCATGTGGGCGCGCGTCGGCCTGCTGTCGTTCGGCGGCCCTGCCGGGCAGATCGCCCTGTTGCACCGCGAGGTGATTGACAAGCGACAGCTGGTTTCAGAGGCGGAGTTTCTGGGGGCGCTGAATTTTTGCATGTTGTTGCCGGGGCCGGAGGCGATGCAGCTTGCCACTTATCTTGGTTGGCGGTTGCATGGGGTGAGAGGCGGCCTGGTCGCGGGGCTGCTGTTCATCCTGCCGGGTGCCGTGACGCTCTATGCGCTGTCAACGCTCTACGTCTTGTTCGGCAATCTTCCTGTCGTGGCTGGCTTGTTCTGGGGGATCAAGGCGGCGGTTTTAGTGATTGTGTTGGAAGCACTTCTCAGGGTAGCCAAGCGCGCATTGAAGGGCAGGCTGGATTATGTGACTGCAGCCTTGGCCTTTGTGGCGCTGTTCTGTTTTGCAGTGCCCTTTCCCTTGGTCATTCTTGGCGCAGCGCTGCTCGGCTATTTCATGGCAGATCGCAGCGCCGTTTTACCCGATGTCGCGCTACCATCTTTGTCCCAGGGCGTGAAACAGGCGGCGCTGTGGTTGGTAATTTGGCTCGCGCCTTTGCTGTTGATCAATCTCACATGGCCAGGAAGTGTTTTTGCCGGGCTTGGAAATTTCTTTGCGAAGCTTTCCGTGGTGACGTTTGGCGGGGCCTATGCCGTTCTCTCCTATATGGGACAGGATGTGGTGGAAGCCCATCATTGGCTGACAGCACCGCAAATGATCGACGGGCTGGGCCTCGCAGAAACCACACCGGGGCCCTTGATTCTGGTCGGGCAGTTTGTGGGCTTCCTTGCCGCGCAAAGGGCAGAAGGCACATTGCTTGCGGGCTTTGCCGGTGGGGCGATCTTCTTGTGGATGACGTTTGCACCCTGTTTCCTCTGGATCTTCGTCGGGGGGCCTTATGTAGAATATATCCGGGCCAATCCGCGGTTCAGTTCGGCGCTGGCGCGGATCACGGCAGCGGTGGTTGGTGTCATCCTTAATCTTTCACTGTGGTTTGGATTGCAGGTGATCTTCGGTGCGGTGGCGCGGCGGCCGGGCCTCGTTCCCCTGTGGTGGCCGGAGTTTTCGAGCTTCAACCCGGCGGCTTTGGTTGTTGCCGCGCTGGCGGGCTTCGCATTGCTGCGTTTCCACTGGGGCATGGTCAAGACCTTGGCAATGGCGGGTGCAGCAGGCATACTCTGGAACATTGTAATTCCACTGGTCTGGACATGATGACGCAAAAGAAACTGCCGCTGGTTGCCCTTCCCGCTGACACCCATGAAAAGGGAGGCTTCCTGTTTCATTCGCTCGGCGACAAATATGTGCGGGCCCTGGCCGAAGTTTCTGATGTTCTGCCGATCATGCTGCCATCGCTGGTGGGGGATGCTGCCATCGATGCCATGCTTGATCATGTCGACGGAGTGTTGATGACGGGGGCTGTCTCCAACGTTCATCCGCCGCATTATGGCGAATCACCCAGCGCTGCCCATGAGCCCTATGACCATGGACGCGATTCAACCACGTTGAAACTAATCCGCGCCGTGCTTGATCGTGGTGTTCCGTTGTTTTGCATCTGCCGAGGCTTTCAGGAACTCAATGTGGTGATGGGCGGCACATTGGAAACAGAGTTGCAGGATGTGACTGGCCGGCTCGATCATCGTGGCAAGACGGATGATCCGGATATTCGCTATGCGCCTGTCCATGAGATTGCCATTGCCAAGGGCGGGGTGTTGGAGCGCATTTTGGGCAAGACCAGCACGCGCGTGAACAGCGTGCATCGCCAGGGCGTGAAGGCGTTGGGGCCGGGGCTGGCGGTGGAAGCCACGGCGCCTGATGGCGTTGTGGAGGCCGTGTCGGTGAAAGGAGCCAAGAGCTTTGCTTTCGGCACGCAGTGGCACCCGGAATTCAAGGCCGCAGACAATCCTGATTCCGTCAAACTCTTCAAAGCATTTGGTGACGCCGTGCGGGCCCACGCAAGGGCACGCAATGAAACGTTCTATGGCAGCGTGAGAAGCGCTTAGACTTCACCTGATCATGCATCATTCGCGGATGGCTTTGGTCTTGCCAAACGCTGCCATTGGTGCAAAGCTGGCTCTGTAGCTGAAACTTTCGGCAATAAAACACAACCTTGAAGAGATTTACTCCTTTTAGGGGATTGATGTTGTTTGCGATTTCGGCTGCTTCCTACGGCGATCTATGTTTCTGCAAGACTTTCTGAACATCAGTTTTTTCAATTCTGAATTCATGGGAGATGAACATGGACTTTATGGCCAAGGCAAAAATCGGAAATAATCCATCAGCAGGCGCACATGGCGGCGGTGTTCGTGGTGATCAAGTCAACCGCGGCTCGCGCGTTTTTGAAGGGCGGTTCGGACGCATGTTCCGCGCGCTTCCTGGGGCGGAGTTTGAAGAGGCGGATCTAATAAAGCTAGCTGCTGCCATGTCTGCTGATCCGGATAAAAATGCCGCCGGAAAACCCAGCTCTGCGCCCGAAACGCACGCTAAAATTCAAGATGGCGAAGAGAATACAGGCATCCCCGCCGGCTATACCTATCTTGGCCAATTTATCGATCACGACATTACCTTCGATCCTGCCAGCAGTTTGCAAAAGCGCAATGACCCGGATGCGCTGATTGATTACCGCACTCCGGCATTGGACTTAGATTGCCTTTATGGCCGTGGACCGGATGATCAGCCCTATATGTATGAGGCAGATGGCAAGTCATTCGTTCTCGGTGAGCAGATGTCGAAGACCGTTGGGGGCACTGCCATTACGCATGATCTTCCGCGCGTGGGTGCTAGGAACCGTGCAGTTATCGGCGATAAGCGCAATGACGAAAATGTCATCGTTTCACAGTTGCAAGGCATGTTCTTGCGATTTCACAACAAGCGTGTCGCAGAAGATACAAAGAAGAGCTTTGCAGAAGTACAACAGTTGGTACGCTGGCATTATCAATATGTGGTGTTGCATGATTTCTTGCCGCGCATAGTTGGCGATGATTTGATGGATAAGATTTGGCCGGGCCGAAAGAAAGGCAATATTTGCGGCAACCAACCCCATCTGTGTTTTTATCATTTTCACGATATGGCCTATATGCCAATTGAGTTTTCGGCAGCGGCCTATCGTTATGGCCATTCGATGGTGCGGCCCATCTATCGGCTGAATACATTGCACGACGATCTGGGTGTTGGTGATGATCCCTCGTTGCGAGGACGTTTCTTTATTTTTGCTGGTGTTCAAGAACGCGGTCTGAATGGCTTTGGGGCGTTTCCAAAGCATTGGGCCATTGATTGGAGTTTATTTTTTGACATTGATGGCTCGGGCACAAAAGGGGGCACTGCACGGGTACAACCGTCGTATAAGATCGATACATCGCTGGTCAATCCTTTGGCCTTCCTGCCTGAATTTTCAGATCCGCCTGCACCCACGGGGACACCGCTGACAATCCATAATCTGCAGTCCACACAGACGAATCCCAAAAGCCCCAATAAGCTGGCCCTCCGAAATCTTTTGCGCGGCAATAATATGAGCTTGCCCAGTGGACAGGACGTGGCGCGGGCGATGGGTGGGATACCACTTGCAGATGATGAGTTGTGGGTTGGCAAAGCGCAGCTTGATGACAAGGATAAGCCAGATGCAGTGAAACTTGCAGAAGTTTCAGCAAAATTCACCGGAAAAGCACCACTTTGGTATTATGTTCTCGCGGAAGCGAATGCCCAGTGGATGAAAGCCAAGGGCAGCAAGAAGGGCGACGCTGCCAATCACGTGCCTGTTACACTTGGTCCTGTCGGTGGGCGGATCGTGGCGGAAACCATCATCGGTTTGTTGCTAGCGGATAGTCATTCGTTTTTAAATGTGCATCCCGCTTGGCAGCCACCCAAAGCCAAGAGCGGTGTCTATACGATGGGCGACTTTATCAAGGAAGCTTAGATGAATTGGCCAACATGACGATGATAGAGACATCATTGTCGTGTTGGCTCTAATGCCCGCCGCCGCCCGCGGGCTTTGGCTTTTTGAGCACGGGCAAGAGCAGGATGATGGCGAGGAAGACGATCGTCAGGATCAAGAAAATATCAGCGATGGCCAGCGTGAAGGCTTGACGGCGCACCAGCAGTGAGAGCTGTTTGAGGGCCGCCGTATCGGCATTTGAGCCGAGCTTTGAGAACAGGTGCGTCATGCCTTGCAAGGTGTTTTCGGCTGTGGCTGAATTCCAGTTCACATCTTCATGCAGGCGCTGCAAATGCAGATCAAAACGCTGGTTCATGGTGGTGTTGATGAGGGCCAGACCCACGGCACCGCCGAGATTGCGCGTCAGGTTGAAGAGGCCCGAACCGCCGCGCAGTTGCATGGGCGTCAGATCGCCAAGGGCGATGTTGGTCACCGTTACCATGCACATCATCAAGGATACACCGCGCAGTATTTGCGGGATCAGCAATTCCCCAAAGGCCCAATCGGCGGTGATGTAATGGGCCTGCCAGGTGCCTATCGCAAAACCAATGAACCCGCCGCCGATCATGATGCGCGGGTCCACCCGTGTTGACAGACGGCCGGCGATGGGTGCGGTCAAGAACATGGCCACACCGGTCACAAACATGGTTTCGCCGATCATCATGGCGGAATAATTTTGAATACGGGCGAGGTAGACAGGATAGAGATAGGTGAGGCCGTAAAGGCCGATCCCCATGGTGAAGGAGAAGATGCAGCCTGCCGTGAAGTTGCGGTTTTTGAAGGCGTTGAAATCCACCAAGGGATTGGCTTTGGTGAACATGCGCCAGAAGAAGACTGAGCCCGAAATGGTGCAGATGATGATGAGATTACGGATAACGTCGGAGTTCAGCCAATCATCTGCTGCGCCCTCTTCGAGAATATATTCAAGCGAGCCCAGAAACACGGCGAGCAGGAACAGCCCGGCCCAATCAAAGGTTTTGATCAGGCTGAAATTCGGTTTGTCGAAATCAATCGTCGCCCAGGTGCCAATCGTCACAAAGATGCCGGGGATGATGTTGACGAGGAACAGCCAGTGCCAGGAGAACAAGTCTGTGAGATAGCCGCCGATGGTCGGACCAACGGTGGGGGCCAGCGTGGCAATGAGGCCGATGATTGGCGAAATCACGCCGCGCATTTTTGGCGGAAAGATTGTGAATGACGTTGCGAAGACAGTGGGGATCATGGCCCCGCCGAGGAAGCCTTGCAGCGCGCGCCAGACCATCATTTCGCCGATGGAACTTGAGAGCGCACACATCAGGCTCATCAAGGTGAACATGGCGGCGGAGGCCACAAAGAGCCAGCGGGTAGAGAAGATGCGGGTCAAAGTTCCTGACAGCGGGATCATCACCACTTCGGCGACGAGATAGCTCGTCTGTACCCATGGGATCTCATCCGCGCTGGCAGAAATGCCGGCCTGGATTTCAGCCAGGGATGACGAGACGATCTGGATATCCAGAATCGCCATGAACATGCCGAAGACCATGAAGAAAAACGCCACGATGTGGCGGATGGGCACGGCTGGTGCCTGCGCTTGCGGGGCTGGCACTATGGTCGCGGTGGCGGACATGGCGCAGGCTTATTGGCCTGTGCCAGCGTCACGCGTGTCGATGGACACAGAAACGGACATGCCGGGGCGCAGGCGCTTGGAGATTTCGGTGGGCAAGAGAACCTTCACGGGAAAACGCTGGGTGATCTTGGTGAAGTTGCCGGTGGCGTTGTCGGGCGGCAGAAGTGAGAATTCAGCACCAGAGGCAGGCGACAGGCTGGCGAGCTTTCCTTCAAAGGTTTCGCCCTTGTAGCTATCAACGGTGACAAAGACTTTTTGGCCGGGATGCAAATCTGCCAATTGGGTTTCCTTGAAGTTGGCGGTGATGAAACTGTGTTCGACCGGAACAAGCGCCATGAGATTGGCACCCGGTTGAACGAATTCGCCAGGTGCCACGGCGCGGTTGGCGACGACACCATCGAATGGCGCCTTGATCAAAGCGAAGCTCAGATCATGTTCAGCCTTTTGCTGGGCCACGGCCAATTCCGCCAGAGCGCTTTGGGCCTGATTTTCATTGGCATTGAAAATGCCGATCTGGGCCTTTGCGGCGGCGATATTGGCTTCGGCCACGGTGACGCCAGCGGCGGCCGTATCGCGGGCACGGTTGGCATCATCCAAAGCCTGCTGAGAGCCAGCGGCGTTTTTCACCATCTGGCTGGCGCGCTGTTGGGTTTGGGCGGCGTTGAGTTCAATGGCCTTGGCGCTGGAAAGCTGTGCCTCTGTAGCGGCCACTTGCGCATCCTGGGCTGCTTTCTGCTGTCCAATGGCGGCGATGGCGGCTTTTTGCGTCTCAATCTTGGCCTTGGCCGTGGCCAGTGCCAGCTGATAATCTGTATCGTCCAGTTTCAGGATCACATCGCCCGCCTTGACGGGCGTGTTGTTGAGAACCGGGGTTTCGGTGACCAGCCCTGCGATCTTGGTGCTGAGCACAGATGTATCGGCCTTCACATAGGCATCATCTGTTGACACCATGAAGCGGCCGACGGTGAACCACTGGTAGCCATATTTCCCGGCGACGGCCAAGGCGACCAGCAGCAGGGCCAGCAGGATCACGCGGCGGCGATTGGCCGGTTTTGCGACAGCGGGTGCACCCACAACGGCGGCAGGGGCCATGGCGTGGGGTTTGGCTGGCATTTCATCGGGCTTGGACTTGAGGGCTGGGCTGGACATGAATGATGACTTTCGGAGAAGAGCGAAGACCCGGAGATACCGGATTTAATTGTACCGAACGGTTCGGTTTCCGTTGCAAATAACAGAATGTCCTATTATATGCAAGACTGAACCGTTCAGTTCAGCTATGCAGGAAGCGCAGATGGAAACCGCAGCGGCCACAAATGACAATGTTGAGAGCGCCAAGCGCCAGCAAGTGCTCGAAGGGGCACGGCGCTGTTTTCTGGCGCAGGGCTTCGATGCCGCCAGCATGAATGACATTGTGAAGGCGGCGGGCGTTTCCAAGGGAACGGTCTATGCCTATTTCCCGTCCAAGGAAAAGCTGTTCGAAGCGATGGTCTATGTGGATCGCCGCCGCTCTGCCGAGCAGGTGGTGGTGATTGAACGCGAAGACCGGCCCATTGAAGACATTCTCACTGAGCTTGGCCTGCGTATGGCCCATTTGTTCACGCAGGATGAGCAGATTGCCTATTCCCGCATGGTGATGTCTGTGGCGGGGCGCTTTCCTGCCGTGGCGCATAGTTTCTTTGAGGCTGGGCCTGCCTATGCCATTGCCCGCGTCGGGGAATATTTGCAGCGCAAGATTGATGACGGCACCTTGCGCGAGGTTGATTCCGAACTTGCCGCGATGCAGTTCATCGAGCTCGTGCAATGCGGGCTGTTCAAACCGCGGCTGTTCTCAGCCACTGACCTGTTCAAACAGCGCCCTGTCGAGGATGTGGTTCTGGCTGGGGTTGCGTTGTTCCTGCGCGGGCTGAAGCGCCAAGCCTGAGGGCAAGACTCCATTAACCATGTTGACGTAATTCGGGCCCATGGGTCAGTTGCGTTTCACTGTTGGAATTGCGGCGCTTTTGCTGGTTTCAGCGTGCGCGTCCTTGGCCATGGCCCAGACCGTCCCGTGCGATTGCCTGACGGGAACTGCCGCAACTGGTGACAGCTCCACAACGGATGCCCCCACCTTCGACATTCCCGATGCCGCCGCAGCGCCCGCGCGCAAGTCCGGCAAGTCTAAAGTCGATCCCTATTCCGTCTCTGGTTATGACGACGGTGCGATGGCACTTCGCGCGACATTGGAAATTGGTGTTGTGGCTTCAAGCAATGCCGCGCTGACTGCTGGCGGCGGCGCTGATGTTGCGCTTCGGCTTAAACCCAGCTTGAGTTTTGAAAGTGAATGGTCACGCCATGCCTGGCGCGGGTCCATGTCTGCCGAGTTCGTGAAGTTTGCTGCAACGCCCAGCGCCGACAGTTTGACGGGCAGGGCAGAGACGGCGTTTCGTCTTGATATACTGCATACAACCCATGCCGATTTTGCTGCTGGCTTCAGCACGGTTGAAACCAATGCGGGCACCGGCGAGGTTCCGGGCACGGCCATGGGCGCGCGCCGCGACAGCAGCATCTCAACTTCTGCCGGAGTGACGCAGGATTTCGGCTTCTTTGAAGGCCAGGGAAAAGTGTCGGTGCAGCGCAATCTTTATGGCGATGTGTCGTTGGCGGGCGGTGGCACCGAGACGAATGGTGACCGCAACTACCTCGAGCCTTCGCTCTCCATGCGCGGCGCACTTGGCCATGAGGGCAATGTTCTGCGGCCCTATGTGGAAGCGAGCTATGATCCGCGCCTGCATGACCAGACGATTGACCGCAACGGCGAACGACGCAACTCGCAAGGTGGCAGTGTCGCGCTCGGTGTGATGTTTGATGATGGGCCGATGTGGAAGGGCGATGTGGCGGGCAATTTCATCGCGCGCAGCTATGATGATCCGGCGTTGAAAACAGCCATGGCACTGGGTCTTAATGGCACAGTGACTTGGAACCCAACACCCCTGTGGAATATCGTGGCAAGCTCAGGTGTGGCCTTGAACGAATCCGAAGTGGCTGGTGTCTCGGCCACACAAAGTTGGACGGCGGGCTTGCAGGCGACTTATGCGTGGCGTGACAACGTGAATTTCCGCAGCGGGGCCAACGTGACACTCGCCGCTTCAGGCGCAGCGCTTGATACAACAACCGTCGCCAGCCTCGGGGCCGATTGGCAGCTCAATCCCAACATGTCGCTCAGCGGCATATTGCAAAACACCTGGTTTGCACCGGGCTCTGGCATTGGCGGCTATAACGAGCAACGCGTGATGTCGAGCGTGGTGTTGAAGCCGTAGAGGCGCGGGCGTTGGTAATTAAATGCCCTGTCATGTCTGGACGGCGCTCCTTCAGGACACCGTGCTCAAGGATGCTGGGTAAGGCAAGTCGACGCCTGAAACCGTGACGACGGCCTGCCACGCGGCTTCCTGATTGGCGCGATCGTGGAGGTGTGGGTGGAGCTGCGCCACGATTGGGCCAGTGAGCTTGCATTGTGCCGAGGCGAAGACTTGCCCTGAGACGTCGGCGCCAAACGTCGACACTTGCTGGTCAATGAGAACCACCTGAGCAGATACAGCCTCTATAGCAATCTCAAAGACTCCGTTGGTCAAATTCTGATCCGATGGCAAATGTGAAGCACCAGTTCGTTTCATGCTCAATTTATGAAACGCTGAATGGCCTCGTTTGCGTTATCTTGAAAAGTCGTATTTTTCAAATCAGCAAAAAACGTGCTCTGGTTGACCATCTCACCTGACAGCTTGCCCTCTTTACTTGCATAAAAAACGCCACTTTTATATCGTTCATCGGAAATGCCATCTACAAAGCGTTTTGCACCGACTTCCAGTTTATGCACCATTCCGCCCATCAATGGGAATACAATGGGCATCATCAAATACTTCAGCATAAACTGCATTGCCGGGGGAAGATTATTTGGCGCCTGAGTGCCTTTTGTATTCCCTGGGCTCACAACGATAAACTTGAGCTTGGGATATTTTCTTGCCATCGATAGGGTCCACATGGTTTCGGCATATTTGACATAGGCGTAGGCTTGCAACGCATCGAACTTATTACCAAAATATGATCCATCAAGAACAGCGGCAAACTCATCTACAGAAGAAGTTCTCATTGAAACGGGTTTTATTCCAAGCATTTTTACGCCCGGTACAGCTTCTGCACTGACTGATAGAACTGCTTTCCTCAACTTGTCCCGTTTAATCAATTCCTCCACTAAAATGACGTGCCCCAAAATATTCGTCGCAGCCAATTCATTCATACCGGAAGGTGTCAAATTGCCAGCCGATTTCCCAACCACCCCACCTGCATTTAAAACGACTGCATCAATGGGTTCCTTTATTTCTGCTACTGCTTTTCTTACAGAATTTGCATCGGTAACGTCCCCAATGATAATTTCAAAAATCTTTTTCCCCGTTTTCTCTTCAAGGTCCTTTTTTGCCGCCTCTGCTCTCGCTTGATTTCTGCAGAAAAGAATTACTCTTTTTGTCTCTTTTCTCGATGCCAGCTGCCGCGCAGTTTCTTTCCCCAGCCCAATATTTGCTCCGGTTATCAATATACTTTCGTTCATCCAGGAGTCTCCGTGATTGAGGTTGAGCCGCGTCGGCAGAGTCGGCTTGCTAATTTCGGACTATTCAGTTATATATTGATTGGTGTGACGAAAGCTGTCAAGGAGTTTTGAACTAAATGTTTCAAAATACCGTTAGACCGCGCGGAAGGCCGCGCGGCTTCGACGAGGCGGAGGCGTTGGAAAGGGCCACCCAAGTCTACTGGTCGAAAGGCTATGACGGCGCCACGGTCGACGACCTCGTAGCCGGAATGGGCGTGGGAAGGCCCAGCCTCTATGCCATCTTCGGGGACAAGCGGACATTGTTCCTGCGCGTCCTGAAGGACTATGCCGAAAAGAAAGGTGCGCTTGCCACCAAGGCGCTGCTGTCGCCGCAACCGCTTCGCGACTCGCTGGCCAGTTTTCTGAGATTTGCCGTCGAAACAGCGACCGAAGAAGGATCCGCGCCGGGATGCCTGTTGATTTGCGTTGCGCCACTCGTGAATGATGCGGAGGTCCGGAAGTTCCTGAAGGACGCCGCTGCTGCCGGTGTGGCACTCGTCGAACGCCGTTTCCGGGACGCAATCGCTGCGGGAGAAATCCCGCCCGACTTTCCTGTGGCCGTGCGCGCAAGCCAGCTCACTGATTTTGCACGAAGCCTTACGATGCGTGCGCAGATAGGCCAGTCGCGCAAGACCCTACTCAAAAACGCCGAGGAAGCGGCTGACTTGTTGCTCCTGCCACGGCGTGGAAATGCGGCGGTCTAATTTGTCCAACATCAGATATATCTGGACTACATGCTTCCTGAAGGAATGAAACGTCCAAGCAGCGGATACGGTGACACGGGTTACGGTGACCGGATTACGGTGACAGTACATTCAACACTCGTCCCCGTCTCTACCCCGCCGCCTTGGCCTGCTTTTCGCCAGCGATGTTTCCGGCTTTGATTTCTTGCAGCACTTTGCCCA
>JAYUEP010000182.1:0-3652 GCA_043739165.1 Hyphomicrobiales bacterium
ACCAAGGCTGGCAGCTTCGGCTTTGCGTGAGGCGCGCACTACGGCGACAGGAACGGCACCAATCTCTTTCAGATATTGAATGGCGGCGCGGCCCACAGCCCCTAGAGCGCCGGTGACCAAGACGCGGTCACCCTTTTTGGGGGCGACGAGATCAACTGCCTGACGGCCCGTCAAGCCGGCAAGCGGCAAGGTGGCACCAGCCGTGAAGCTCACACTGTCTGCCAGCTTGGCAAGCTGGCCCGGCGTTGCCACAACATATTCCTGATTGGAGCCGTTGCCATTGATCGGCAATTTGCCGATCACGCGATCGCCCGCTTTGAAACCTGTCACACCCGCACCAACGGCCTCAACCGTGCCGGCGAGATCGAGTCCCATAGTGAATGGGAAAGTCAGAGGAATCATCTGCGCGAGGAACCCTTGGCGCACATAGCTTTCGACAGGGTTGAGGCTGGAGGCCTCGACCTTCACCAGCGCTTCGCCAGCGCCTGCCGTGGGCTTGGGCACTTCATCGTATTTGATCGTATCGGTATCGCCGTAACCATGCACGCGTGCTGCTTTCATCACTCTCTCCTTATTTGTAATATTGAAAGTTACATATAGTGCGAGTGCTTTCGGATTTCAAGTGCCGAGCTGAGAAACGGAACGCAGATACGGTTCTCGACGTAACGCCGTCGCCAAACTGGGGGCAGGTGGAATTGCGCTGGTGGGCGGCGCTGTACCAGCCTTACATCCAAATTACTCGACTTCGCCGCCCGCATCTTTCCAATCCTGAAACTTGCCAAGGTTGAAAACTTTCTTGTAGCCCATGTCTTTCAGCGTTTTGCCAGCGAGTGCCGAGCGCCCACCTGAGGCGCAGTAGGTGATGATGGTTTTGTCGGGTGTCAATTCCTTGGCGTAGGAAGGCGATTCCGGATCGGCCTTGAACTCAAGGACACCACGGTTCACGTGCAGTGCCCCTTTGATCTTGCCAGTGGCTTGCAGTTCAGTTCCATCACGCACATCAAGAAAGACCACATCCTCACGCCCCATAAGCTTGGAGGCTTCTTCGCGGGAGATCGTTGGCACCTCGGCGCGCGCCGCATTGAGAAATTCCTGTGCTGTTTTTGACATATTGATCCTCTCTTTTGATGCACTCTGCCAAATATCAACAGGCAAAAGCAATGACTTTGGATGTCAGGCCATCACATGCCAGAAAAGCCCCACGACGCAGAACCACGCGAGCGTGAAGGCAATGGTGCGGATGTAAGGGACCGCAAACCAATAAACCGCGGCGTGAATCACCCGCAGCCAGAAATAGGCGATGACCAATGTTGCGCTGGTGGAGGTTTCCTTATTGGTGATGTGGATGATGAGTGTGAGAACCGCGAAGGGTGCAAATGCTTCAGCCGCATTGAGATAGGCGCGGTGGGCGCGCTGGCCCCAAAGCGGCACGGGGCGCGGCGTCGGGTCAATATAGTTCTGTGGTGTGAGGAACCCGTTGGTCAAGACTTGCGATGCGATATAGACGACCCAAAGCGACCCCGAGAGGATCGCGGTATAGGCGAGATATGTGAGTTCTGTGGACATGAATTCCTCCGGTGGCGTTGCGCTGATTGTTGGTTAGCATGGTTTGGTGATTTGGGTGCCGATAAACCGAACGCGCCTTCAACTGATGCAGATTTTCTGCTTCAACGTTCAAGCTTGAATATCTGCCGCGTTCGGCGCCGCCGCTGCGGCGCGCAAGGCGAGAATGCCTGCGCAAGCAATGAGGCTCATGCCGATGATCGTGGTGGCACGGGGGATTTCGCCGAAGAAGAGAAAGCCAAAGGTTCCGGCCCAAATCATGCCGGTATATTCAAAAGGTGTCACCACACTGGCCACGCCGATTTTATAGGCATTCGCCAAAAGCGTTGAACCGAAGGCAGCGATGACACCGCACACCGCCATCAGTAATGCATCATGCAGGCTGGGTATCGCCCAGGCGCGAAACAGAAAATCCAAACTCGGGTGGCCCGGCGGCTTAAGGCCGAGTGCGGCGACGAGGCCCGCAATCAAAGCGGCACCCACCAAGTAGGTCGCGTTTTGATAGAAGGCCATTACGGTGGCATGGGTGGCCGCACCATATTTGCGTGCGAACAATTGCGCCGTGGCGTAAGCGCCAGCGGAGATGAGCGAGAGCAGCGCTGCGGGGTTGAACAAAGCCGTGCCCGGCTGCAGGATCACAAACACGCCGATGAGGCCGAGGCCTACGGCGGCCCAGCTTTTCCATGTGACATGCTCGCCCAACATCGGCCCCGCCAAAAGTGTCACGATCAGCGGTACCATGAAATAAAGCGCAATCGCCTCCGCCAAAGGCAGCGCGGGGAAGGCCATGAAATAAGCGGTGTAGGACACCAGCAAAATGGCACCGCGCAGGATGAGCACGCGCCATTGCCTGTCACGCAATTGCGCAAGGCCGCCGTTCAGCACGATCATCGCCAACAGAATTGGCAGCGAGACCAAGGCGCGGAAAACGATGGCCAGTGTCACGGCCTCTGCCCCGCTGATCGATTTGATCGCCGAGTCCTGCAACGAGAACACGAGCGCGCCGAGGCAAAGGCTGGCAATGCCCAAGAGGTTGTTGCGCGAAAGCTTGCTGGTCATGTGTTACGGCTGGCTACTTCGCCATCTTGTGGCCTCTCGCACCCTTTTGATAGGCGCGCAGGCAGAGATATTCGGTGACGAGCGCTGATGCGGCCAGGGCAGTAATCTCGGCGTGGTCATAGGGCGGCGAGACTTCGACCACATCCATGCCAATGAAGTTGATATCCGTCAGTCCACGGATGATCGAAGCTGCCTGATGATAGGTGAGCCCGCCCGGAATGGGCGTTCCTGTACCGGGTGCTACCGAGGGATCGAGACAATCAATATCAAAAGTGAGATAGGCCTTTTGCCCGCCCACCTGCTTCGTGATGATCTTGATGAGGTCTGCGGTTGAAGTGGCGTGGCATTCATCAGCATAGATGATGCGGAAGCCCATGGTGGTTTCGCCCACAAAAGTGGTGCGGATGCCGATCTGCACGGACTTCTCCGGGTCAATCAGGCCTTCTTTCACTGCATGGCCAAACATCGTGCCATGATCAATGCGGCCGCCGCTGTCAATTTCCACATCACGGTGGGCATCAAAATGCACCAGTGCCAAAGGTCCGTGTTTCTTGGCATGGGCCTTGAGCAGCGGGTAAGACACATAGTGGTCCCCGCCCAACGAAACGAGTTCCACACCCTGGTTGATGATTTCACTGGCGTGATTTTCCAAAGTCTTGGGGAAATCTTCCTTGCGGCCCCAATCGAAAAAGCAATCGCCATAGTCTGCCACCGCGAGCGTGTCGAAGGGATCAAACATCCAGGGCCAGATCGGGCCCCAGGCATTTTCCGCTGAAGCGCGGCGGATGGCTTCTGGTCCCATGCGCGTGCCGGAACGGTGCGAGACAGCCTGATCGAAAGGCACGCCTGTGATGGCGATGTCAACGCCCTTTAAGTCGCGCGTATATTTGCGGCGCATGAAGGAGAGTGCGCCCGCATAGGTCGCTTCAAAACGCGTGCCCTTCAGGCTTTCGCGGCGAAAGGCTTCGTCACCGGGCGTGTAGCCCAACTTGTCAAGTTCGAGTGCCATTATTCTGTCAACACCAATGCA
>JAYUEP010000183.1:0-10923 GCA_043739165.1 Hyphomicrobiales bacterium
GCGACGTCGGTGTTTTTGTTATCATCATCCTGATCCTGCTCTTGAGGCCAGAAGGCTTTTCGGGCCTGACCGCCACCCGTGAAAGTGAAACATGAAAGCTCTGGTCCCTCTTGTATTTACTGCGTTGTTCATGGCGGGCTGTGGCGATGATGGCCCACCGCAATACCTCAAGATTGCTGGCGGCGGCATCCAGTTCAACTACCGTGTCTCTGAAGCCTCAATGGTCATTGTCGCCCAGCAAACCCAACCCCTGCCACAGGGCAGCCGGATCGAGGCCCTCTTCGATGTGCCGGGTACAAACGAACGACAAAGCAAATCATCGCCCGCCATGGAAGGCAAGCTGACGTATTTGCTGCAGTCCGATAAACTGATGAACATCACCAAAGGTGGTCAATACAAGGTGACAATCCGCTTGCTGGATCAGACAGGCAAGGAACTGGACCGAAAGGATACAGTCTTTGTTTCGGACGAAGACCAATCAACCCTGCCCACCAAGCCACTGGTCGATGATCTGGCGCTTTCACCGCGCCTTGATCACATTAATCCATAGTTACGATTTCTGGCTAGGCACCAAAGCGCTCGTCAAATGCATAGCCTGTGGCCCGCACAGTGCGGATCGGGTCTTGCTCTTTGCCCCGACTGAGAGACTTGCGCAGGCGCCCCACGTGAACATCAACGGTGCGTTCATCAACAAAGGCATCGCGCCCCCACACCGTATCCAGCAATTGGGCGCGCGAATAGACGCGGCCCGGATTGCGCATCAATTGTTCCAGCAAACGAAATTCGGTCGGTGACAGATTGACGTCACGCTGGCCACGGCTGACGCGCTTGTTCAATCTGTCAAGCGTCAGATCACCGGCCTTTAATTGATCCGCCACAGCACCCGGGTTCATGCGCCGCAGAATGGTTTTGATCCGCGCCAACAATTCCGGCACGGAAAATGGCTTGACCAAATAATCATCGGCACCCGTGGCCAACCCGCGCACTTTTTCCGCTTCTTCGCTGCGCGCCGTCAACATGATGACCGGAATATCACGTGTCTCGGGCTTAGCGCGAACCATCTTGCATACTTCAATGCCGGAAATACCAGGCAACATCCAATCGAGCACAATGAGATCGGGCCGCTCTTCGCCGATCAGAAACATCGTATCCTCGCCTTGGGCCGAAGCCCGGACACGGTAACCCTCCGATTCCAGATTATAGCGCAGCAAAATCTGGATCGGCTCTTCATCTTCAATAACGAGGATAGAGGCTGTCATGTCACTAGTCCGAAGCTCGCATCATTGAAGTCACATCCTTCTTGGGGCGCCCCTCGGTGATCGTCTTGCCGTGGATAAGGTAGTGGATATTCTCGGCGATGTTTGTCGTGTGGTCACCGATCCGCTCGAGGTTCTTGGCGCCAAACAGAAGATGCGTACACTGGCCAATGCTCCGGGGGTCTTCCATCATGTAGGTCAACAGTTCGCGGAAGATGGAATTGTAGAGCGAGTCTAAATCTTCATCAGAGCGCCAAACCGCAAGGCCCTTTTCGTCATCACGCTGGGCATAGGCATCCAAGACTTGGGTGAGCTGGGCCTGCGCCATGGCCCCCATCCGCGCCAAACCCGTCGAAAGTTTGCGCGGCAAGGCTTCTGAGATCGCATGGGTGCGCTTGGCAGTGTTCTTGGCCAAATCGCCAATACGCTCAATGTCAGATGAGATACGAATGGCCACCATGATTTCACGGAGATCGAGCGCAACAGGTTGGCGCTTGGCGATTGTCAGAATGGCCTTTTCTTCGATGCGCCGCTCCAAATCATCCAACTTTTGATCATTGCGGATCACTTCATCAGCAAGAGGGATGTCTCGTCTCGCCAGTGCCTGAATGGCATTGGCGAGTTGCTCTTCAGCAAGTCCACCCATCTCGGCAAGCTGCGATTTGAGCGCGGCGATGTCTTGGTCATAGGCTTTGGCAATATGGTCTGGCATGGGTTGCTCCTCAGTCCTAGCCGAACCGGCCAGTGATATAGTCTTGCGTGCGTTTTTCTTGTGGGCTGGTGAACATTTCGTCCGTGTCGCCAAACTCTACCAGCGTCCCCAAATGGAAGAAGGCCGTGAGTTGTGATACACGCGCGGCCTGTTGCATCGAATGCGTCACGATGACGATGCAGAATTTTTCCTTCAACTCATCAATCAATTCTTCGATGCGCGCCGAGGCGATGGGATCCAGCGCCGAACAAGGCTCGTCCATCAGGATCACTTCCGGATTGACCGCAATGGCGCGGGCAATGCACAAGCGTTGCTGTTGACCGCCCGACAACCCGGTGCCTGGCTGATGCAAACGGTCCTTCACTTCTTCCCAAAGGCTGGCGCGTTTCAGGCTTTCGGTGACGATTTGTTCAAGGGCAGGCTTGTCCTTCGCCAACCCATGAATGCGCGGCCCATAGGCCACGTTTTCAAATATCGACTTGGGAAACGGGTTGGGCTTTTGAAACACCATGCCGATACGCGCGCGAAGATCAACCACATCAACGGACTTGTCATAGATATCCTGGCCGTCGACTTCGATCTTGCCCGTCACGCGGCAAGATGGAACAGTGTCATTCATCCGGTTGATCGAACGCAGAAAGGTGGATTTGCCGCAACCTGACGGGCCGATAAAAGCTGAGACGGCCTTATCCGGAATGGTCAAGGACAAATGCTTGATGGCATGTTTCTCGCCATAATAGACATTCACATCCGCCGCAGTGATCTTGACGGGCCTTGCTGCCAGGATCTTCGGATGTTCGGGCGTGAAAACAGTATGGAAGCTTAAATCATTCATGGCACTCACCAACGGCGTTCAAATTTGTTGCGCAGGTAAATGGCCAGCGCGTTGAAACAGAGTAGAACCAGCAACAGCATGACAATGGCCGCCGCCGTGCGCGATCGAAATGCCGCTTCCGGAAGGGTGGACCAGAGATAGACTTGCACTGGCAAGGCGGTGGCGGCGTCCGTCATCCGGTTTGGAATATCGACAATAAAAGCCACCATGCCAATCATCAGCAGAGGCGCTGTTTCACCAAGCGCGCGGGCTACACCGAGAATGGTACCGGTCAAAATACCCGGTACGGCGAGTGGCAGCACATGATGAAATACCGCCTGTTGATGCGATGCGCCAACACCCAGTGCCGCCTCTTTGATGGAAGGTGGCACCGACCGCAAAGCCGCGCGCGCGGCAATAATGATGGTTGGCAAGACCAGCAACGCCAGCACCAAGCCACCAACGAGAGGCGAAGACCGCGGCAGGCCAAACATGTTCAAGAACACGGCCAGTCCCAAAAGGCCGAAGATGATCGAGGGTACAGCCGCAAGATTGTTGATGTTGACTTCAATCAGATCGGTGAAGCGGTTGCGGGCCGCGAACTCTTCCAAGTAGAGTGCCGCTGCAACACCCAGAGGCAGGGCCGTCAGTAATGTAATCGCGATTGTAAAGAGGGAGCCGATGAAAGCACCGCGCAGGCCTGCCTGCTCCGGCGCGCGTGAGTCGCCGTTGGTGAGCAGCGGCCAGTTGAAGCCACTTTTGATTTTGCCCTGATCCGCAAGCCGCTGCAGCCACACGGCCTCGCGGTCGCTGGTGCGCCGACTGTCCTCGTCATCTGCAAATTTCATGCTGCGCCATTGTGCAGCAGGAACGAAACCACTTTCATCTGGCGCATCCAAGACCTCGGCCATGGTTGATGTGCTATCAGACAACGTGACCCGAAGCGCCCCTGTCGGTGTCAGAATGATTTCGCCCGTTGCAAAAGAATGGCCGGGTGAGGAAACGGCAAAGCCCTCGCCAGATGCGGCAAGGTTTAAAGGGCCAGCACCTGCCGTCAGCGCAATGTCTGTCTGCTGGCCTTTCAGGAACATGTCGGCATCAGCCGAGAGGGCCGCACTGATCGGGATTTCTTTGCCAATCAGCGTCGGATCCGCCATCACGCGGTGTTGTACTTCATCGGTGGCTGATGTCGAAAGCAGTTGAGAAAGCTTCTTCTTGTCGGCCCGCGCTTCCAGCTTCGGGAATTCTTTGGCAATGGCGGCGCGCAACAAGCCCGGGAAATCACCAGAAGCAATATCCTTGGCATCCACTTTCTCGGGATCAACAAACACGCTTAAAGGTGTCGATGCCATGGTCACCGCTGGAATGGCCTTGATGACAAGATTTGAAATCAGCACAACCAGAAATATCGCAGTGACGCCAATGGCCGCAAAGCACAACGCACGAAAGCGCTTCTCGGCGGCATTGCGGCTGCGGGTGCGGGCCTGTTGGGCTATCGTGACAAGCTCAGGCATATTGTTCCTTGTAGCGGCGCACCACGCGCAAGGCGACGATGTTCAAGACCAATGTGATGACAAAAAGCGTAAGGCCCAGCGCAAAGGCTGAAAGTGTCTTGGCCGAATTGAATTCTTGGTCACCCACCAGCATTGCTGAAATCTGCACAGTTACCGTGGTGACAGCCGCGAGCGGATTGAATGTTAGATTGGGCGCAAGACCAGCCGCCATCACCACAATCATGGTCTCACCAACGGCGCGTGAAATGGCAAGAATGAAGGCCGAGACAATGCCCGGCAAGGCTGCGGGAAACACCACGCGGCGGATCGTTTCAGATTTCGTGGCCCCCATGGCGTAAGACCCATCGCGCATTGTTTGCGGCACGGCGTTGATCACATCATCGGAGAGAGATGAGATCAAAGGCACAATCATCATGCCCATCACCAACCCGGCTGCCAGCGCAGACTCGGCGGCAATGGAAAGACCGAGCGTGGCTCCCATCGATTTCAGGAGCGGAGCAACTGTCAGTGCCGCAAAAAAACCCAACACAACGGTTGGCACACCAGCCAGCAATTCCAACAGCGGCTTGGCAATGGCGCGCGTCTTGCCATCAGCATATTCGGCCAGATAGATTGCGGAAAGCAGGCCGAGCGGCGCGGCCACCAGCAAAGCAATAATTGTAATCAGTAGCGTTCCGGTGAGCAGAGGAATAAAGCCAAAGCTGGGCACGGGAGCCGTCGGCGACCAATCGGTGCCGAAGAGAAAAGACTGAATGGGGACTTGCGTAAAAAAGTGAAGCGACTCTGCGGCTACTGACGCAACGATGCCGATGGTGGTCAAAACGGCGATGCCGGAAGCCCCGATCAGCAGGGCCAGAACAACCTTCTCAAAGATTTGCCGCGCCGGCAAGCGCGGCGAGATCAGCGCCAGACAGGCAAGGGCAGCAACAACAGCGACACCAATTGCCAAGAAGGCAGATTGCGAAACCGAAAGCAGAACGGCAGCAAACCAGACCACAGATCCGGCGAGCAATGTGGCAATGCCCGTGAGATAGCCATGAAAGGCCGGACGCGCGCGCAAAACAGATCCGCTCTGGGTCAAGGCGGTCGCGCGCATCTTCCCGGCCATGACGGCCAGTGCACTCACGATTGCCAAAACCAGAACCAAGATCATGTGCGTGCAATCCTCAGAAGTTAAACCGTCACAGGGGTGGAATTCGGTACATCCGCGAACACCCACCCCTGCTTTGAACAACAGATTACTTGAGTTGGTCTGCCGTCAAGGGCGTCAAGGCCATGGCGCTTGCAGCCTGCTTCTTATATTCGTCTGCAGGCAGCGGGATCAGGCCCTTGTCGACCAGATAGCCGTCGGCACCGATGGCTTTGGGAGACATATATTCTTTGATGAAAGCGACCATGTCGGGCGATGCCGTGGCATGATCCTTCTTGGCATAAACATAAAGCAGGCGCGAAGCCTTGTATTTGCCCGAGGCAATGCCTTCCATCGTTGGCGTTTCGCCTTCGAGCTTGGCGGCCTGAAGTTTTGAGCCGTTCAACATCACGCTGGCAAAGCCAAAGAGCGCAAAGCTGTTCTTGTCGGCTTCAAGTTTTTGCACGATGGCATTGTCATTTTCGCCGGCTTCAACAAAGGCACCGTCGCTGCGCAGGGTCTTGAACGCAACATCAAAAGCCTTGGCGTCTTTGCCTTCGAGGTCTTTGAGCGAGGCAATCGATTCCGCACCGGGCTTCAAAATCTGGTCTTCAATCGAAGCGCGCGTGCCTGACGTGGCAGGATGGCTCATGATCACGATGTTGACCTTGGGGAGAGACGCATCAATATCGCTCCACATTTTGTTGGGGTTGTCGACCAGTTTGCCATCCTTGTCTGGCACTTGTTTGGCCATGGCGAGGAACAGCTGCTGTTTTGTGACAGCCAGGGGCGGGCCGCCCTTGGCATTGGTGAGGGCCAAGCCATCATAACCGATGGTCATCTGCACAACATCCTTCACGCCATTCTTCTGGCAGGTTTCAAGCTCGGCCTTCTTCATGGCGCGGGAAGCATCGGCAAAATCCGGTGTGTCAGCGCCAAGGCCGGCGCAGAACTGATTGATGCCAGGGCCTGTGCCCGTGGCTTCAACAACCGGGGTCTTCTTGCCAGTGGCTTTACCAAAGGCTTCGGCAACAGTGGTGGTGAAAGGATAAACGGTGCCTGAACCGGTAATGCGAATTTGGTCCCCAGCAAGCACCGGGGTGGCCGCGAGGGCCAAGAGGGAAGCAGCGATTAAAAAGCGTGTCATTGTGATCTCCATGTCGTCTGACAGCCGGGGCATAGGGCCGCTCGATGATGGTTATGCGACGATCACGTAACAGAAATATGACTATATAACTCTATGAAATATAAAGGGGAATGCTGATAGAAAAAGTGCTTCCCTTGCCAAGTTCGGAAGTGATGTCGAGTTTTCCGCGGTGGCGCGAGACAATGTGTTTCACAATGGCAAGCCCAAGCCCCGTGCCGCCACGGGCCCGGCTGTCCTGTGCATTCACACGGTAGAAGCGCTCTGTCAGGCGCGGGATATGATGCGCCGCAATGCCGGGGCCATCATCGCGAACCGACAAGATGACTTTGCGTCCATCCACTTCTCCCGAAACGGTAACCGCCTTGCCCCGCCCGGCATATTTGATCGCATTCTCGATGAGATTATAGACGACTTGCGCCAATTGATTGGCATCACCCCGCACCAGTAATTTGGACGGCAGCGTGATCTCAAGTGTGCAGCCTGACTCTTGCACAAGAGATTGCAACAGGTTTTGTGTTTGCTTGGCCACATCGGACAAATTGACAACCGCATTGGGTGCCACATGTTCGTCAAGTTCGATCCGGCTGAGCGACAACAGATCATCAATCAACCGCGCCATGCGTTCGGCTTGCGCCTTCATCACTTTCAGAAATTCGCCCCGCGCCTTTTCATCCTTGCTGGCCGCGCCCTGCATCGTTTCGATAAAGCCGGAAAGTGTTGTCAATGGTGTGCGCAATTCATGGCTGGCATTGGCCACAAAATCAGAACGCATGCGTTCAATCTGTTCTTCGCGCGTGCGGTCGCGCAAGACGACCAATGCGAGTGCACCGTTCTGGCCGTTCCCGAGTGGGGCAATATGAAGTTCGAGCGTCCTCTGGATTTTTGAGCGCACCACAAACTCAACCTGGCCATGAACCGAGGAAGAAAAAGTTTCAGCCAATGCACTCAGCACATCAGGCGAGCGAAGAAACAGCCCCACGGGCTGGCCCTCGATATCGGCCGACAACACATCTCGGGCTGATTCATTTGCGGCAACAATTACGCTCGCCCGATTTACAACCAGTGCCGCTTCCGGAAGAGCCGCAACAATCGCCCCGCATATGCTCGTTGAAAACATGTCTGTCATGATACCTCTGCCCGCCACTTGGGAGCCATATCAGCTCCGTCCAAGGCATCCTCATGACAAAAGGCAATTTGCCTCCAGTGTCAACCGGAGCAACAAATCACTACCTAAACTGAGAAAAATTGGAGCGGGCGAGGCGAATCGAACGCCCGACCCTAACCTTGGCAAGGTTATGCTCTACCCCTGAGCTACGCCCGCTTGACGGTTCGGAACATGGGTACTTCGCGCCGAACGGCTGCCTTATTGCCCAAGCGCCGCATAAATGCAATAGCGAGTTTTGTAATCAAGTTAACCCAACGCGCAAAGACAAATGCCAGCCACACGCCAAGACCTTTTCGCCCTGTTTGATCAGCTGGGCATCGCCACAACCACCGTCGAACACATTCCAGTTTTCACCGTGGAAGATGCCAAGCTGGTTCACCACAATATCCCTGGTGGTCATTGCAAGAACCTCTTCTGCAAAGACGAGAAGGGCGTGCTGTGGTTGATCGTGGCGCTGGAAGATGCCCGCATTGATTTGAAGGCCGCCAAGGATAAAATTGGCTCCAGGCGCCTGACCTTTGGCAAGCCCGAATTGCTGATGGAAATTCTGGGGGTGGAGCCAGGCTCCGTCACCCCCTTTGGCCTGATCAATGACAAGGCCGCCCTGGTGAATGTGATTTTGGATGAGGCCATGATGCGCCACGATGTGCTCAACTTCCACCCCTTGAAGAATGATGCGACGACAACCATTTCTTCAGCTAATCTCAAAACCTTCATCAAAGCCACGGGCCACAACCCACGCGTTGTGGCGGTGAGCGATCCAGCCTGAGCCAAAACCATGAACATGCTAACTGCCAATGCCCCAGACCAGAACCTGATCAAGGATTCGACCACCAAAACCTTTGTCGCCGATGTGATAGAGGCCTCAAAGGCCCAGCCAGTCGTTGTCGATTTCTGGGCCCCCTGGTGTGGCCCCTGCAAAACCTTGGGACCAATGCTGGAGAAGGTGGTCCGCGAAACCAAGGGCAAGGTGAAAATGGTCAAGGTCGATATTGACCAGAGCCCTGAGATCGCCAGCCAGATGCGGGTGCAATCCATTCCCGCTGTGTTTGCGTTTGTTGACGGCAGGCCCGTGGATGGTTTCATGGGCGCGGTGCCGGAATCACAAATTCGCCAATTCGTTGACCGCCTGAGCAGCAAGGGCAGTCGCGCCGAACAGATTGAAGGCGCATTGCAAATGGCAAGGGACGGCCTTGTCACCAAGGACTTTGAGGCCGTGCTGGATATCACCAGTCAGATCCTCGAAGCCGAGCCTGTTACCATTGAAGCCTATGCCCTTAAGGCCCGCGCCGAGATGGAACTGAAACTTCTCGACGAAGCTAGGGCGACACTTGCCGCCTGCCCCGCCGACAAACAATCCGATCCTGAAATCATGCGGACCAAGGCCGCTTTGGAACTTCTCCTCAATCCGGTGGACACATCGGGCATCGGCAAGCTCGAAGCCCAAATCGCGGCCAACCCCAATGACCATGAAGCCCGGTTGGAACTGGCAGGCCTCCTCAACGGCATTGGCAACCGCCTCGAAGCGGTTGATCATCTCGTCTATGTGATCAAGAAGGACCGCACCTTCAAAGATGACGGAGCACGGAAACAACTCGTCTCCTATTTTGAACTCTGGGGGCCGAAAGACGAAGCCACATTGGCCGGCCGCCGCAAGCTTTCTGCGGTGTTGTTCTCCTGATGAACAAACACTACCATAGCCTTGCGGACTTGCCGAAACAGATTCCCCTGTTTCCGCTTTCGGGCGCATTGCTTTTGCCGCGCACTGATCTGCCCCTCAACGTGTTTGAGCCGCGCTATGTAGCGATGGTCGAAGCCGCCATGGTGGGCGACCGAATGATCGGCATCATTCAACCCGAAGAGAGCGCCGAGGCAAAGAAACCCAAGCTCGAAAAAGTGGGTTGTGTAGGGCGCATCACCTCTTATTCGGAATCGGATGATGGCCGTTTTCTCATCACCATCACCGGTGTCTGCCGCTTTGTGCTGAAACGCGAGCCACGTGTGACCACAACTTTCCGCCAAGGCGTGGTGGACTACAAGCCCTTTGCCGTCGATCTGGTGATTGGCAATGGCGCGCCCAGCGTTAATCGCCAGCAATTGATCGAGGCCTTCCGGCAATATCTCGAGGCCAACAACATGACGACGAATTGGGATGAAGTGAACAGTGTTTCAACCGAAGTGTTGGTCAATACCTTGTCGCTTCTGGCGCCCTATCCGCCGCGCGAAAAACAGGCCTTGCTGGAAGCGCCGGATTTGAAATCACGCGCCGAAGTTCTGGTGGCACTCACGGAGTTGGCATTGAAGAAATCTCTCAACGGCAATTCAACGAGGATGCAGTAATGCCCGACAAGGATGTGGCCGAACCAAAGCTTCTCGAAATTCTGGTCTGTCCCGTCACCAAAACGCGGTTGTCCTATGATGCCGAACGTCAGGAGCTTGTGTCGCCAGTCGCAGGCCTCGCCTATCCGATCCGCGACGGCATTCCTATCATGCTGCCGGGTGAGGCGCGCGAGCTTTCGCGTGAGTGAGGCATGGCCCACGGAACTCAAGCTTTCGGACCAAGGCCACGTCTTGCGGGTGAGTTTTGATGATGGCAGTGCTTATGATCTAGCCGCCGAATTGCTGCGCGTGGAAAGCCCGAGTGCCGAAGTGAAGGGCCACGGGCCCGGGCAAGAACAACTGGTTTTTGGCAAGCGCCTTGTTTCGATCAACAAGGTGGAACCTGTGGGCAGCTATGCCGTGCGCCTCACTTTCAGCGACGGCCACGCCACGGGTATCTTCACCTGGACATATCTTGCAAAACTGGGCCGTGAGAAGGACATGATTTGGCAGGCCTATCTCAGCAAACTCAAGGCCGAAGGCAAAACCCGCGACGCGTGAGGCTTCACGCCGCCAGCCCGCGCATCAAGCGCGGCAATTGACCCGTCAATCCAGCAGCTTCTTTTTCAAACACCCGCTTCAGGGCAGGCAACTTGTCAACCATGCGCAGGCCCACTTGCCGGAGCAACCGGAGCGCCTCGTGATCATTGGCGAAAAGGAAATGCAAACCATGCATCATGGCCGCAGTACTTTGCGTATCAAAGCGCCGCCAGCGCGCATAGGCTTCAAGCGCTGCATCACCACCAATGTCTTGCCCCAAGGCAGCCGCCTCCATCACGCAATCTGCCAGTGCCGCAGCATCTTTGA
>JAYUEP010000184.1:0-3611 GCA_043739165.1 Hyphomicrobiales bacterium
CGCTCCGGCGTATCGATGCCATAGAAATCCGGATGTTTAATGGGCGGGCTGGCGATGCGCATATGCACTTCTTTCGCTCCGGCCTCATACATCATCTGCACGATCTTGACGGATGTTGTGCCGCGCACGACCGAATCGTCCACCAACACAATGCGCTTGCCCGCCACCACGGCCTTGTTGGCATTGTGTTTGAGCTTCACACCCAGAGAGCGGATGTGTTGGGTGGGTTCAATGAACGTGCGGCCCACATAATGATTGCGGATGATGCCAAGCTCAAATGGAATGCCCAGTTGTGAGGCAAACCCAAGCGCTGCAGGAACGCCTGAATCCGGAATGGGAACCACCACATCGGCCTCAACCGGTGATTCCAGCGCCAACTGCCGGCCCGTGGCCTTGCGCACTTCATAGACCGAGCGCCCAGCCAGAATGGAATCGGGCCGCGAGAAATACACATATTCAAAAATGCACGGCCGCGCCGGTTGCTTGGGGAAGGGGCGCAAGCTTTCAACGCCTTCTTCCGAAATCACCACCACTTCGCCGTTCTCAACTTCGCGCACAAACTTGGCGCCAATAATGTCGAGCGCCACGGTTTCAGAGCAAAGGATATAAGCCCCATGCAGTTCGCCTAAAATCAATGGGCGAATGCCCAAGGGATCACGCGCGCCGATGAGTTTCTTGTTGGTGAGCGACACCAAAGCATAAGCGCCCTCAAGGCTGCGCAGCGCATCGAGATAGCGCTCCAGCAGTCGCTGCTTCTTGGACCGCGCCACCAGATGTAAAATGGCCTCGCTGTCGGAGGTCGATTGATAGATTGCGCCCCCCGCGATGAGCTCACGCCGGAGCGTGAGGCCATTGGTGAGATTGCCATTATGGGCAACCGCAATGCCGCCCGCTGCAAGCTCCGCAAACAACGGCTGCACATTGCGCAAGATCGTTTCGCCCGTGGTGGAATAGCGCACATGGCCCACGGCCTGCGTGCCCTTTAAACGGTTGATCACTTTTTCGGATGAGAAATGATCGCCAACCAAGCCCATGCGTTTTTCAGAATGAAAGCGCCCGCCATCATAGGTGACGATCCCCGCCGCTTCTTGGCCGCGGTGCTGCAGGGCATGCAGGCCCAGCGCCGTCAGGGCGGCCGCATCAGGGTGGCCATAGATGCCGAACACGCCGCATTCTTCATGCAGCGTATCGCCATCGAGATCAAAATCAAAAGCGGTGGAGGCCTTGCTCATGGTTGCTTCTGCGTACCTTTCGCCAAGTTATCCAAGCCCTGGGTCTGGCCATTGGAATAGCCCTTGTTCTGGTCGTCTGGCGTGGCCGAGGTCTTGCCAGCACCACCTGTGCCGTTGCCGATCAGCGAAGAGTTGGAAAGCATGTCGGCAATATCGGGCGGCATATAGCCCATCATGGTGGAAGAAACCCAGCGGATGGCGGGCATCGAAACCGCATTGCGCACCCAGTCTTCCTGCTTTTCAACAGGCAGCAGCCAGCCATAGAAAAGATAGCAAACCGAAACCAAAACCAGGCCGCGCGCGAGGCCGTAGAGAAAGCCAAGGGAGCGATCGAGGGCACCGGCAGATGAATCAACCACAAGGTCGGATATTTTGACGCCAATGATGGAAAGGAAGATCAGCACAACGATGAAAGCCCCGGCTGCCACGATGATTTGCGCGATGATCGGCTTGGCCGGATCAACATGCGGCAGCACCAGATCCATGATCGGCTTCTGCTTGGTGGCGTACCAGCCGGCTGCAGCGGCCAGTCCCCAGGCGATGAGCGACAACACCTCGCGGGTGAACCCCCGCGCCAGTGCCAGAAGCCCCGAAATCAACATGATGCCGATGAGGATGAAATCAAGAATTTGAAACATGAACCGCCCTGTCTGTGAGGCCCCTCTATATTCAAATCCGGGGCAGGGTTCTAGGTTATTCTTCGGGAGGGAGGTGGTTGCGGATGAGGTCGCTTCAGCCAACACTCAACCCGTCACGCAATCCTGCGCAAACCCTTGGACCGCGAGGCCACCCAGGCCACCACATCGGCGACCGTCGAAACCTGTTTTACATCAAGGCTGCTCTTCAGTGCCTTCTCGCCCTGATCGGCAATCATGGCATGATCCAGCCCAAGCTTTTGGGCCTCTTTCAGCCTGGCCTCGCTTTGGCCCACGGGGCGAATGGCGCCGGACAAGGCGATCTCGCCAAACAGAACCGTACCATGCGGAATGATCGTGTCGGAGAGCGAGGACAGAAGCGCCGCTGCCACTGCCAAATCCGCCGCCGGTTCTTTGAGCCTGAGGCCCCCTGCCACATTGAGATAAACATCATGGTTGGAAAGAGTGACACCGGCACGCGCTTCCAGCACAGCAAGAATCATCGCCAACCTTGTGCCGTCCCAACCAACGGCCGTCCGCCGTGGCGTGCCAAGCGACGAAGGCGAAACCAAAGCCTGAATTTCCACCAGCAAAGGTCTGGTCCCTTCAATCCCGGCAAAGACCGCCGTGCCAGGAGCTGGCCGCTCCGTCTGCCCCATGAACAGGCGCGAAGGATTGGTCACTTCTTGCAAGCCACCATCCGACATTTCAAAAACGCCGATCTCATCGGTGGGCCCGAAACGGTTTTTCACCGCGCGCAAGATGCGGAACTGGTGGCCCCGGTCGCCTTCGAAATAAAGCACCGTATCAACCAAATGCTCGATCACCTTGGGCCCGGCAATCTGCCCATCCTTGGTCACATGACCGACGAGCAACACGCAAGCGCCTTTGGCCTTGGCAAAACGCACCAAAGCCTCTGAGCCCGCTTTCAACTGCGAAACCGTGCCGGGGGCAGAGTCAACGATGGGCGACCACAAGGTCTGCACCGAATCGATCACCACCACCGCAGGCACTTCGCCCTCATTCAACGTCGCGAGAATATCCGAAACATTGGTCTCCGCCGCGAGTAAAACGGGCGCTTCCGCCAGCCCCAGCCGCGCCGCGCGCAAACGCACCTGCGCAATGGCTTCCTCGCCCGTCACATAAATGACGCGCTCGCCCTTGGCCCCAAGAGCGGCCAGCGCTTGCAGCAGCAACGTGGATTTGCCGATGCCGGGGTCTCCGCCAATGAGCACGGCAGAACCGGGCACAAAGCCACCGCCCGTCACTCGGTCAAGCTCGGCAATGCCCGATGTCACACGCGGCGGGGCAGGGCTTTCGCCCTTGAGGTCGACAAGCTTGGCCAAACGCCCGCGCGGCAGGGCCTGCCCCTTGCCGCCGGAGGAAGGCGCCTCAGACTTTTCTTCGATAATGGTGTTCCAGCTGTCGCAGGAATCGCAATGCCCAGACCACTTATGCGTGGCGGAGCCGCAAGCTTGGCAGACATAAGTGACAGAAGATTTGGCCATGAGAACAAAAGTAGCACGAACGAAGCAGGAACACAAGGTGGCTTCCGCTGAGCGGCGACACCGCACTTGGTTTACGGGCTAAATCTCAATTTCTAGTCATTTAGTCTTAAATAGGAAATAAGTCGTGACACCGTGCGCCGGATGTATCCCCTCCGCGTATGCTTGCCCGCCCTCCGGAATCGTGCCATGAAAGGGACATGGTGCAGCTTTTTAAAAATGTTTGGCCGTTTGCAGCA